>NZ_JBHUMH010000037.1:0-6367 GCF_042684845.1 Paenibacillus yanchengensis | reverse complement strand
GTTGGAGAAAGTTCACGTCGAGTTTGGAATTGTGGCTTTAGCCCACAATCTACTGAAGGTGGCGGGTATCCACTTCGCTACATTCTTGCAAAAGCAGGTACGAAAAAAGGCTAGTCGGAAAACTTCACGTTTTCTCGACCAACCTATTTATTTTGGGAACTTATTGGACAGCCCCATCTTGCTTTATATTATGATATTAATTCTATAGTAATGTAATCGGTTATCCTCCATTTCTGAGTTAAGACCTAGTTCCGTTGAAATTAATTCAGCGATTACCAAACTATAAGCATCAATTTCACTTCACTTTTTCTACGGACAATCCCTTATTCTCAAAACATACTAACAATGTTGTACCAGACGAAAATAATATTTCGTGAGAAATATTATTCTCATCAATCTCTAACAACTCATGATAACCCCAACAGTCGATATTTATCCCAAAATTCTCTATACATTTATCATCATCAAATTTAAAACAAAGTTTATTAATATTACTATATTGAATCACCCACTCTTCATAACCATCAGTGATTTTAAGTTGAAACTGTGCTGGTTTTCCATTAGCTACAGTATGTTGAATTAAGCACTCCTTGATTTCAAAATCATGAAAATCATTTTTTTCAAATATATCAAATACTCCATTAGGTAATCTTTTTCTTAACTTTAAAAATTCCGTCCAGTACATCTTAGCATTCAACTTCCATAACTCTTTAGCTTGTCTCTTTTCAACTAGGTCTTCGGAATTAATCAATTCCCAAATACTATTTTTGAAATATTTCATGTTCTACCTCCAATTAATATCAGTTTCTTATTTTAAACAAGGTATACAGCGATGCTTCTACAATTATAAATTCCTCGAAATATTATATTACTATAATACGTGGAACTACAGGTACTATAGGAGGTGTTGGACTTTTAGGGTTGTAGGGATCATTACCAGGTTTAAAATGTTTATACAATCTATCTTGTTTCTTTTTGTTTTCGTCCCAATCCCAATCACCCTTTTTCTTTAAACCGTCTTTCACCCAACCAGGTAGATCTCCTGGGCTATGTTTCTTCTTGTCATGAATTGTGCCGTCTTCATTTTGAGACCAATGTTTTCCCTTCGGATCATTGACGTGTATATGATCTTTGGTACCATTCCCCGAACTTCCACTATCTTCCCTAAAACTCCATCCCGCACCTAAATCAACCTTTCTACCAAACAAATAACCTGCTTGTTTAGCTGCATTCATTTCTCCCATACTTGGATTTGTTAGAGTTTCATAATAAGAAATTCTAATTGAATCTGCTTGATTCTCTAGATTGTATTGAAATTTCCTGAAAGCAAATAAATTTATCTAGCTGTTGCATTTCATTTTACAACTAAGCTAAAATATTTACATAAAGAAAACCACATGGAGTTGTTACACTCGCATGTGGTACAAAGAGTTATTTTCCTAGAAATGTCTATCACCAGGGAGACGTTCGTAAAAATAATTAACTTCCCTGATCGATTACCACGTTTATCATACGTATAACTTTCGTCGAATAATGTAGAAGTCGCTATACGGCTAAGTGCATCATACGTAATCGTGTTGTCTTCCATAACTACGCTTTGCTTTGTTGCTTGGCGATTTGTTATATTACCAGCTTGATCATAGTCATATCGATACTGTTGACCCAAGTTCGTTGCTTCATTCTTGTATTGTAACGTAGCTAATTTAAACTGATCATAGGTTCTTGCTACATTCACGCCATTACCTTGTTCTTCTTTCTGCGCTTGTCCATTTAAATAGTACTCGTAATCCGCTTCCACAATACTATTCCACGTCAATTGCTGTAACTGATTGACAGACGTATAGGTATAGCCGATTTCATCGTCAAATGGTGTTTTTAGTTTTGTTCGTTGACCTAGCATATTATACGTATAAGTCATCGTTTTTCCATCAGCAAACGTCTTAGTGGTGAGATCACAAGTATACGGATCATATTGATAACTAGTTGTTCCTGTCGTGTGCATACACAATTTTGATGGAATTTTGATACGGGCTGATGATGGTAAAGTTCATTCTAGACGTGCCGCCCTATTCATTCGGCACTGGGTCGGTCATAGAAAAGCCTTGAAGGAACATAAATTCCTTCAAGGCTCAATGTAAAAGTCAGTATTCTACTTCATATCGTGACAAAATGCACTGTTGTGAGTTGGATTTATTTCCACTTAAAACAATAAAATTTGTATTTTGTTCATTCTGCTTTCTAGCTTTAAATATTGTGTAAGGTGGGACTGATTCAATTATTGTTACTTCTACACCTTCTCTAATTCCTTGAATAAATTCTTCATGAACCGATAAAAATAACCCATTATCTAGATGCATCACTTCGTGACCTAACTTATTCGGAATTTTCGATGCAATTCTAACGTTATTCTTATAATTTAAATATATTATTTCATTATTAATTCTGTCCTCATAAGTTAGTATCTCAGTCCCACCTTCATGAAGTAGATACTTACTCGAATTGTTTAACATTGTGTAAAAGGTTGGATATTCTTTTTCAAGTTCTAACAGGTCGATTTCCTTTAGAGAAAAAAAACCAATTTTAATTCGATAATATTTCTTGTTTCCACAAAAAAAGAGAACTTCATTTCCTGACCAAAAGTAAACACTTGATAAACCATACTCATCCATATTACCTATAAAATTCACTACTTTTTGAAATGATTTTTCTAAATTTAGGTATACAAATACTTGATTATCAGGACAATATAATATGACCTCATTTTTATACGGATGCTTAAAAACGGTATGAATTAATATGCCTTCGAAAATATTAATAGATTTAAGTTGTTCTAAGTTCTTGTTATATAAATTGATTCCAAGATAATTGTTATTAACAATAACTGTTTCTTGAAGACATTCGAGAACGTATACATCATTATCTTCAATAAAGCCTTCCTTTAGCAGATTTATCCTCACTTAGACACCACCCATTAAATACTTTTAGTTGCAGGACACGGGAAACTCCCGCGTCCTGCCCATTTCATTCCTTACTTAACATTTATCTTCTTGTCAAGGTCTCGAGTTCCAGGAATCAGGTTTCCTGTGAACGGGTCTGCTTCTCCAATATGGTTACCCCTTTTATCGTATACTTCTAAGTGAGAGCCCTCTCCTTTATGGAAAGTATCTCTGTGATAATAATTATCTCCTTTTTTGTAAACTTGTGCACCCTTAACAGGAGAAATTTTAGTTTTTGTAAATGCACCGTTACCTAATGCAGTTTCCTTATCGATTGGAACTCTATTATTTGTAACAAAGGCAGGTTTACAACTATTATGCGTCCAAACTCCAAGGTTCGATACAAAATACGTATGGAAGTCCTTCACCTTAAAATTGTAGACAGTCTTATGTTCCTTCTTAACCTCAATCTTCTCAATAGCCAATTCCTTACCATCAGAAGTTGTTAGAACTTCGCCCACCACAAGGTTCTTTGACTCCACCCAACCTTTACTGACAATCCAGAACGGATGCTCATCGGTTGTCGTAATGATTTCGTCACCAACAGTTATACTATACGTTTCTTCAACGTCCCGTTGGAAGAGCCATTCAACTTCCTTGTATGCCATCTCGCCTGTCTTATCATCTTTGGCTAAGACTTTGTCACCTACCTCGATTTCCTCGATAGGTTTCTCCCCTTCGTTTGTTAGAACCTTTGTACCCTCTGTGAAACAATTGCAACCAGTTGCTTTTTTGATTTTAGGTATTTTGACAACTTTATCAAGTCCGCGTAAATTAACTGACGTAACACCTGCTATGAAGTATTCCAGTGCCATACCATTCTTAAACGATTCGGAATATGCAAATGATCTTAATATATCCTGTAGGTCTGTAGGAGCTTTCCGGTAAACAGGATCTCCATATTTTCCCCAATCATTGTATATAACTCCTATTGGAGTTTCTGTGTAATAATTATACGTTCGCAAGGGTCCAACAAAGTTTTTCCCCATCCTTATTAGGTCACCATGATGCTTGTAGTCAGCACTCCAATTAGATGTTGGACTATTACAGTCACCTGCGTGTGAATATAGAGACTTACCGCTTGAATCCTTAGCCGCAGATTCACACCAATGCCCACTCGGATCAATATACCTCAACGGATTATTTTGCACATACGTATACAAATTCAAACTAAGTGGATTACCTGAATTCCCTTCATACGTATCCTCATTTATAAACCGTCCAATGCTTGGATCATACCAACGTGCAAGTAAATATTGTAGATTCGTCTCTTCATCCCAATATTCGCCAGAATAGCGGAAAGATTGCTCTATCGTTTCGGAATGCTCCAGTGGTTTGCCCCAGATATCGTACGTGTACTCATTGAGTAATTCGCCTTCACTATCCGTAATACCAGTCACGTCACCATGACCGTTGACCATATAATAACCTTTTTCCCCTGTTGCTGTCTCTAACATAGCTAGACTATTTCCACGTAAATAACTTATTTTTTCACGTACTGTTCCATCTGGATCCACCCATGCTTCGGATAGGATCTGTTGACCGTCATAGTAATAGCGGATCGTCGTATCTTCCTCACTTCGTTCCACCAGTAGGTTGTCACCATTATAACGATAAGTGACTTCCTTTCCTTCTTCCGTCGTTACTTTGGTTAAACGATCCCATTCATCATAGGCATAGTCACTATTTAAGCTATCCAGTGGCGTTGCTTCCGTCGCTAACGTCTGACGATTACCACGTTTATCATATTTATAACTTTCGTCAAACAAGGTAGACGTCGCTATACGGTTCAACCCATCATAAGTAAACGTGTTATCTTCCATCATTACACTGTTCTTAGTTGCTTGACGATTCGTTATATTACCAGTTTGATCATAGTTATATAGATACTGTTGACCTAATGTGGTTGCTTCATTTTCGTATTGTAACGTAGCTAATTTAAACTGATCATAGGTTCTTGCTACATTCACGCCATTACCTTGTTCTTCTTTCCTTGCTTGTCCATTTAAGTAGTATTCGTAATCCGCTTCTACAATACTATTCCACGTTAATTGCTGTAACTGATTGACAGACGTATAGGAATAGCCGATTTCATCGTCAAATGGTGTTTTTAGTTTTGTTCGTTGACCTAGCGTATCATACGTATAAGTCATCGTTTTTCCATCAGCAAATGTCAGCTTAGTGAGATCGCCAGTATACGGATCATATTGATAACTAGTTGTTCCTGTCGTATCTGTCATCGAAGCAAGAGAACCATCGTTAAAATAACTATAGGCTATCTTCTCAGAAGGTCCTTGCTTGGATAGCAATCTATTTCTGTTGTCATAGGCGTACGTAAATTGCTGTTTACGCTTATCGATTAACTTCATTCTATTTCCATTTTTATCGTAATAAAATTTCTCTGCTGCACCTAATGCATCCACATTTTTTATTAATCTACCAAATTCATCACTGGGTGGGGTAAAAAGAAAGACCTTGGGGATCACCGCCCCCAAAGGTCAAGAAAAAATATGTCACAATTAAATTAGTGAATCAAGCAGGTACACAAGCCCCTCCAGTATTGTTTGATCAGAAGTAAACTTAAATCGCATACTGTGTTCCTCATGACTTCCCCCAATTTGACCAGAGACAACTACATGCCCTAACTTATTTGCTCCAAAAATGATATGAGCATCAGAATCATAATCATCCATTCTTGAATCACCTAATAGTCTATCATTTATCTCTTTAATGGATTGAATAAATAACCCAAGTTTCTCCTCTGAAATGCAGAAATTTGACTTCCCTACAAATACTCCAGACCTTACACCTATAGATAAAGTTAGATATCCTTCAACTGTATACAAATGTTCCATAGTTAAACAATGATTCTCGGTACTTATTAGAGTATCATCCATCTTTGCACCACCTTTACTTAAACTTAAAGTCATCAAACTGTCCTGTCTTTTTGTTATACACATAGTGAATCTCTGTTCCATTAACATTTTTGCTCATTTTAGTCCATCCATCATTTGCCAACCATCTTTTATCCGTCATAGTGACTTTCGTTAGCTCTTTAGCTCCTTTAAGTGGTGTTGATAAAACTTCTTTCATTGCCAATTGTTCATTCAGATTATTTGCAGTTGTTCTACCTGTTGAACCTTTCCTTCTTCCGTCGTTACTTTAGTTAAACGATCCCATTCATCATAGGCATAGTCACTATTTAAGCTATCCAGTGGAGTTGCTTCCGTCGCTAACGTCTGATGATTACCACGTTTATCATACGTATAACTTTCGTCGAATAAGGTAGAAGTCGCTATACGGTTTAACGCATCATAAGTAAAGGTGTTATCTTCCATGACGGCGCTTTGCTTGGTTGCTTGACGATTCGT
>NZ_JBHUMH010000036.1:0-3469 GCF_042684845.1 Paenibacillus yanchengensis | reverse complement strand
GTAAGCTCATATTCTCTTACAATTGACGCTCTAGGTTTTCCATTTTCATAGAGATCAACCATCTGTTTCTTAAATGCTGCTGTGAATGTTCTTCTTTGTTTGGACATGGTAGTAGTTCCGCTCCTTCTTCTATTTCTTTTATTCTACTACCCCTTAATTTTTCTGTCTAACTTAGTATAGCCGATCCAGTAAAGCTCGATACATTGTCAGCTCCGATAAGTGAAGAAAAAGCTGAGTAAAGTATATTACTATTAGTAATCTTGATAATTGAATAGGGGGATATTTAATGACTCAAAATTTTTCAAGCATTGATAAGGGTAAATCGTTTCAATCATTAGTTAGAATCGCTTTGATGGAAAAATATAATCAATCTTTTGAATTTGAAGTAGCTTTTCCGGTTGGAAATCCTGCCAAAGATCACAAATTTGATTTGGTGTCATCGAACGGTGAAATAATTGTTAAAACGAAGAATTATACATGGACTGAAAGTGGAAATGTACCTAGTGCTAAATTGTCTGTATTAAATGAAGCGGTATTCTATCTGCAACATACGCCAAAGGGTAAAACTCGCATCATTGTTATTAACTATGATCTAAATGTAAAGAAGAATGAGTCATTAGCAAATTACTATGTTAAAACATATAAGCATTTATTAGATGATGTGATAGTGATGGAATATAATCAAGAGCTATGTGTATTAAATGAAATACGCTAAAATAACTAAAAGGGAAGGTATTTGGAATAATCCATCTACTTTCCCTTTTTTTACGCTTCGATTCTAAGCGATTAAGCTAACCCCTTGGTCACGAACAATAAATTAAATCGCTTAGAATCGAAATGGGAATAGTTGTTGATTTTTGAAATTAAATCAGTTATATTATTTTTATTAGAGAAGATTATTATGCCATGTCTTAATAATTTTCACCAGTAGTGTTTACATTTTTTTATGGTGTTGTCATATTGGCATCTGGAATTTTGTAAATGGTGGCATTCAAGAGATGCCGTATAAGTTATTTATTATAAGGCATAGTATATTTAATTTCATTGAGATGATATGAGATGCCTTTTAAGTAACTATAAAAGTGCATCTCTTTTTTGTTTGCCTCTAATAATGAAATTATATTAGGAGGAAACAGTAATGGAAAAATTTAAAGTGTTAAGTGATTATTTGAATTGTATTAATGTTGCAGTAGCAGGTGATTCAGGGGTAGGTAAATCTACGTTATTTAAGATTATCTCTGCAAGATTAAAGTTTATTGATACTACACCAGATAAAGGCGGTCAGAATACTGTAACACCAACCGTAACGATAATTGACCAAGATTTAGATGTTAACCGACTTATTATGACTATTTACTATAATGATTTAATTGGTAGTCACGATGTAAAATTGAAACTCTTAGAAGTATTTACATTTGTTTATAAGAAATTTATAGAGAATGGGAATAAATCTACTTTACAACTTAGTGCAATAAAAAAGTACGTTGAGAGTGGAAGATTTACAGAAGACCTGATAACTTCTGTTAGTGGAGTTGTACGGCTTACACAATTTAAAGATGATGAAAAGTTTATAGAACTATCAACAAAAAGTGGTTTGGAATTGTTAAGTAGTGTTGATCCTACTGAACTAGATTCTCAACTGGCAAAATTAAACGGAGAAAAAGAAAAGATTAATGCTCAAATAAATTACGTAACTGGTAAGGTAAAAGACAAATGGAGCGAAGTCATTCAATTCAAAGATAGTATAATTCAAGAATTTGTGTTTTATACATACAACCGAGTAATAAATATGGTTGAATATTTAGTGGGTAAGAAATTAGATAAATTGAAAGAATTACTTAAAGAGAGAGTGTATAACAATGTTGCACAAAGTCATGTTGAAGAATATTCGGAAACTATTGAGTTCATTTTAAGTGATTCCAACCATAGAAAAATAATTAATGAAATCCATTCTCCAAGAAATCCTTATAGTTTAATTTTGAAGAAAATCGTGAATATACAGGGTATGGATGATAAATTGTTAAATGCATTCAAGAAGCACAAAGGATTTGCTCAATGGATGAATAAGGGGTATAGAGTGAGATTCAAATTAACGGATACTCCTGGTTTATCTCAGTTAAGTGGTTCTACTATGTATGAGCGTGAAATGTCCTTAAAAGAGATAATTAATTTAGGTGTCGATGCCATTCTCTTATTAAAAAAACATAATGTATCGACGGATGACGATAAAACGTTATCCTCCCTCTTTTCATATCAAAACGAAACAGGTAGAGAAATAAGAGATAGAGATATACAATTGTACATTGGGATTAGTCAGAGTGATGAAATAATTACTAAAAGTGACGCTTCAGATATGGATGATTATATATTTGTAGATGTTATGAAGGATAATTTGGCTGATATTGAAAAAATAGAATCAGAAACAAAAAAATCATTTAAAGCCGAGAAAGTTTGTTGTATTACTACAAAGCCAAAAAATGTGAGCATATATATTGATGAATTAATCATTAGAGGGCAACAAGAATTAGCAGGTAATTTTTCTAGTAGACTTAGTGAGGAAGCAATATATGAATATCTAGTCGATATATTATTTGAGATCCAATTAAAACGATTTTATAAAGATGGTGAAGGAAGAGTTAATCCTTTCTTTTATGTAGGAAAGGAAAATGCTTGGTCACTGAAGTTGAAATATAACGAACAAGAGTTAGTTGAACGAGTTGAAGCAATGCGTGAATTAGTAAAAATAAAATACGTTCTAAATGAACACTTGTATTGGAGCACAGCAGAGGCGTTTATTAGATCACTTCGTACCGGAGTTAGATTTATATCAAAAGCAGTGGTAAATGGACGTATATCAATCTATGTTGATGGAGATATTGAAGGAACAAAACTTAACGATTTGTTATTTTCAGCGATTGAATTCCAAGGAAATAACATTGATCTTTCGCACCCATCTTCTTCTACATTCCTAGAGCATCTAAAGCTCACTACAGACGATGTTGCTGATCAAAATAAGGTTAATATTGCATTAACTAACTTCTTAGTTAACGAGTTTACAAAAGACAATAGAAAAAGATTATATAACGTCATGTATAATGTTAGGAGAGCGTTAAGTTATAGCTATCCTGTATTGAGAGAAAAGTTTGAAACCAAGTTGCAAAATGTCTATGGTTACAACAATATGGTTCAGGCTGCGTTAAATGTTTACCAAGAATATTATAACAGTGATGAATTTATAGCACATTTGAAGGAAGTAATTCGTGATGAGTATACTAAGGAATTTAATAAAATGTTCTATCCAATAAACAAATAGATTTTTGATAAAGAGCTGTAAAACCTAGTTAATGATATGCTCCCATCATAGTAGACAGTAGAAAAAACAAAAACTACTACTACTAATGATGGGAGTTTTTCTAATGTCTAAAAGAAGTTCTATTTCTGTGGAAGTAAAACTACACGTGGTACAGCG
>NZ_JBHUMH010000035.1:0-1828 GCF_042684845.1 Paenibacillus yanchengensis | reverse complement strand
ATAGTCTCTCGGAAATTAAATTTCCGCTTTAGCTCTAGTCTTTCGACTAGGGCTTTTTATTGTTTCACCCCTAAATATGGAGTGCGAACGAAGGTTCCTCTTGACAAATTCACATCACCCCAATAATTGAATTGAAGTCATTAGAAATCTCGTATTGGGGGAATTGTTATGCTAAAAAATATTCGTTCTCATGAATCCTATCTGTCCTTTGTCATTGAGCAACTAGATGAAAACTATAAAGATAAAACATTTTTAAAAACCTTTTACTCTGAACCGATTATTTGGTGTTCTTTCATTGATCTTTCCGATACCGCTGAATTATTAAAACACCGTTATTCCTCTAATCCTAGAGGAAGAAAACCGCGCAATCCCTGTGATATGCTTCGGAGTTTAATGCTTATGCATTATCAACATGTCACCAGTGTGGACCAATGGGTGTTTATTCTGAAAACTACGCCAATTCTTGCGATTCTTAGTGGTTTTTCTCCTGATCATGTTCCTGGTGTAGGGACTTTTTACGATTTTTTCAATCGGCTCTGGCTTGCTTCAACCCCACATTTATCTAATAGAAAACAAAGAAAGCTAAAGAAACCAAGAAAGAAAGGTAAAAAAAATCAGAAACAAGAACCTACAAATCCTAGGATTGTTGAAAAATTGGTGAAACGCGCCTTGAAAAGAAAGGCAATACACTATACGCCAAAAGCTCATGATCAACTTCAAATTCTCTTTCAATCTTTGTTTGTCCAAAAATCGGCAGAAGCTGGATTATTAGGTCACACAACATCCATCAGCATTTTAGGCGATGGCTCCCCCGTTGTTACTGGTGGTAGAGCCTATGGTACGTTTCTTTGTGAGTGCCGTAAACAAGGAAACTGGAAGTGCCAATGTAATCGCCAATTCTCTGATTCTGATGCTGACTATGGCTGGGATAGTGCTAGAGAAAAATATTATTATGGGCGAAGCCTGTTCATGGTATCTGCTTCCGACAGTCCTTATGACTTACCCATCTATCCAAGACTCTACCGAGCGAGTAAACATGACGCTGTTTTATTCGTAAGTACGTTTCACGAACTCCAACATTGGTATGCAGATTGGACATTTGCTGAGGTCATTTTAGATTCGGCTTTAGACGCTTTGCCCATCTATGAAATGTTAGAACAATATAATATATCAGCCATCATTGACCTTAACCCAAGGCGTTCTAAACATTTTCAACACAAACAAATGGATATAAGCCTGAAAGGTGTTCCCGTTTGCCCCATTGGTCGAGAGATGATCCATTGGGGATTGAATCAAAAAACATATCGGCGTAAATGGCGTTGCCCAGCTGCCGTTGGCAAATGGACATGTCCAAATCCATGTTCTGATTCCAAGTACGGACGAACCTTTTATACAGCGACAAAGGACAATCCTCGTCTCTTTCCACGTATAAAACGTAACAGTAAGGAATGGCGTAAACGCTATGCCTTACGAACTGGAGTGGAGCGCTGTATTAAACGTCAAAAAGTGGATTATCGTTTGGAAAATTCAAGAGGAAGGAGTTCAAGACATTGGAATATTCGTACGTATATCATCGGCATGTGTCAGCATGCCGATGCATGGATAAAGGAAGCAAAGAAGAATAACTTTTCGGCTCTCAACCCGATTATTCAATCTTTTCTGTCCTTATAAAGTCATCTTAAAATATATTTTTCAAAAAATCCACTTCATGTGGTTTATTTGTTGTACATTTTTTGCATTGACTTTCAACATTCCAACCATTCCTCTTAAAACTAGTTTATAATCTCCAGAAAGCTCATTTTTAATCATTTAATTTCCGAGTATCTAT
>NZ_JBHUMH010000034.1:0-1749 GCF_042684845.1 Paenibacillus yanchengensis | reverse complement strand
CCTCCTCGTATATTATGTTTAGGCGTTACTTTCCGCCCATTAATTCCTTACTTATTAACCTGCTTTTATGTCAATCGACTTGGACGTTCCGAGATATTCCTAGATAATGGTCTTAGGATCATTTGGGACAATTCTTTTCCTCCTTGCGGATTAACCGCACCAAGAGACTGCTTCCCAGTGTGCGTTTCGACCTTCCTACACGCAGGCTGTACCCCTTGATGTTCGAACCTAGATGTTAGTAGCTCTAGGGCGGCTTTCGATGCAAGGAGAGTACTCATAAACGAGGCTGCTGATCGGCGTCCACACTAGGGATATCTCAGAACGTCCAAGTAACAAGTTCCCATGATTCTAAATCGAAAGGAGTGTTAATCCTATGCATTTATTCGTTGGTTTAGATGTTAGTTCTTTTGATATCAAGGTTTGTTTTTTAAACGGTCAAGGAGAGCAATTACAAACTTTTACGGTCAATAATGATTTACCAGGTGCTACAAAACTCAGAGATGAGATTTTAAATACAGCACGAGATAAGTCTATTGGCAAACTACGTATTGGACTTGAATCTACCAGTGTCTATAGTTTCCATCCATCCATGTTTCTGCATCATGATGAATCGCTTCGTGCGCTTGGGGGACAAGTTTTCGTCATGAATCCTAGACAGATAGCTAACTTCAAGAAAAGCTACAATGATTTAGATAAGACCGATGAAATCGACGCCTTTATCATCGCCGATTATCTGCGATTCGGTAGATTACCTATGTCTATCGTAAAAGAGGAACAGTACGTTGCCCTACAACAATTAACGCGCGCACGTTACCACCTTGTTCGGCAAATCACACAAGAAAAGCAACGTTTTCTACAGTATCTAAGCTACAAGTGCAATACGTTTACAGAAGAGGTCGACTCCTCCGTATTCGGTAAAGCAATGATGGATCTTTTTCTTGAAAGCTATAGCTTAGATGAACTATCTAACATGCCTCTTGACGATTTAGCTGATTTTTTACGAACCAAAGGCAAAAACAGATTTCCAGATCCAACGTATGTTGCAAATTCGATTCAAAAGGCTGTTCGTTCCTCTTATCGTTTAGATAAAGTGGTGGAAGACTCCATAGATACGATACTCGCCACCTCCATCACCTTAATTCGCACTTTCGAAATACAAAAGAAAGAATTAAAAAAAGCGATAGAGCGATTGATGAAAGGCTTGCCACAAACACTGCAGACCATACCAGGAATTGGTCCTGTATTTGCAGCTGGAATAATCGCAGAAATTGGCCCGATTGAACGTTTTGAAGATGAAACAAAAATTGCTAAATACGCAGGACTTTATTGGCGTAAACATCAATCTGGTCGTTTTACAGCAGACGATACTTCGTTATCCCGTAATGGTAATCAGTATCTCCGTTATTACTTAGTTGAAGCCGCCAACTCGGTAAGAAGGCAGATCCCTGAATACGGTCAGTATTACGCAAAAAAATATCAAGAAGTACCGAAGCATCAACATAAAAGAGCCCTCGTCTTAACCGCAAGAAAATTCGTGCGTTTGGTGGATGCGCTACTACGCAAAAACCAAATTTACACGCCCAAAGGAGCGATAATACAGGAAGCATAACTAGCTTCTTTATCCTTTGAATATATACCAGTAATTTACATTTACTTGCTGGTCTATTTTCCTGTTGCCTTTTTAAAGAAAATTGATCCTTGATAATTAAATTTCTAACTGTTTTTCACTTGACATATTACCGCAGGTCT
>NZ_JBHUMH010000031.1:0-1088 GCF_042684845.1 Paenibacillus yanchengensis | reverse complement strand
TGGACTGCTCCAATCCATTGTTACTAACGGTTTCTATCCCTTCATGTCGTTCCATCTCATCCGAGTTATCTGAGATCCTGCGAATAAGCGAGCATGCGTGAGTAATCCCGTTCAAATTGAGGGAGTATGCAACATTGCACATTATTGGAAAATATTATATAGTACTGAGCGAAGGGTATACACGATCAAATCTATCAAACCCGTACGATCATAGAGTCATAAGTAGGATCACATCATATTCTCCTTAACTATTCCCACCACTATTACATACTTATGAAAAGGGGTATCTACGATGCACATTGATATTCAAAAACTATATAACCAGTATCTTACTTTAAACATACCTAATCGCTTTACGCTAGAAGACATACATCAACGGCTTACAACAAAGTATTTAGCCCAACAAGTAGATATCGATCTTTTTGCAGGTTTACAGTTTGATCCTCATGCAGAGTTTGAAACGGTAGTTACTGCCTATATATTTAGAGATGATCAAGCTGTTAAAGAATTAATGAAGCTAAACAATGTAGAAGATATGATGGAACCGATTGAAATTAACTATATTATAAATTCAAAAGACAATATTTATCATTCAGGCGGTACACATCAAGGCGCGTCAGATCTTCTAGCCTTTGAAAGTGATGTCTTTTGGGGAATGGATAAAGAGGAAATGTATTTGGGCAATGATCGTTTCGAAGAATTTCTGATTGTGCTCTATTTAACAGGATATATTCAGTTTGAAAATGATCCGTTAATCGAACAACTAATTACACGATATAAAGATGGTTATTGTCTGAGATATTTCGGATTTCAAGATGGTCGTGAAAAATACTTATATAAATAAGTATTGAAATAATAAAGCTCAAATGTCATCATTCCATTTAGCTATTTATAAGCATACCCCTTTTGCTCAGCATGTATGTTTACATAGTTTTTAATTTTTTGTATATAATTGGATACTACTCCCTCAATTTGAACGGGATTACTCACGCATGCTCGCTTATTCGCAGGATCTCAGATAACTCGGATGAGATGGAACGACATGAAGGGATAGAAACCGTTAGTAACAATGGATTGGAGCAGTCAAT
>NZ_JBHUMH010000030.1:0-952 GCF_042684845.1 Paenibacillus yanchengensis | reverse complement strand
TGGATTGTCAACAGTAAATCAGACAACTTTTTTAAGGGCTTCTTGGCGATACTGAACAGGCGTCAAATAGCCTAAGGTTCCATGGATGCGATGCTTGTTGAACCAGTTCACATAATCATATAATTCCAATTCTAAATGCTTAAGACTCTGGAAGGTGATCTGGTTCACAAACTCTGTTTTCATGATCTTGTATGTGGCTTCAGCCACAGCATTGTCGTAAGGACAGCCTTTCATACTTAGTGATCGGCCAATCTCAAACGTCTCCAAGAGTTCATCCATTTTTTGATTTTTGAACTCGCTGCCACGGTCGGTATGAAACCATTGAATCTGACTTAGATCACCTTTAACACTCGCAAACGCGCGTGAAACTAAGGCCGCGTCCTTGTTCGGGCCTGCACTATGACCAATAATTTCTCGATTAAACAGATCCACCAGTACACAAACGTAATGCCATCGGCTATGGACTTTCACATATGTCAAATCACTGACAACGAAGCGTTTAGCTTCCGTTTGCTCAAACTCCCGCTTTAGAACATTTGCCGTCGCCGCTTCGTTACACGCCGATTTATGGGGCTTATATTGCGCCACCGTGTAGGTGGAAACGAGTCCTTGCTCTCTCATGATACGGCCAATGCGGCGTCGGGAGACGATGAATCCGCGCTCACGAAGCTTCACTTTGATCTTGCGTGTGCCATAGACTTTTCGATTCTTGAGAAAGATATCTACAATAGCTGCAGTGATATCGTCCTCAGTAGCCCGTTCTTGGGCGTCGTAATAGAATGTACTCCTTGCGATTTGTAGGACGTCGCACATTGCTGATACCGAGTATTTATCACGGTTATTCTGGATGATAGCTACTTTCGTCCCATGATCAGCGCGGCTTGCTTTAAAATATCCACCTCCATTTTTAGACGTTGATTCTCTTTTCTTAAAGCGATCAGCTCATTTTCTT
>NZ_JBHUMH010000029.1:0-868 GCF_042684845.1 Paenibacillus yanchengensis | reverse complement strand
GATTACCACGTTTATCATACGTATAACTTTCGTCGAATAAGGTAGAAGTCGCTATACGGTTTAACGCATCATAAGTAAAGGTGTTATCTTCCATGACGGCGCTTTGCTTGGTTGCTTGACGATTCGTTATATTACCAGTTTGATCATAGTTATATAGATACTGTTGACCTAATGTGGTTGCTTCATTTTCGTATTGTAACGTAGCTAATTTAAACTGATCATAGGTTCTTTCTACATTCACTCCATTGCCTTGCTCTTCTTTCCTCGCTTGTCCATTTAAATAATATTCGTAATCAGCTTCTACTATATTATTCCACTTTAATTGCTGTAACTGATTGACAGACGTATAGGAATAGCCGATTTCATCATTAAATGGTGTCTTTAATTTTATTCGTTGACCTAGCTTATTATACGTATAAGTCATCGTTTTTCCATCAGCAAACGTCATCGTAGTGAGATCACCAGTATGCGGATCATATTGATAACTCGTTGTTCCTGTCGTATCTGTCATCGAAGCACGAGAACCATCGTTATAATAACGATAGGCTATCTTTTCAGAAGGTCCTTGCTTGGATAGCAATCTATTTCTGTTGTCATAGGCGTACGTGAATTGCTGTTTACGCTTATCGATTAACTTGATTCTATTTCCATTTTTATCGTAATAAAATTTCTCTGCTGTACCTAATGCATCCACATTTTTTATTAATCTACCAGCTTGGTCATAATCTTTGCTTGTTGCCTTACCATCAGGATAAGTCGTTTTAATGTGTTGTCCTAATTGATCGTAATGATAAGTTGTCGTTTCTCCTAGTGCATTTTTAACAGATGTCAGCTGCCCGAATACATCATATGCATAGATCGTTGCTTG
>NZ_JBHUMH010000028.1:0-693 GCF_042684845.1 Paenibacillus yanchengensis | reverse complement strand
CGTCCGCCGGTAGCGGAAAGAGCTGGAGCGTCGCGAGCGATGATTTACAGGTCCAATCTTTAAAAACGTGATGGTATTCGGGAAACCAAATGTCCAACCATCTTTGCACCTGATTTTTGATGCTAACCAATTGTTTAACAGCAAACTCACGGCTACCGAAAAGAATCCGCAGTTCTTCGAACTTGCCAGTAGGCAAGCGCAGTGGAGAGAAGTAACCGTTTTTGATCATGTCCGCGATGACCAGCGCATCTTTGACATCGTTCTTTGTGGGTGAATTGTCTCGGTTTTCTTTACTTAATTTGACATGATAAGGGTTTACCACAACCACCTCATACTTTTGTTCAAGAAGCCAGTGAGCCAGGTTCAGCCAATAGTGGCCAGTGGGTTCCATCCCGATGATGATTTCCGTTTTACCATGTTGTCGCTGTATGGACTGCATCCATTGTTGAAATTGTTCGAAGCCGGAGCGATCATTTGTAAATGAACATGGAATCCCTATCTCAATACCACGATAGGTTACTCCGCGTGCAACTTGTATTTCCTTTGCGATATCCACACCGATAACCAAATGATTTGTAGTAATTCGTTCTATACGTTGATTTTGTGCGTCACGTTGTTTAAACTTCATAGTAGAGCATCTCCTAAGATAGAATAGTGCCTTCGTCCGGCCTATCTCTATCCTACAGGGATGCT
>NZ_JBHUMH010000027.1:0-609 GCF_042684845.1 Paenibacillus yanchengensis | reverse complement strand
TGAAGTTTTCCGACTAGCCTTTTTTCGTACCTGCTTTTGCAAGAATGTAGCGAAGTGGATACCCGCCACCTTCAGTAGATTGTGGGCTAAAGCCACAATTCCAAACTCGACGTGAACTTTCTCCAACCCTCGTAAGGAGAATCGTCGGAACGACCGGTTGCCCTTTGCTTTCGTGCAGCTAGGTTTGAACGGACAACCGCTACAGTCTTCGCATTCATAAGTCTTAAAGCTCTGCTCGAAACCAGATTGGTTCTTCTTTGTTTGGTATTTTTAAAACGCCACAAACCGACCATTTGGGCAAATGAAACGATCATCTAGCTATCAATATGATGAATTTGGTAGAATGGTATTATCTGAAAATGCACTTGGACATCAACAGAGTCAACAGTTCGACGTCTGGTCACGTCCGACTTTATCTACAATGGCTAATGGTGCAACGACAACGATTACCTATGATGATGCCAATAGAGAAGTAACGACCAAAGATGCCATAGGTAACGCAACGATGGAGAAATACGACCAATTTGGCCGAGTAGTAAGCCTTTATGAGCTGGACAACAATAATAGAAGCACGGTTTCGCAAATGCAGTATAACAGGATCAATGGTTT
>NZ_JBHUMH010000026.1:0-580 GCF_042684845.1 Paenibacillus yanchengensis | reverse complement strand
TTACAGCTCCCCGAGGCAGTATCGTTGTTCGCCACGTCCTTCTTCGGCTCCTGGTGCCTAGGCATCCACCGTACGCTCTTACTAGCTTAACCTAGACTTACATATATATTATCTTGCCACAGCAATATTGCCATGAACAAGGTTCGCATAACCATATAGAAGTACTTATTTGCATAAGGCACTTATACATCGCTACACGCTTGAACTTCAGCTTCGATGTGTCTTGCTTGTTTGTTCCTATCCAGTTTTCAAGGTGCAATAGATGGCATTGCTTATAATATCTAATTTGGTGGAGCCAAGCGGGATCGAACCGCTGACCTCCTGCTTGCAAGGCAGGCGCTCTCCCAGCTGAGCTATGGCCCCAAGCAAATTCCATCAAAACTGAACAAATGAATATCAAGTCGAATGTATTAGATTCTTGTTTTGCACAATGGTGTTCCGATTAAATCGGCTTGGAAACTTACGTTTCCTTATCCTTCTTCTACTGAGAAGGGTATTTCCTTAGAAAGGAGGTGATCCAGCCGCACCTTCCGATACGGCTACCTTGTTACGACTTCACCCCAATCATCTACCCCACCTT
>NZ_JBHUMH010000025.1:0-560 GCF_042684845.1 Paenibacillus yanchengensis | reverse complement strand
GAAGGAGCGGAACTACTACCATGTCCAAACAAAGAAGAACATTCACAGCAGCATTTAAGAAACAGATGGTTGATCTCTATGAAAATGGAAAACCTAGAGCGTCAATTGTAAGAGAATATGAGCTTACCTCATCAGCACTAGATAGATGGATTAAACAAGCGCAAGCTACAGGTTCTTTCAAAGAAAAGGATAATCGATCCGCAGAAGAAAACGAACTTATCACACTACGAAAAGAAATTCAGCAACTTAAGATGGAGAATGACATTTTAAAGCAAGCAGCGCTGATCATGGATTGATCGTAGCTATCATCCAGAATAATCGTGATAAGTACTCGGTATCAGCAATGTGCAACGTCCTACAAATCGCAAGAAGTACGTTTTATTATGAAGCAAAAGAAAAACCATCTGAAAACGACATTATTCAAGCTATTATTACTATCTTTCACGAAAACAGAAGAGTCTATGGCACACGAAAGATAAAAGTAAAGTTAAAAGAACGCGGTTTAATCGTATCGAGACGACGAATTAGTCGTATCATGCAAGAGCAAGGACTGATATCTA
>NZ_JBHUMH010000024.1:0-512 GCF_042684845.1 Paenibacillus yanchengensis | reverse complement strand
TGCCATAGCTTCGGTGGTGTGTTTAGCCCCGTTACATTTTCGGCGCAGAGTCACTCGACCAGTGAGCTATTACGCACTCTTTCAATGGTGGCTGCTTCTAAGCCAACATCCTGGTTGTCTGTGCAACTCCACATCCTTTCCCACTTAACACACACTTGGGGACCTTAGCTGATGATCTGGGCTGTTTCCCTCTTGACAATGGATCTTAGCACTCACTGTCTGACTCCCGAGTAACATGTCTGTGGCATTCGGAGTTTGACTAGACTTGGTAACCCTTGGCGGGCCCCGCATCCAATCAGTGCTCTACCTCCACGACACTCTTCCTCGAGGCTAGCCCTAAAGCTATTTCGGGGAGAACCAGCTATCTCCGAGTTCGATTGGAATTTCACCGCTACCCCCACCTCATCCCCGCATTTTTCAACATACGTGGGTTCGGGCCTCCAGTGCGTGTTACCGCACCTTCACCCTGGACAGGGGTAGATCACACGGTTTCGGGTCTACGACCACGTACT
>NZ_JBHUMH010000023.1:0-510 GCF_042684845.1 Paenibacillus yanchengensis | reverse complement strand
GTATTCTTTCCGAGACAGGAGATCTGGGGAGCTATGACCACGGTCAGCAAATCCTGCGACTAGCGGGACTGCATCTGAGTGAAATCAGCTCCGGTCTGCATAAGGGTCAGACTCGCATTACAAAGCGAGGTCGTCCCAAACTGCGTAAAATGTTGTTTCTGGCGGTGCTGCATCTGGTCAAAAATAATACAGAGTTTCGCGCACAGCATCACTACAATACAAAAGTGAAGAAAATGAAAAAGATCCATTCCATCATCAAACTATGCGGCAAACTCACTCGTATATTAGTGGCCATGACGAATCAGAATCAGTCTTATATCCCTGAGAAATTTAGCCGTATGTCACTTGCAGCATAATCCACCATAATGAGTTTACGTGTGCTTGTTTATTCGCAGGAACCTAGATAAAAGAAAGCACGGAGTACCGAATATGTTTTACTCAAGGGCATAGACCCGTTCGCTCAGCAACATCGGCCTCCATCCCTTGGATAGGTGTAACGAAGGAATGTAA
>NZ_JBHUMH010000022.1:0-198272 GCF_042684845.1 Paenibacillus yanchengensis | reverse complement strand
ACAGAGGAGATACATCGATATGGACCTATATTGGACGTGGAAAAAAGAGAAGAAGAAAGCCGAACCCAAGTCATAAGTCCGGCAGATCATATCTAAAGGGAATTTACACATAAAAAAGGACTTGACCAAATTTTGGATTTTCTTTATGAATTAAATCAATGTTTTTTATATTATCAATCAGTTCTTCTTCCAATTTGTTGGTGAATGCAATACTTAATTGAGTAGTTTTCACAAAAGATAAATTATTTAAATAACTATTTAATATTTGAAAAAACACTAATACAATTATTGAATAATAGAGTAGCTGTAGTTGTCCGTTGAATAAACTATCGACTATTGTTTTAGTCAAAAATATCTCAAAATACATACTGATAGAACTAAATACTAACGCCATAATTATAAAAATAACTGTTTGTTTATTAAATACAAATACCTTAATAAATGATTCGAGTGATAACGTGATTACTCTTAAAATTCGCTTCATTTCTTTTTATCAATTGAACGCAGTAACGGTTTCATTATTTCGAGAGAGTGCTCATATGTATTCACAACACCTGCAGCAACGACTTGCCCTACTTTATTCAAAACGAGCATAAATGGTACACTTCTTACTTTAAGCTCTTCCGCTATAACCTTAGCGTTGTATGCATATATTTTTAACTCTTCATACTTTGATCGTATACTCTGAAGGTCATTTTCAGTATAGCCTTCACAAAAAAATGCATAACTAAATTTATTGTGTTTTAAATATGTTTCTATCATGACGTTTATATTACAAGCAGTACAATTATTACTAGTGAAATAAAGTATGCTTCCATACTCAGTATTTTTTAGCCATTCTAGGTTTTCTTCTGGAAATCCTTCAATTAATTTTATTTCATCTGGTATATAAGTTCCAATGTCATATTCTACGTGCGATTTTAAAAATTTACGATGTGTAAGATTATTTGTTTGCATTTCTTAATCTCTCCTTGTCATAAGCTTCTTCAGCCCCTTTAATAATTAACTCGAAACACTCTTCCACTGAAATTTCGTGATTAATAGTTTTATATAGAGAATCGTCCAGTAAACTATAGAACTCATTTATGAATTCCCGCGTTAATTCATCATTTAATATATTGGGGCTTGAATTAATGGATTGCTCCCAAAAAGCTTCTAGGTTTATGCCCTTGTAATTATACATATGCGTTTTTAGTGTGGAAATCGTAGTTGAGAGTTGATTATCTTCATAATGCTCCGCAGCCTCTTCACTCATTAGAACTTTCATAATATCCCATGCTAATTCTCTATGCGTTGATTCGGTTGGTATGGATAACACTCGATTAAAGCCGACACTTTGACTGACATTTCTGCTATTCGTATTTACTGGTTGAGTAATAACCCCCCAAGTAAACTCATTAGTATCTAAAAGTTTAGTTACGTAAGATAAATTCCCTTCGTATAATGCCGATTTTCCTTGAAAAAATAAATCACCACTACCTTTTACAAACGAATTAGCATCATATAAATCAACAATCGTTTGAATCGCCTTTTCCCACTCCCCAATCTCAAATGTAATTTCATTCATTTCTTTATCGATGAAATACCAGCCGTTTGTAGCTGCTATGTTCATAAGCAATCCACTTGGGTTTGAAGAGTTTTCAAAACCTGCAATTCCATTCGTAAAACGTGTAGCCAATTGAAGTAACTCAAACCAATCCATTCCGTTAGTCGGATGATCGAGGCCGATGTGGTTAATTAAATCTTTATTATAGAATATTCCAGAAATATACGCGTCAGGTGATAATCCATATAGAACGCCACTTTCATCTCTTAAATAACTTATCATGCTATTCGAATATTTATCGATATCGAAACTATCTTTCTTTATTAAATTGTCTATACTTGACAAATAGGAATCGGCAACAAGTTCTTTATAATCGTTTGTATAGGAAACGATCAAGTCTGGAGCATGCTTTTTGATTTCTTCCACGTTTGTTTGCCCAAGCATTTCATATGGTGGGGTGATAACACGGATTTCTAGTCCCGGGAAATGTTCTAAAATCAAATTTCCATAAGATTGATAAAAAAACTGCTCTTCCGATTCAGAAGCATAGATCGTTATCTCCTGACTAGAGTAATCTTTTTCTTGTTCACTAGTAACTGTACAGCCAAACAAGGTCGCACTTAATAATAAAAAGATAGGAAAAATAACAATTCTCTTCATAGTGCCTCCGATTGTATGTTTTGATTAATCACTTTTTACTTGGATGATACTAGGTATTTCTACATCCCAATTAGAAACGGCATCAGCAATCGTTACATGATTGGCAATAATATCCTGCATTTGACTGTACAAATACCGCTTTACCTCACTTTCTGTTTGACGTGGCAAGTTGTTTTCCATGCTTAGCAGCGACATTGGAGAAGTTAGTTTGTAAAATACTGCAATATTTCTCATCTCATCATCCCTTAATAAATTTGATCTAACCGGGATCGTGTATCGGAATAAACTCATGTTATGTCTTTTCCTCGCAACGTCTTTACCATTGAGATGAGCCCACACCTCAAGTACTTCTTTACTATGGGGTGTAGCGTTATTTATACCATTTAAATATTGAAAAGTAACCGAATAACTCTTATCCGTTTCATTATTGAGCACTGGCGCTGTTGCAAGTCCCCAATCTATCTTCGAGTCACTTCTAGCTAGCTCGTCTTTAAACAAGTAGGAGTCCAGAACCATAGCTACTTTATTATCTTGAAAAAGTTCCGTGTAACGTTTTTCCGTAGCAGGCAAATTGCTCTCCCATTTATTTTTTTCTATAATTACTTCCAGCACTGATTTCCAAGCATCATGATTAAATGATGTACCGACGTCGTTAGGATTATACCAAGTCAATCCATTAGACTTCCCATACAGTAAAAACAAATCAACCATGTCATAATACGGAGTTAGTAATCCGGTCACACCATCTTCTATTCCTCTCTCCGTAATATAGTTAGCAAGTGTTAGTATGTCATCCCAAGTCATAAAATCATTTGGTGCAGAAATATTATAGTTTGCAAATAAATCTTTATTGTAGTAAATAGCTTGAGAAGCTAACGAATCTGATAGAAAATAAAGTCGTCCTTCCCCCATTATTTGTAAATTTTCCATAATCGGCGTATCGATTTCAGAAAAATCATATTGACTAGCATAATCGGTAACATCTTTTAATAGATTCTCTTCTAGTAGACTTGGATAGATAGCAGTAGGAAAATATATGATGTCCGGATTTTTCTCTTTGACTAATGCTATAAAACGTGCCGCATCCCAGTCGTCGCCGGATGTAGGAACGTAATTCAAACCATTCCATATTCCATCACCAAGTATCGGACTGTACTCAATAATTTGGAAGTCTATATTTTTGAATTTAGCTTGCAGAGTATTTCCGTAATCCATTTTGAAGTCAGTTGTAGAGCTATATAATATAGTGATAACCTTTTTCTCTTTTGACTGAGTAGTCGTACAGCCAGTTAATAGCCCGATACACAAAATAACGAATATAACTTGATTAACGTACTTCAATAAACCGTTTTTCATGTAACATACCTCTTATTCTAGAATTTAAGTAGTAGTAAGAGAGCGATATAAAGACGTCATGCGGATTATTTAATTTAGAAAAATGAACCATTTAATCCATACTTATTAAACGAACTATGTACAGATTCTTTTTGTTTGAGGGAACTACAAGCATAACTTCTCAAATACAACTTCAATTTTCAGGTACAGTAAAAATTACGGTAATTCACACCCATTATATATAATAATTCCATTTAATAGATTTTAATTTTATATACAGATATGAGGTGAGTGAGACATTAAAAAGATTTAAAGATTTAAGATTTCATATCATTAAAAAGGAAAGATAGTTACAAAGACTTATTCAACTATGATTTAAGAGACTACAATGATTTAAGAGACTACAATGATTGAAGAAAACAGCATTTTATGAATCTAAAATAACATAAATTAAGTATATCATGGAAAACATTAACTGTAAAGTATTAATAAGTTTTATGTCGAAAATAAGTATTTAATATTATAATTATGAATTATTAAGATTATCGCCCAATTCCCAAACGAATCCGTATAAATAAATGATCATAATTTAGGTAACTGAAGCCACGTATTTTTATAAGCTTTATTTTATTGCTTGTCCCCTCCATGATGCCATTGAACAATGTGGAAACAATCGTATGTATTAATTCACGAGCATGCAATGTGTTGCAATCTTTGCAACCGCGCCACAAGCATGAAAATAATACCGTTTGAACCTCTTCTAACCACCGGCTTGCTTGTGGGATAGAAGTTGCTTTTAACACATAACGTATATGATTCAATGCTTGTTAAAAATATTGGACAGAAGCAACTTCTTGCAGCCAAGTAACTACAAAGCTACGTTCTTCAGCTGTTAACTCTTCTGGTTTTCGGGCTAAGCATCGATCAATAAAACGTGATTTATGGTGTTTCTTCGCTTTGTCTAAATACCTTCAACGTCTTTGAAGAGCAGCTGTAAAAAACTGTACGAGATATAATCGATCCAGGACATCTTCGACATCTGGAAATACCGTTTGAATAGTTTTCGCTATAATAGGTGCAAATCACTCACAAAGGTTTGAATCGTACCACTTAATATATGTAAAAATATGTACGTATTGCTTTATCTCAATGTGGAACAATTGTTAGAATACATTCTGTCCCTGCGTTTAATACTTTTGTTTCATAATGGTGTCCTTTTTGAATAGCGAATTCATCGACACAAATGTCTGTCGCCGATTCCTCTACTAATCGTTCTGCTGCATCAAGGTAAAACCAACGTTCAACCGTTGTATAAGGAAGCTCGTATTCCCGTGCAACCTCTTGAATCGTACGTCCATGACAGCGCCCTACAATTTGTCGACAGAATGATGCTGTAGAAGAGCGAACGGGATCTTAACCCATAGTCATAAGTGAAAATAAATCCATATATTTTATAACATTGACGAGGAACAGAAAGCTCTAACCAAAGCACACCAATTTGCCAAGCATATCCGTGACGCAAACGACGCCTTGTCTGATCATTGCGAACCATATCTCCTTAGAAAATCATGCATCTTATCATCTGCGAAGATGCTTCAACTGGAAATACGTTTGGTTTCTCACAAATGGAAATCTAAATAGTAAAAAATGGTGGTTGCAATAGGACAGTAATGACAATAGTAATTTGATAAACTGATCGTACAAGGTGAAAACTCCTATCGTGTTTTGTCTCAGCAACAATTACGATAGATGAGTTTTAACTTTTTTTCTATATTAAAATGGATATTGTTGTATATTTACCAAGTCAACCCCAAGTTACGGTGATGAAGCATATATAACTATACAAAACAAAATATTGGTTGTATATAGCGAATATTGTAATATTTTGTCGATAATCCACATTATTGTTTTATATTGAGTAAAAGTAATGTTATAGATCACCGTTAGCCACAGTTTGCAACAAGATTAAAGCAACCATAACCTGAATCCATTGATCTAACTAATAAGTTCAGGTATTTTTATGTTGATTTATTGTCAAACAACAGTGAATCAATGATCAGATCAAAAAAACTAAGGGAGAGATACAACCTTGTCTATTATGGTGTGACGAACTATTACTTTGAAACGATTAAAGTGACTTCAAGCAAAATGTCACATTTCGAAAGAGCATCGTCATAATCCGATTATGCATGAATAACAATGAACTTCCGATTACCTACGAACTATTCCTAGGTAGTGCCAACGATTGTAAGACCTATCGACCTAATCTTGTCCGTATCAAATACGAATACGAATTGGGTAAAGTAGTCGTTGTTGCAGTTAAAGGGATGACCACAGGTGATAGATTACATATTGGATGAAAATGGTCATAAATCGCTCGGTAAAGACTATAAACGGAAATACCGTCTGTATCCCCGTACGATTCAAGAGAGGAAGCTGAAGAAAACAATCGATTAAAAACAAGCCCTGTTTTATAGTAAGAGTGCTAAAGCAGACCGTGTAACTACACTAGCCAAAGCACAGGATCTCATCGATGAATCTGGAAAATTTACACGAGCTACATCTAATGGTGCAGCCACATACGTGAAAAATAATAACTTTGACAAAGAAATAGGCGAAACCCCAGTTGACATAAGGTTTCAAAGCTGTTTTTCTGCAGAGTTCAATATAATATAATTACTAAATATTAAAACAGTTCTTTACAACTATTTATTCTTTCCTTCCTATGAGACAGGTACGACAAATAGCCATTGCTGTTGATATACTTATTTAGTCTCATCTATTTATCTGTTTACCAGCGAAACTCTCGTATATTATTAATAACTAGTTTTTTAATAGTTTTAAATCGTTATACCTCTTTTAAGGTATAATCGATGTAAATCAGATAGAGGTTGTCTTATATCCCCTTGAAGCTTTGTCTTCGTTGCCAAGACGGACACCTCTTTCTTTATAGAACTACTCGAATAAGCTGGATGACACAATCGTTTTCGTATATTCAACGAGGTTGAGTATCTACAAAGATAAAAGGAACTTCTCTTGTGATAAAAAATTATTGGATGATGTTTTCATGTTTTATATGGGCATCGATGTTGGCAAACGTCATCATGAGGCAGGGATTATCGATGAAAAAGGTAATCAAGTTGGAAAAACGTTACGCTTTGCTAATTCAAAGAAAGGAAGCAAAAAACTCCTTCATTTTATTAACCAGTGTAATGTAACACCAGATAATACTGTTGTCGGACTAGAAGTTACAGGTAATTACTTAATTTATACTTTTTTG
This sequence comes from Paenibacillus yanchengensis, assembly GCF_042684845.1. Lineage (NCBI taxonomy): Bacteria > Bacillati > Bacillota > Bacilli > Caryophanales > Paenibacillaceae > Paenibacillus > Paenibacillus yanchengensis. The sequence goes on along the minus strand of NZ_JBHUMH010000022.1, from coordinate 191,451 downwards.
TATATTCATAAACTGAGCTTCAAAACAATCGATTTAAATCCCATTTTTATATTTTCAAGACCCAAACAAACGTAAGTGATTTCTATATGATTGCTCAATTCATTCAGATTAATTCACCAGAAGAAACTCCTTTCATGGAAGAAGATTTACTAAGACTAAGGAACCTAGAACGATTACGCTATTCATTTGTAGAGCACAGTTCCGATTTGAAACGTAAAATTATCGCATGTTTAGATCAAGTTTTTCCAGAGTATGAAAAAATATTTTCAGACATATTTGGAAAATCATCGATGGAACTTTCGCTTTAATTGAAGAACAGCTAAAAGAGATAGAAATAGTTGCTATTTGAGATCTTGTCTATGATGACTTTGGTGCTTGTTGAAATTACCATAAATAAACTTACAATTTCCAACAATTAGCATAGTAATTCAGCAGGGCGGCCAGCACGAATGCCGAGAGCTGTAATATGGAAGGAAGGAACATTTGATGAATCGCATTCAATATTTGTCCCAGTTTAACCTACTGCGTTCGCTCTCTAAGGAAGATTTGATCACAATGGACGAATTGACTTCGATCACAACTTTTCCAAAACATACGTTCATTCAAACACCTGAAACGTTCACGGAAGAGCTGTACTTTGTGAAGGAGGGAAAAGTGCGCTTATATCAACTTAATAACGAGGGAAAGCAGTTCACTTTGGATATTTTGAGCGAGGGAAACATCTTTGGTGAAATAGGTGATATTTCATTAGGTACACGGGGACTGTTTATTGAAACGATCGAAGAAAGTGACATTTGTGTCATGGATAAAGAGCGGTTCGAGAGCTACCTCATTCGATGCCCACAATTCACGATGAATATGATTAAAGCCATGAGTGAACGGTTATCATACATGAGCAGCCTCGTCCAAAATCTAGCCATTGGAAGATTGCATGATAAAATCATTCATGTTCTGGCGGAACTTTCCGATCGGTTCGGAGTTTGGGACGAAGGTAACGATTACTGTCGAATCGACATGCTTATTTCCCATCAAGAGATTGCTCACTTGGTTGGAGCTTCAAGAGAAGCCGTGTCCATGGCTCTTAAAGAACTTGCAGAGAACGGTTTAATCCGTACCGGATTCCGTACAATATCCGTTTACCATTCCCTTCTCACATCAGCGCAAAATTTGCTAGAATGATAGCAACTTGTAAACTACATTACATCTTTTCCTTTCATCCACCTCGTATCATGGAGGAGAGTTAAATGACATGACGAAATGGAGAGATTTCGATGAACAATGCACCTCTTTTACCCTTACACACTGAATTGGAAAACGCCACTACACAGATGGAACAAATGCTCACTCCAGAAATGGTAACAATGTTTGATCAATCGATTCTTCAATTGAGAGTATCAGGTATCGCCACTGCTCTGAAGGTTGGAACAAAAGCTCCCGATTTTTCGCTAAAAGATCAGAACGGTAAAACTGTTACCTTATATGATTATACAGCACAAGGACCTGTTATCCTGTTGTTCTATCGCGGAGTTTGGTGTCCATTTTGTAATATTACGCTACGCGCTTATCAGCAAGCGTCGGAACTATTTGAAGCATCAGGAGCTCGAATTCTTGCGATAAGTCCGCAATCCCCAGACTATTCAACTACTATGCAAACGAATAACAGTATTACCTTTCCAGTTTTAAGCGATATAGGTAACAAAGTTGCATCCCAGTACAACATCTTATTCGAGCTTTCTGAATCGATACGCAACGTTTACCGGTCCATTGGTATTTCGCTTGACGATTATAATGGCGATTCCTCTTGGAAACTTCCGGTTCCAACAACTTATGTCATAGATCGTGCAAACATCATTCGACTAACCTATGCCGAAGCTGACTATAAACAGAGGCTAGAGCCTTCCCAAGTATTGGACATGCTGGCCTCTCTATAAGGTTTGTTATCCTCAACGGAGGTTCTATCTCATGCAATTCAAGGACAAGATTCCGGATTCTATTGTAAATCGTAAAGGAGCTCGTACAGCCAGCGAAATTCTCCCCGATGTAATCGGAATATTAAACAGTGGAAGAATAGAAAGTGTCAACCTGACCGAATGGTTGGTAGTAGACCATTTAAAGTTACTTAGACACGTCTTAATTGAATTTGAACTATTACAGCATGCCAATGCAATGCTATCTGAGCTGGAACAGATAGGGAGTCAATCAATGATGAAAGTAATCCCCCTCAATTGCTGGTGAGGGCCAAGTTAATCTCGCGACAGACTGACAAAGATCATGCGGAGCTATTCGAACAATTGGCGACTCATCGATCAGACAGTGTGCGCTGCTGAGCGGCTTTCGTTGTTGGGGCTTGAACAGAAGTTGGCACTCATTCGTCCATTCGCCGCGGATCACCACTTTGGTGTTCGCGAAATCGCTTCGATGTTTGGGCCAAACATATTGCGGATCTGAAGGACAATCCAGAATGGAGGCTCCCCCTGCTAGAACCATTGAAAGCTGATCCATCTAAATATGTGTAAGATTCTGTTGCAAATTGGCTGAATGACGCCGCTAAATCACGACCAGATTGTGTTGTCCAAATATGCCTCACATGGATGGAAGTGTCAGGAAAAAATGAGATGAAACGGATTGTTGCCCGGGCGCAAAGAAGTATAAAACACTAAAACGAGGAAGCAATTAAATACGCGCTTTAGGACCTTTCGATAGCAGTAATGCGATTGGAAGGTTCATTAATTATAAGAGGTTTAAAATGGAACAAGTATATACGTTAGTAACAATTTTCTATTTGGGACACCTGCCTTGAAAGAACGCTTCATCCCATATCAAAAATCCTACTCCTGAACGAGAAGTAGGATCTCAATAAAACTTCTTTAATCATCTACAACCATAAGTCGGAACCATGGAAATTTTTCAAGATAGATTCGATATAGCCAATCAATTCCTTTGTCATGCCATACATAATCGAAGACTGATTTTCATTAGGGGTAATCCACTGCCCCAATACCGTAGCAATAAACAGCCCAATCGTCATGGTCAGCCAACCAAGTAGGACGATTGCTTGCCAATATGAATGTGCTGATTCCCTGTGTCTATCCAATTTTATCATGCTGAATCCCTTCCCCGAACATTATAAAGCCTACTGTATACGTAAGGATCAAATTCATTTTTCACGTGATGTGATGAGCAGCGCACCATGAAATGGTATAATAGCTATATTTGGATGTGCAGTTAAAAATTAATCATTATTACCTATAAAGAAGGAGAAGGCAGGGAACACTTTGAACATCATTGTAGACGGAAACCAACTACGGCTCGATATTTCTCCTATTAAGAATGGGAGGAAAAAGTACCATCCTCTTGATCCCGTTATTAAAGCAATGGGGTGGACATACAACCATGAAGAGGAAGGTTCGATCTCACTCTCTTTCAAAGCACCAGGACGAAGAAAACGACTTATTTACATGATGTATGGGGAGATGGGCTTCTTCTGTTTGAAGATCAGATCTATATACACGGCGAAAATAGTCGCCAACACGAATCTCTACTAGTTGATGACGATCTTGAAGCAGAGGAGTTACAGGAATACCATGAACGTGCCACATTCACAGGCAAGCTGGCATCGTGATTTTAATGCTAAGGGCTTTAACAGTGATAAAATTAAAAAAATAATAGTTGAGGAAATGATTAAACTCGGACTTAATGATGAGCTTGCCCGCAAAAACGCTTCAACCTGGTAGTATTATAAAAAAATCTCTTCAATTAGAAGAACAAATCTTCTACACACTCATGCAGGAAGGCGTCTAGCGTGCGCGGCTCTCTGCCAAGCACGCGCTTCACAGTGTCATTTGGATTTTCTGACACTACCGTAGACATGGTTGGAATTTCCACAACGTGGTTCACGAGCTAAGAAGGCATATGCCCGTTCTCAATTAGATTGCGGCGTAATACTTGGGGAGGATCGATAGTTGGTTAACTCCTATAAACACGCGACGCAGCGATTCCGGTTCGGAAGCATCTCCGATGCGACCTCGATAGTCAATCGACCTTTTTCTCCGATCTGATCACGCAACTTCTCTGGCTCTCTGCTCAGCGCCCTGACTGGCACGCCAAGATCAACCAAACGTTCCAAAAAAGCCAATCATCAAAAGCTATTAAGACCGATGCACCGCCGATTGTGGCCAACGCCCCTATTTGAAGACCCCTATCGGCTATAACCAATCCTCCGATACCTGCCATGATGGCAGAAGCAGCATAGGCCATTACAACTTCACGCCATAGTACAAAAGTCTTTTTCTTGGAACTAGCAGCCTTGACGTCGTAAACATCATCTGTTTGATTCTGGTATTTCATCTTGTTCATACAAAAAAGTATTTCAACACACCATAATATAAATATTATGTAAACAATCAGTTTTATATTGAAAATAATAAGATTGTATTATACATTACCAATATCGAAATTTGATATTGATTTTGGACTGAAGATAAAGTATTGCGTAAACTATTTCTTGGCTTTATACATATACATGTTTTACACCACGCTAAGGAACACCCCACTTATGGTGCACGGATGCTAGAGTAGCTCAAAGAGGATAATATTATATCTGCTCTGGCACTCTTTATCCTATCCTGTACCAAATGGGAGAGAATGGACTTTTAGTTCGAGAAAAAGGAAAGTGAAAACAAGTGAAACAGAATCAAACAAATCATTATTTTAAGCAGCTTTTAGAAATCCTCATTGTTTCTACTAGGCTCGGATTAACATCATTTGGCGGACCCGTTGCCCATTTAGGCTACTTTCACAATGAGTATGTTCATAGAAAAAAATGGATGGATGAAAAAAGTTTTGTTGATTTAGTTGCTCTATGTCAATTCTTACCCGGGCCAGCAAGTAGTCAAGTGGGAATCGGAATTGGTGTGATGCGAGCAGGAGTATTAGGAGGAATTGTATCATTTATTGGTTTTACCCTACCTTCTGTAATTGCTCTCATTATATTTGCCTTACTACTTCAAGGATTAGGTATTGATCAAGCTGGTTGGATTCATGGTTTAAAAATAGTCGCTGTAGCGGTTGTTGCACATGCCATTATAGGAATGGCAAGAAACCTAACTCCTGATTTAAATCGAAAAACACTCGCCTTGTTTGCATTGGTCTTTACACTTTGCTGGCAAACAGCCGTCAGTCAGGTGGCGGTTATCATCATTTCTGGAATAATTGGATTTATCCTTTATAAGCAACATACCGAAAGTGACGACTCAAGAATACATTTTCCTATATCACGTGGTTTTGCTCTTATATGTTTATCCTTGTTTTTTGGTTTGCTTTTTCTTTTACCAATATTAAGGGAAGCAACCTCTTTAAGTTGGATAGCTATGTTCGATAGCTTTTATCGCTCAGGATCTATAGTTTTTGGTGGTGGTCATGTCGTTTTACCTTTACTTGAACGTGAATTTGTACCGACTGGATGGTTAAGTGAAGAAGCATTCATAGCTGGTTACGGTGCTGCACAAGCTGTACCGGGTCCTCTATTTACATTTGCTGCATATCTAGGTGCAGTTATGGAGGGGTGGCAAGGTGGAGTCCTCGCTACCATAGCTATTTTCTTACCTGCTTTTCTACTTATCTTAGGTACATTGCCTTTTTGGGATTCTTTACGTCGCAACCCAAAAATAAAAGTAGTATTAATGGGAGTGAATGCAGCAGTTGTTGGGATTTTAATTTCGGCATTTTATCAGCCTATTTGGACCAGTTCCATATTAGCTCCAATAGATTTTGCATTTGCTGCAATTTTATTTAGTATGTTAGTGTATTGGAAACTGCCTCCTTGGATTATTGTGGTGACTGGAGCTATTGGTGGCTCTCTCATGACATTAATTTAAAAAAACAAAAGATAATCCCGGACGCATCTTAACGAATGCTCATGAGATTACCTTTATTTATTACTTGCCTAGTCTGTGGAGTGTGTTCACTGTAAGTAGATTACTGCTTTGCAGCAGTTTTCATCATGCCTTCCTCCATATGATATTGGCGATTACAAAGGTTCTGCATAAATTCAAGATCATGAAAGATGCCAAGCATCGTCGTACCTTGTTTGATCAATTGCTCGATTACTTCCTTTACCTTCACCTTGGACGCGTGATCGAGACTTGCTGTCGGTTCATCCAGCAGCAGTAGTCTTGGGCGCTTCACCATTGCTCTTGCGATGTTTAATCGAAGTTTTTCTCCGCCGGAGAAAGTGACAGGGTAGCTATCCCATAGGCTGTGGTCCAATTCAAAATGATCTAGCATTATTTCCGTTTCATGATCGGCATATTCTACTTCATGACCCATCTCCACAATGGCGTTTCTGACCAATTCCCGAGCTGTAGTCCGGGGCATAACGTTCAAAAATTGCGAAACGTAACCTATCTCATATTTGCGCAACTCTATAATCTCTCTTTCTGATGCACCAACAAGATCAATTTGTCCAAATCTCTTGGAGTTATATTTAATTTGACCCGCATGAGGTAAATAAGTTCGGTAGATGCATCTCAATATTGTAGATTTACCGCTTCCGCTTTTCCCCGTAATGCCCACAAATTCTCCTTCTTGAAGAAAGAAGTCGATATTATCAATCGCTTTTATATGTTTATTGAGATTATGCAAGTTAAACGACTTCGACAAATTTTCAATCGTCAGTATGTTTGCCATGGAATCCTCCCTGTCAAATCCTGTAGTTAGTTTTTTGCAACAGCTTTCCATCAACAAATACGGTGGTGATCACCGGGAAATCATTATCAATCTTTTCAATGATAAGAAGGTCGGCCTTTTTCCCTTCCTTAATCGAACCCATGTCCCCATCCAAATTCAAAGCTTTAGCTGGATTAAGTGAAACCAGCTTAATCATTTCAACCAAGTCCATATGATGTTTATTAACAAGGTCAAATACCGCATGTAGCATTGCCGCTGGATAATAATCGCTGCATAGAATGTCAATGCCATGATGCTTCACAGCTTCTACAGCAGACAAGTTTCCGCTGTGAGAAGCACCTAATATAACATTCGGTGCGCCTGCTACAGTGTACATCCCTTGTTCTTTTGCTTTCTGAGCAACTTCAAGCGTGATCGGAAACTCGCTGATCACCGTGCCAATGCTTTGTACGAATGCCAGCTTTTCAAGCGTGTCATCGTCATGAGACGCAATAGCAATCTGATTCTTCCTCGCCAACGCTGCTATCTCTTCGATACCTTCTATCGTCATTTTTTGCTTGTTTTGATGCCCAGCGATTATTTCATCAATTCTTTCGTTGGATAAATCGTTATATCCTTTCATTGTTTTCCTGTAGGTCTCTAGGTCTCTATATTGTCCTTGACCTGGCGTATGATCCATAAATGAGATAAGATGAATTTTTTTCTCCTCAATATAGCCTTTTAAAAGATCAATCTTTTCTAAATTATCGATCTCAAATCTTGCATGTAATCTGTGACGTACTAGATGCTTTCTATTATGAGTTTGATGGATTACTTCAATCAGTTTACTCACATTCTCTGGCTCTCGAATAGGTTTGTAGCTAAAATCAGCCGATTTATATATCGGATAAAGAGTGATACATCGTAGTAATACCATGGGCAATAAGTTGTTTCTCGGCTTCTCTGAGGCTTAGAGCAAAATCCATCAGAGAGGTAGGCCTTGGCGCAGCCATAAGCTCTATATAGTCTGAATGTATGTTGATAAACCCTGGGGATATATGACCTCCGACTGCATCGATTATTTCTACCTGTTCATCCGGCTTAATCGTTCCTTGCGGGGCAATTCTAGCTATGCGATCCTCTTTAATGAGCAGATCAAAACCTTTAAGAATTGCCGTTTCCGTTATAATAAGTCCATTTGTTATAAGATACATTTGACTGCCTCCATCATTAAATAAACTATAGTAGAGAATGAACCAACTGTTGCGTATAGGCATGCTGTGGATCTTCAAGGATTTGATCGGTCAACCCTTGTTCAACTATTACCCCATCTAGCATTACCATCGTTCGATCCGCTAACATGCGAATTACGCCTAGATCATGCGAGACAAGAAGCATGCTAATATTCAATTCTCTTTGCAATTGCTTTATAAGGTCCAGAACATTCGCTTGAACTGATAAATCAAGTCCAGTCGTCACTTCATCTAGCAGAAGAATCGGTGGATTATTGGATAACGCCTTAGCTATCTGAACTCGTTGTTGCATACCTCCAGAGAAATTTTTTGGAGCTTCCATCATCCGATGGACAGGAATACGAACCTGATTCAAAAGCTCCCTCCCTCTCGATTCCATCGACTCCACGTTTCGATTTTCAGCGGCGATCATCTTTTCAGCAATATTAGCAATAGAAGTAAAGCCCATTCTTAATCCCTGAACCGGATTCTGGTAAACCTTGCCCATCAAATGATGCCGAATATATTTCTTCTGTTGAGAGGACTCTTCAAAAAGATTGCTCTTTCCTTCTTTGTAAAATTGTAAATAAGCTTCGCCGCTTGTTGCCGGCTGGTCAAAGTAAATGCTTCTCATCAGCGTAGATTTGCCGCTGCCGCTCTCACCTACAATACCCAACACTTCTCCGGGATAAAGATCAAACGTTATATCTCGACAAGAATAGATGGTTCCGCAATTTGGACAATAATTTCGATTTAATTTCCTATCTACTTTGCTTCGGCATTGTTCGCATCCACTTCCGAATTGTTTGTTCAGTTTTTTTATAGTTAAGATCGGAGTTGTAAATTCGCTCATTCCTGTTATCACCTCTTTATCTGGTCTGCTGATTCATTCGGGTTAAACAATAGCTGCTATCATTACACTGGTAATAGGCATGACCGTTTTCGGCATCAAATAGCTCGTCTAGAAATACATCTTGAGCTCCGCACTGCCTGCATTCATTATCGTGGAACGACTCCACCTGAAAAGGAACATCTTCGAACGCAAGCGATACAACCCGGGTGTAGGGAGGCACCGCATAAATTTTTTTCTCCCTTCCTGCGCCCAATAAAATTAATGCTTCAGAAAAATCTAGCTTTGGATTGTCAAACTTGGGTATGGGACTAGGGGCCATCACATACCGATCATGAATCATCACCGGATGGTCGGCACCGCTTGACATCGATCCGTATGTCATAATTTTCTCAAACAGCATGAGCCATGCACCTACATAGTCCTTCTCCCCATGCAGCTTTTTCGTTTCCATTTCACTTGGTTCATATTGCCTGAGAGGCTCCGGTATCGGTACTTGCAGAACAAGAATCTGACCAGGCTGAAGCGGTACTTCAGGAATACGATGCCTCGATTGAATGAGAGTCGCTTTTGAAGTTTCTTCGACCGTTTCTACTCCTGTCGTGTCCTGGATCAATTTTTTGATGCTCACTGCATTGACTGACTCATCTGATCCTTGATCAATCACTTTAAGAACATCCTTTTTTCCAATCAAGGATAAAGTGAGTTGCAGCCCTCCAGTCCCCCAACCTCTGCCAATCGGCATTTCTCGGGAAGCGAATGGTACTTGATAACCCGGAATGGCAATCGCCTTTAAAGTCGCTCTTCGAATTTCTCTCTTAGAGCCCTCATCAAAAAATGCAAAGTTATAATGAATTTGCACAAGTTACACCTCCTCTTTCCCCATGGCTTTAACTTGCTTCGTCTTGCGAACATCGTTCAACTTCGACTGGAATGTAACATAATGCGGTAATTTCAAATGGGAGATAAAACCGGAAGATTCCACCGAATCAATATGATAAAGGACAAATTCCTCATTCTGTGTTGGTAAAATACCGTCACCCTTTTCAATACTTTTGTCCAGGATGCTCATTGCAATTGCTTTGGATTCATTTTGCCCGTAACAGAGACCGTAGCCGAATTCGAACACAAGCTCTTTTTTTCCTCTATCTTTCTCAACAGTTACTGGGGTCAACATCTCCACTTCGGTCAGTTTGATATCCCCGATGTAATATGCCTCATCCTCATCCTCAGATTGTTGCAAAGGATTATCGATATAGATTGGCTGCTGTCCGACCCGCAGCTCTCCTACAGTAGGATGAACCGATCCGTATCCTCGAATAACCGCATACGCCATGGAAATAACTGCACCCGTTTGCCCTCTAGTAAGAATCTGAAGTTTCTGACTGCGGCTGGCAGGAAACGTCAAGCTCATTCGAGTAACATCATCAGGTTCCCGGGTATCGATCGAGCAATCGGCAATAAGACCTTCCCTTCTTAAATAATTCAGCACTTTAGGCAAACGAGAGAGATCCGTATCTTCTACTGGATTGTCCGCTTTTTCCTTCTGTTCGAAGGAATTCAACCATGCTTTGATACCTGCTTCTGTTTCTTCTAAAAGATCAAAATCCAACAAACGATGGCTGTAGTCCATCGAGGCTCCTAATATTTGCCCGCCCGGAATATCCTTGAAGCTGGCCGAAATTCTTCTTTCCACTCGCATATTTTCGGATATTACAGCTCTTGAATAATGCTTCCTAGGCAGCGTGGAACGAAATGCTCTCAGCAGAAATACCGCTTCCTCCGGATTTCCTTCTGCTTGCTTGATAGCAATAGCAGCCAATGTTTCACTGTACAAGCTGCTTTCTGACATGATCTGATCGATCAGTCCTCTCATGCCGCCTTCAATCTTATCAATATCAAGCACAGTATTGTGCTTGATTCTTTCATAATAGATGCGCTTCAAGGATTCCTGGATGGCTGAAGTTCCGCCTTTTACCGCTACATATCCCACTTTATCTGGTCTCCTCCTTCATGACTCTAACTGTCCTTGGCAAACAGAGAAGATGATGGTCCACATCGACAAAAATAAGATCAATACCCAGCGGATATTCGGCGTTTCTCTCCTCTCGAATATCCATCCAATCCAAACTTGTCTGGACTTTGACAAAGTTTTCACCTTTAATTCCAGGTCCCATTAACTTTAGTTCGTTTTCTCCCGAGATGCCGCCCGTCTCAATAACAATCGTCGCTGAATGATGAGGATCGTTTAAACTTCCGTTTTTAGCCTTCTCTATTGCATTTCGCAAATCCCCGTGTCTAGCATCTTGCAAAACAAATATATAATCGGCCTGATCCGTTTCCGCTGCTTTGGAGAAAGTTAACTGATTAAATAGGTTGTTCAGGTCAGCTTCCTTTTCGGTGAACACTTTAAAACTGACCTCCGAATCCAACAACAGCCTAGCAATCGTTAACGTCGCAGGAAAACAAGGAAAATCCCCATCCCACTTGTCAGCTTCTTCACAAAGATTAGTAATCAATCCCGGTCTCGACATGGAATCAATGACCTTACGATAAGAGGTCTGCATATCATGAACTAGATCAAAACTCATTTCCTCATCTCCTCTCCATCTGTGTCCATCGTTTCAAAATTAACTTTAGTCCTTAATACTGCTGCATCAACTACTTTTTGCTCTCTTGCGATTCTATCTGCTTCGGATGATAATATAGTCGACCAAGCAGTGATTTCTTGCAACTGTGCTTCATAGGCCGCATCAATTACGGCAAGATCGTAGGCCCGCTCCGGTTCGTCGCCCTTCAAAATTCCAATTCCAATTTTCCCTTCAATCTGAACTTTGCATTCCGTAACGAGCACTTCACCTAGATAGAATAGACTTTTCTGTGCACTTTCCCTTACCTTAACCATGACAAGACCATGATTGGGTTCCTCTATTATAGTTACCCGATAACGATCTTTGATTTCTAGCGCTAATGCAGCTGCGATCTCTGGAGTACCCTTAATCAAAGTCTCCGTTCGTTGTTTTCTCTTCATGCCCTACCTCCGTTGAAACACTATAAGTAAAAAAGTCGCCACGATATAAGTTTTGGCTATATTCCACGGTCTTGCCCGTCCAACGATCCACACATTCGGATTCTATAACTATCAAAGGAATCAGACCTGAACAAGCAAACAGTTCTCTTTCATATTTAAAGGGGTAAGTCACCCGTAACAATACTTGTTTGGATCGAAGATTGGTATATCCTCTGTCCTTATAAAATTCGAACATGGAAGTGATCTCATTTCCGATTTGCTCAATGTCGCCAAACATCGCTTCCGTCACATAAGAAATATGCAGTGCGACCGGTACCCCGTCAATTATTCGAAGTCTGCCTACTTTAAATATTCGATCCTTTTCGTTTGCTCCTAACGATTGATAGATTTTGCTATTGTAGGCAATAGGCTCGCAAAAAATATTTTTCGACTGATAATTATAGCCTAGCTTCAGCATTTTTTTGCTGAAACTTTCAACCGTGAACAATACGATCGGGATGCTTATATGCCGATCTTTGACAAAACTGCCCTTCCCTTGCTTGGAATAAATGTAGCCCAATTCTTGCAGCCTATCGTAAGCCTTTCTCACAATGATCCGGGGAACTCGGAACATATCCGCGAGTTCATTCTCAGACGGTAGTTTATCGTCAGATTCATATTTTCCTTTGTGAATATTCGCAATCAGGTGATCAATTATGTCTAGATCTTCAGACATTTCCGCCCATCCCCTTTAGCTGTATTTCTCAATAAAGTGCTTGCAACTCCTCAGATTAAGTTGTAAATTCACTTTTCATTTTCTTCATTTCATAGAGACAATCCAGTCCCGGACTTTTGCTGCCCAGCACTACTTCCTTTTCTCCATAGAAACCGTGAAAATCGGAGCCTCCAGTTACGACCAAATTGTATTGCAAAGCATACTTCTGTGCCATCACTTCGTCATTGGGTCCATGCAGTGGGTGCCAGGCTTCGATGCCCTGCAATCCGCATTCCACTAATTCCGGCACAGCGTCGAAATTATGATATTGTCCTGGATGTGCGAGAACAGGAATACCTCCGGCTTGTCGGATCGCCTGAATAGCAGATTTTGCATCTACATATTCTATAGGAATATAGGCAATGCCTGGCTGTTCCCCATTCTTGCCGCGAGAGAACAATTTTTTGTATAAATCCCCATAAATAGTTGCAGTGTATCCCTGTTCGATCAGTGCATGCATGATATGTTGTTTATAAATGCCTGTGCTGCTTTCTGCAAATTTCATAACCTGCTCTAACGTGATAGAATAACCAGCTTCGATCAAATTGTTAATCATAATCAAGCTAGCCTGATGGCGTTTATCCAACAGCGGACTGCATAGGTGTTCAAATGCGGAATGACCCGGTTTTATAAAGTAACCCAGAATGTGGACTCTCGTGTTTCTCTTAAAATCGTAAGCAGATATTTCTATGCCAGGAATAATTTCAATTCCTCGTTCTTTCCCTTGAATTACCATTCTCTCCAGATCTCTAGTTGTATCATGATTCGTAATGGCCAAATACCCAATACGTTCTTGTTTGGCCAAGTCCAAAACCTCATTAAAAGTACAAGAACCGTCGGACAGATTTGTATGACAGTGAAGTTCTACTTTCAAAGAGAAAACAACCTCCTTTCATCATTTGAAATAAGCTAATTAAGAGCTTTTACACACTCTAACATGGTGCCAAGTAGCAAGTGTCAATGTACTGTTATGGTGACATTAAAAAATTGTTAACTTCCATGCACTATGGATAAGCATTAGTTAACCAAATAAATGATTAAAAACCCGTTAGATCAATAAGGCTATTTGTAATAGCTCGGAATTAAGTGTATCTTTCTGAGTCGGATTTGTAGATAATGCGGTTTATTTACGACACCAAATAAAATCTGTTGTTTAACAAGTTTTACTAAAAATGAGGGAAAATCATCGAGGAAGAAAGGTAGATCGAATTGAAAAAGAAAAAGCCCAGTGAATTCAGGTGGAAATGCCTGAATTCAACTCGGCTTGTAGTTAGACTTTATAAACTTTATACAGGGTATTAATGATGGGTGTTAATGTTTGTTGGATGTAGACAACTATAGAATTGAAATAAAGTTTGATAATATTGTTGCTACAAACATTGATTTTCTAATAGAAGAAACCCACGCGTTTTGAAAATGTGGCGTGAACGATTAAACTGACATAGATAGTACGAAAACTACTAAGCATACGTAGTGCCACTTTTTCCCTGCACGAACGTATGTGCAGATGGAGTAATTTCATACTCTCTTGCAATATCCGTTTTTTGATTTGCCATTTGTAAATAATTTATTGGTTAAAGGTCTGCCGGCTTTATAAATTTCACCTCTGGATACTTGTCGTTCGGACCCTGAATCAGATTTCCACCCGCTCCTTTTAATTGCTTATTAAAGAAATCGAGTACATATTGATTTACAATGCTTGCTCCTCTTTTACCATTTATATCCCCTGTTATTCCAGTCAGTTTAATCAACTCAGAATAGAATTGAAGATCGGTGAAATTGAAGTGTTGGGTACCTTCTATATAAATCGCATTTCCCCCCTGATTGATAACATTTTTAATAATGTTCAGCTCATCTGAAAGTTGTTTATATACTTCGTTATCCGAATTTTTATCATTTTTAAAATCTACTAACCAGTCTTTAAAATTTCCCGATCTTATGAACATAAAAGGCTTTTTGATAACACCTATATTTTCCACTCCATATAGTGATCCGTCCATATTGATCCCGGCCTTGATTCTATGATCTAAATAAGTTGTATTAAACGCCGTTGCACCCCCAAAAGAATGCCCCATCACGCCTATGTTATTTAAATCTATTTTTCCTTTAAATTGACTTTCGATTGCACCTGCATTTAGCTTTTCAATTTGGTTGATTACAAACTCTACATCTTTTGTCCATATATTTCCAACTATTTCACGTTCCTCTATTGTTGTACTCTTTGTTTTATAGTCCGTTACACGGCCATCCGGAAAAATGGTAGCAAAGGTGCTATACGTATGATCGATTGTGACCACGATAAACCCATGGCTGACCAGATTCTCGGCCTGGGATGCTTGTAGAACTCTACTGGTTCCCATACCGTGAGATAGCAGTACCAAGGGATAAGGACTTGTAGAAGGTAATATTTCTACATTTTCATAAGAGTTAGTTTTACTGTACTTCCAGTAATCGAACACAAAATCGGGAAGGTTTAAAGAATTAGAGTATGTCTGAATATACTTTTTGAACATTTCTTTATCTTTTGGAAAAAGAGCTTCACTTTTGTTGTTATTGCTATTTTCAGTAGGGTACCAAACTTGAACCATTAGTTCTCTCTTATCGCTTTGATCTTCTGTTAACGTTTCATCTCTGTTCTGATCCGTAAAATGAAATGTTTGAGTACCTACTTTCTCTGTACCATCAGGCTTTGGCAAATGAAAGACAGGCAAGTATACAGACAAGCTGGTAGATACAACAAGTAGAATGACGATTAGGGAAGATAAACTATATTTCAATAGCTTCCCTATTTTTAGATTCACCATCATTTTGGATTGCCTTAGTAAAACGATGAGTATGAGAAGAGCCGTCATTATATATACCAAAAGCAACTGCCATCTGTATCCCTCAACAAACAATTGAACTACAAATATAAGGCCACTTCCTATACACAAAACCAGTCCTATTTTCTTTGTACTTCTTTTAATAAACAATAGATTTACGAGTAAAGCTAAACAGGATAGAACTAAAAGTATCTCAAATAATCTCATTTGAATTCCTCTCTTTCATCACGGACTTTTACAGGATATTTACTTTGCTTCAAAATGAACTGATCACATTTGTGATATAAACAATACCTTGAAACAGAACAATGGCGATTACGATTGCTCCTAGTATTTTAAGTATAATGTTTCGTACTTTCTTTTCCCTCGATCCATTCTACGTTTTCTTTTCCTCTGGTTGTGTTACTCTCATCTCCCTTTCTTGAACTGTTTGTTGATTTTCTTCTTTGATGCTAATGAAATCTTAACCAATGAAAATGTATTCCCCGTGACGTCAATATGAACTGAATATGAACAAACAAATAAATTAATTTGAACTGTATATGAAATGACAAAATAAAAAAATACTACGTCACCACATGCAAGATAACTTTGCACATGATGCCGTAGTACAACTCAAACAGTACAATCCCAATGTAATTACTCTGTTGGCATTGTTATTGGCAAGGTGACAATGAACGTTGTTCTTCCCTCGAGCTCACTTTCCACCGAGATGTCGCCTTGATGAAGCGATACTATCTGTTTGACGATGGCAAGTCCCATACCGCTCCCATCATATTTACGACTATGAGAACGATCTGCCTTGAAAAATCGCTCAAATATACGCTTTTGGTCTTCGAGAGAAATACCAATCCCTGAATCAGATATGGTGACGATCACATTGTTCATTTCTTGTTTGATGCTAACTTGAATTTCACTGCTATCTTTTGAAAATTTAATGCCATTACTGAGTAGGTTCGTCCATACTTGATTTAAAAGATCATAATCTGCCAATAAATCTAAAGGCTTCAAGTTAAGCTCGAAATGGATGTTGCGCGCCGACCATTGCGGCTGAAGAGCCACGATGACTACTCTGATCTGTTCATCCAGACTGAACGTGGTTAGGCGCAGCTTCTGTGAATGTGATTCAAGCACACTCAGCTTGAGCAAGCTATCGCTCATCTTGGACATCCGACCTGCTTCAGCGATGATAATATCGAGATACCGATTTCTCTCGCTATCTGGTATGCCTACTTGCTTCAGTGCTATAGCATAACCGGATATCGAGGTAAGGGGCGACTGAACCTCGTGCGAAACATTCGATACGAAGTCTCTACGCATCTGCTCAAGCTGCTGTAGATCTTGCATCATTTCTTCGAAGCTGCGAGCCAAAGTACCTAGTTCATCTGTTTGATTAATTTTCAGTTTAACATTGAAATCTCCGGTAGCTACACGTCTAGTTGCCTTGGTCAACTTCTTGATCGGTCTTACCAGGAACATGGCAGCAAACAGAATTAGCAGACTTCCTGCGATCAAAGAATAGGATAACAAACTAAATATCAGCTTTCTATTTAAAGAGATAGAAGGGGGGATCAGCGTTTCCACAAACAACGCTTTCGTTCCTATTTCTGTTGTTAACGGTAAACCGATTAGGTTTGTAGCAACAGCAGTACCAACGGAACTGTCTTGAACAACCTCTCCTTGCAATACTTTTTTAAGTTGTTCTACTGTTACAGCAAAGCGCTTGTGTCCATCAAGCGTTCCAAAAGCCTTGAACTGACCACTCTCATCAAAAATCCGAATATGATAAGAATCGAGCTGCTTCATACCTCTTACATATGCATCAGCTTCATCTAACGGAAACATCTCGTAGATCCGCAAGATGTCCTGGCCAAAGTGGAGTAAGGGAATTTTCACGTTTTCGTTCGCTTTATCTTGAAAGAATAAGGTTACCACAAATAAAGCTATGATAGTGCCGCCAATGATGGAGAGTAGATATGTCAGGACTACACGCAAATATAGAGATTTTATCATTTCTGCACCTCAAGCCGGTAACCAAGTCCACGCACCGTTTCGATGCGAAATTCGGTTGTAGTCGCAAATCGCTCGCGCAGGCGTTTAATATGGACATCTACGGTTCGATCATCTCCAGCATATTCGAGTCCCCATATCTGATCAATCAATTGCTGGCGCGTATAGACTTGTCCTGGTGTTCCAGCGAGCTTATATAGCAATTCGAACTCCTTCAGCGGCAACGTGAATGACTCCGTTCCTCTTGTCACTTTATAAGTCTGCCGATCTAGCATAACACTGCCAAATTGAATCATCTGCGTGGAGCCATTTGGAAATCGCTTGAGTAATGCCCTAACACGAACCGTTAACTCTAACGGATCAAATGGTTTCGTCAAATAATCGTCGGTTCCCAATTCGAAACCCTTCACTTTCTCCCATGTTTCGCCTCTAGCAGTCAACATAAGCAAAGGTACATCAGGATTAGCTTTTCTGAGCTCCTTGCATAAGGTCCAACCATCCATAATCGGCATCATAATATCAAGAACGACAAGATCGACATGTGTTTCAGCATAGACCTTAAGTGCTTCCCTGCCGTCTACGGCTTCAACTGTCGTGAATCCATCGTTGCGTAGAAATAAACAAACAAGTTCGCGAATGTTGGCATCGTCATCAGCAACCAGTATTGTAGGCATCCGTTCCCTCTTTTCCTGTTTCCACCTTATATTAAAGTAACCATTATACTATAAATAAATGTGGATTACCCCTATTCTTCCTTAGTGATACTATGGAATGTCAACAGAAACTTAAACAATTATTATAAGGGTTGTAATTTTGTATGAGGCCTTGTTGTTTCAAAACTCTTTTTTCAGATCATTCATTTAAAATGGATTACAGTTCTTCAACTAAAATCGAATTTTATTTCTCTATTCCTAATGTATCGTAATATTCTTCGGAAAAAGGA
The DNA here is from genome assembly GCF_042684845.1 of Paenibacillus yanchengensis. Classification (NCBI taxonomy): domain Bacteria; kingdom Bacillati; phylum Bacillota; class Bacilli; order Caryophanales; family Paenibacillaceae; genus Paenibacillus; species Paenibacillus yanchengensis. The sequence goes on along the minus strand of NZ_JBHUMH010000022.1, from coordinate 173,143 downwards.
ATTGTTGAGTAGTCAAAATTAGCTTGAAAATTTTTCACATATTGATACGCATTTGACTGGATCTCGATTCCAAATTCCTTACGCAAGGCATTCAGTGCAATCTCTTCTGCTGAACAATGCTTTCTATCCTCTGAATTCAACAGCTCTAAAAATTGTTCTTCGACCATCCAACAAATTTGCTCTAATGGGCTTGCACCTTTGCAAAAAAGCACAAATGACAAAAACTCCCGAAAGTTACTTGCAATAGGCTCAACATAATGTTCGCCGCACGGCATAGGGCTAACAGCAAATACCACATCAGAACTGATTGTTGGAATGAAACAAAATTGTATCCCATCAACACCTAACCCACCGATAATTTTTGCACCAACTGGAGTACAGAAATATGTCACATAGCTATCATTCCATCCTAATCCTATTGCATCTTTTGAAAATGGTAAGGCACAGAAACGATGAAATAGATCATTCCTTGTCATTTTATCACCCACTTGTATTATATTTTAGATTCCATTATGGATTATATATTTTCCATTATCTTTTAATTGATTAGCCAAATCAATCAAAGAAACAAATTCCTTTTTATTTGAAACGATAAAATGCTTATAAATACTTCATGCGTTTGGGAGGTATAAGGATAATCTACAATAGGCAATACCTTTTTCTGCTCTTTGCAGGGTATCCAATAGCAATCTAATCCTTGCAAATCCACCATTTCGCAATCCATTGGTATTTTTTGTTTCTCTTACCTTTATTTATCTTAAACCCAAAGCAAATCAACTCTTCAAATATACGTAAACTGCTTTTAAAATTCCAACTATGTCACCATGCAAATGAGTTCGCCGCTCCGCCTTACTCCCATTGAAGGCGGAGTGAAGGGCAGTGAAAAGGGCTTTGGTTTTGAAGGAAAAGATGAGTGAGAAATTGAGGAAAACCTGAAAATCGGTCGGCTCAATGGCAAACTTTAAGTTATGAAGCGCGCCAACGTTTTCCAGAAGAACGGATCCGCTCAAGACCAATTAATTCTACATCTAAACCGGCTTCCTCAAAAATTTCTCGCGGCAGTTTACTCTGTTCATTTTCTGCAATGAAATGGCGCTTAAATTCATCTGTGTACGTAATCGTTTCTTCATAACATTTCCACCCCAATATCTTTTTTTCATAATAAACAAAATACCCTATAAGATAGACTTTTTTCAAAGTATCTATCTTATAGGGTATATTTTACTTTTGGATGCATCAGACAGAGAATTCCACGACAATGGCGGTTAATCCTGTATTGCCGTTACTAATCCATCATCAATATAAATATATCTGTTATGACTATAAACCCACTGTTCACTTGTACCATATTTCGTAGTCGTTCTATTAATATCATTAGGTTTACCCCAAGTCGACGCCTTTACTTCTTCGGGTGTCATGCCAAGTTGAGGATCTTTCTTTTTCGTCGTTTGAACAGTAGTTGAATAACTAAGTCTATCAAATTTAAAAGTACCGTTCGCTGCCTCTTGTATTAGTTGACCATTCTCAATTGAAAAGGTAAAACCAGAAACAAATTTGCCTTCACTAATATAACCTTTTGTCATATAACCAATACCGTTGTCTTCTCCTCTACTTATATCCCATCCACTAATAATCCATTTGTTATAGTTGTTAAAAACATAACCTCCCCAAGTTCCCTGTAACGTTTCCATAAATGATATATTGGTTAAGTATGTTTTAGAATCATTATAACCACCAAGTGACTCGAATAATTCTTTAGCTTCTTTAAAATCACCATTTTCGTAAACACTTAATGCTTCTTGATAATATGATTTTTTTAATAGTTGGGAAGAATCTTTGTAATTTTTAATTTCCTCTAGAATTAATCTTGCGGATTCTAAATTATTATCCTCCCTTTCCTGTTTTGCTGTTAAATATTTGGCCTCCATTATTAGTTCACTCGAATCCATAAATTCGTTTATTCCAGAAAAAACATCTATTGCTTGTTTATAATCTTTATTATCAAGATAACTTCTTCCTTTAAGATATATGGCCTCATTGAGCATCTGTGTAGAATCTTTGAAGTCCTTCAATGCTGCAAATCCTTTAATTGCTTTGTCAAATTCATTCTTATTTAATTGTGACTCTGCATGATTATATCTCAGATAAGGAATTGCAAATACAGCCCCAATTGAGACACCAATAAGTAAAATAATTATTGAGGATGTAATAATGATCGTTCTACTACTATGTAATCCACGATTTTGTACAGATGGAGTAGCCACCTTAACATTACTTTTATTCAGTTCTACTGATAATGTTGTTAAACTTTCAATGGGCGGAGTAGCTTCTACATTAATTGTTGAAAAATTCTCGTTCCTTCCCGCATCCCTTTGTTTTTTCACTTTTGTACCACAAAAATTACAAAACACACTTTCCTCTGGAATATTCTTTTTACATATGTGACAATCTATTTTCATTCACCTCGTGTGCTCAATCTGAAATAATCCCATCTCTTAATTAAAATTTGGATTATCATCATTTCGCTTTATAATTAATCCTATTAAATTAACTCGCCTTTCACCATATCACAATCACCTAAATAATAACAATCTCTATATTTAATATCGTCCCAATCGGTTTTCGGGAGGCTCAGATCATCAGCCGAACCGTTCAAAACTTTTATTAGATAGAGAACTTTTTAATTTTCCTAGCAATAAAAGAGAAAGCCGCCCGTGAGGGCGAGCATCGAATACAAGAGGATACCACCAAATAAAAAAGAGAGAATCGATTTACAAACGGATGTAATCCCTAAACAAAAACGATACGACTCGCAAACTGATTTCATTCCTACTATCGCTGCTGATCTAATCCCAACAAAAAGATCCGAATACCACAACTACCCTCGGATCTTTCTTCTATTATCTAAAGAGCTTCTCTCTTTGTAAGCGTTATCGTTCTTGCCCTATTCATTTGCCTGCACATCTCCTCAACCTGGCACGCTTTGCAAGAATTTTGGAGTTATATAAAAAATTTTCGACACCGAGAAAATTTAGTCATATACTTTATTCAAATTGAAAGTCATTCAACCCACAAAAGGAGCGATCGTAAATGCAAAATTGAATTGTTATCCTAGAACGTAAGGTTGTAACGCTGGAGGAGCGCTTCTTTATAGAGGTCTACAGCATCCAATTCACCTCGATCCGCTGTAAGCTTTTGCGGCAAATCACTATTCATCCACTCAGACTCCGTGATTTCTATGCCATATGCGGCGCAATACCTGACTTGGCATGGTCATCATCGCCCCAGCCCAGATTGGGCCTTCTAATCCAATGTACATACTTGTTATATAACTGTGCATTACTAAATAAGTTTGCCTCTAACCCCTTCATCCTTAACTCCCTAACTGCCACAAGCTTCTTAGCCTATTCATACTATTTCCTGCACTTCGTTAAATCACTAAAAGTTTGAACTAAAGATAGGATAAAATATAGGAATCTTAAATCCACTCTTTGACAAGTAGTGAATAGCAATTTTTAGAACCATTAGGTTTGCGATATTTTCTTGAGCTTTTTCACATGGCCTTGTTGCATTATTTTCAAAGATATTTCTTATAAAGTGGTCTGTGGTAACCAAATTTTCAAATATCGTAATACTGTTTCCAGATTCGAGTTTCCCTAAGGCAATAATATTCTCATATTCAAAAGTAAATTTATAATCCATATGTGAATCATATAATTTATCGAGAGTTTTATTTTCGTTGAATGATGGGACATATTTCATTTTTTCTAAAATAGCCTCTAGCTTGTTAAAAGATAAACCAACTCATTTATTTGTTTTCTAAAGATAAATTAAACAGTCATTGTATGTTCATCATTATTTTCTTTAGGCAAAAGTTAAAATGCTTGTTGATTCTCTTTAAATATCTCAATTAGAGCTTCCCTAAAGTCATTTAAATCTTTTATATTAAATCCAAACAACTTAATAACTTCTTGTTGTACATTACTTTTTATTTGTTCTACTGTTATTTCCCGCTTAAATAAAAATTCCTTTATTTCTGGCTCTTCGAATTCAATTTCTTCTGGTCTCATAAAGTCTTGATATTCAAATGTAATCCCATCTTCCGAATCTACGCTGGTTAACAACCAGTTTAAATTCATATTATACTGGGCTCTGATTTACATTAACGTTTCCTCTGAAGGATTAATATTTCCCATTTCAATCTCACTCAGGTTATCTTGAGAAATCCCAACACTTTTCGAAAATTGAGATTGGTTTTGATTGGTTTTGATTGGTTTCTTTTCGATACATTTTATTCTATATCCAATTTCACTCATCCATTTCTCGCCTAATCCAATTTCCATGTAAAAGTAACTTTCTTACTGACACATAAAAAAAGAGGGCAGACCAAACTTCCATCAGGCTACCCTCTAGATCCATTAATTAAATTACATGTTGGTTCCTTTTATTTCACTGGACACAAATGTTAGATGTAAAAAATCTCTGGAACCAATTTTGTTGATTTTATTGGGTTTGCCGCGGCAAGTAATAAACACGAAAAATAAAAAGTCTGGAACCACCAGAAAATACCATGAAAAGAATATTGGAAACCTGTTATCTAAAGTTGAAACCATATTCAGGGCGTCGGTTTACATCATATGTTATAAGGAACTGTTCCAGTTAGGGGACAGCTCCTTCCTTTGTTTTTGATGCTCACAAAAACTTTGAGATGATTGAACCTGCAGTTTCCAATTTTTCTCGAATAAAACCATTGATAATTGCTAGCCGATGAACATTACTTTAAAAAATCACTAAGTCTTATTATTGTGATTCAAGAGAATTGAAGCAAATTCAGTGAAATCCGTTGAGTACATATTTTGAAAAGATACACCTAACCCATCTTTTAATTTTTCTATAAAAGGACCTACGTTCAGCGTTATAAACTCTCTTCTTCGTGATTCTTCAGTCAATTCTAACGTGAGTGCAGGATTCTTAATCTTTTCTACTTTAGCATCGATCGCTCTTTTTTCATCTTCCCAGAAGCTTATATAGTCGAACCTGTTAATTGAATAAACATCGGCTTTAACTATCACTTCTTTATTATCATAATGCTCTATATCCTTATCAGACATTATAACGAACAATAATTTATCATAATAATTACTATCCCTCATAAGTTCTGAAACTTCATACATGCAGTTAAGTGACCTTAAATATCCATCGGAAACAATAGAAATAACGTAGTCATGGTCTTTTATAGTCTGCATATATTCATCAAGACTATCCTTGAATTTCAATTTATTAATATCCCTTGAGATCACGACTCTTCCATTAGTATTCTCTAAGGTTTTTTGTTCCACTATATCAGCAATACAACTATCATTGTGACAATACGATAAAAATACCTTAGTTTTCAATAATTCTATTACCTCCATGTTCTTATCGAAAATGTAAGCAACGCTCTTAGATCTTATTTCAACATTGCTCTTATTTACTTTAATGTAGGCTAATGTTGTACCACTATACTCAAAAGTTACAATTGAAAACTCAACATGCTCATCTAAGAAGCTTCTAACCATATTTTCATTGATAGTAAATGCAAATTTTCTAATCGTTAGCCTCTTACCATCATCTTTCACCCCAAAAACGATACATCCTCCTTCTGAATTTGAAAAGGCCGATATATATTTACTAATCGTTTCCTCTGAAGCAACAGGGTGAATATATATAATGCCATTCCTATCCGATTGTTCTACTTTCTTCATAATAAAATCAATCATACATCCTCCCTAAAATATGAATTTTTGACTATATCCTATCCAAGTGGAATTGAAGTAAACCCGGTTGTTCTAAGTATATCTCCTAAGGTAATCATTCGTGTATTTCCTTGACCATCATACGTCCATAATTCGTAATTAGTATCATCTAGAGCCTCAATCTCTTCATCATAATAAAAAATTATTTTGTTCTGATAACCAGGCCGAATAACTATTCTAATTTCTTTTCCATCTTTCTTTGCTCGAAAAACTGTTTTTGAGTACTTTTGTTCTATCCAATCTTCTAAAGATTCAGCAAGATGATATTTCTTTATATCATTATCATGTAAATAAATATACACATTTTTTATTGATTCTTCTAACATCAAATTAAACTTCTCACGAGCATAACTAGAATTTGATGAGATATGTACTAATTGAGACCTTATTTCTTCACCAGACATGCCACTCAAATTATCTATCAACTCAGCGATTCTATGATGGTTATTAATCATGTCGTCTAATTGCTCATACTCGATATTATTACTTTCTATTTTTTCAGCAATTTTAAATCTTCTTATATTTTCTTCTGGGGTAGAAAGAAGATTTCTCTTGTTATAAAGCTGATCAAATATATCTTCGCCCGGTTTAGGATTTTCAAGGAACCAATTTGTTAACCTATTAAAAATACCCTGATGTTCAATACTTCTTTGTTTATTGTTTAGTGTTTCATCTGAGAGAATTTGATTAATTTTATCCTGAATTCTCTTTGCTACAATTCTATTGTCTATTTTCTTTTTAATGATGTCCTCTGGAATATTTACCTCTCTAACCAGCAGACTTTCAATTAAATTGTCACCTAAATCACTTGCTATTTTTTTTAGAGCATTATCTATATTGTCATCGAGTGAAATCCTTGATGCTTCTATAAATTTATCATTTTGGCTTAGAACCCATGCATCTTGAATAAAATCTTCCTCACCTTTAATCTTAATCCACAAGGAGTAGTATTTATTCAACCATGTATGTAGAGAATCTATGTTCCCATTAAACTTCCCTTTAAACTCTTCTAAACTCTTACTTTTCATTTCTTTATTAATATAGGGTATATCAATTTTGACTTTACCAACTTTGTACCATTCTAAGTATGTATCTTTTGTAGGGATATAGAATTTTGCATATGAATTAACTAGTTCCCAGAATTCATTACTTACTTCTTCTGAATCATACCTATTCGGTATTCCAATTAAATCATGTGTGCTATTTTTCAATGCACCTCTACCGTTATAATTCCCATTTAAATTAACATCCACAATTGGTAACTGCTCATATATATTTACTATTTCAGTCCTAAAATGCTTTTGTACAGTGGAATCTTTTAATTTAGGTAGAAAGCATAAATTATACATGCTCTTCCACTTATTTTTACAGCCTAAATTTAAGAGCTCACCATATAGTTTTACAGCTCTTTCGAGATATTCTTTATTTTCTGGATTACCTTCAAGGATTCCATTTCTATCTCTCTCAACATCGAACTTTGAGCAGTTTATAATAACTGGGAAGCAGAATTCTTCCGTCCCCACTAGAGGGAAATTGCAAAATAATTTCGGTATTTTATCTGGAAAAGGTAATACCTCTGTGACTCTCCCATTTTGCTCCTGAACAAATACGAGTATTGATAACTCACCATCTGACTTAATCAATATATTAATTCGGTCTATTCTATCCTTGGAAGTTTTATTTATTCTAATTAACCAATCTTCGGTGACTTTTATTTCAGAATCCACTGTAAATTTAATTCCATTATACTCAATCGATGAGATTGAATTATTTATAGCTAATACAATGGGTGCCGACTTATTCAAATCTGTTAAACCTTCCGTAATAGCTTCACGTGCTTCGAGGGAGTTACTCGTGTCGTAATTAAAGCTAGTCTTCCATCTATCTTTCATCATTATATTATGTTCATCATTATTATTTTGTTTCATCTTCACAATTGTGCTCAGTGTATCCTTTATATTATCTCTTATTTCTGTGTATGAAGTTCCACTCCTATCGATTAATAAATTTAAATCCATGTACATGTCGAGGCTCTTTTTAAGTACACCACTTATCGTAACTTTTTCGGATAATAAATGCGTTGAAATAAAACCAGTTCCGAACTTCCCTGTTTTCTCCTCAACATCGCCTTCCTTTGAAGATATTTGTGTTATTAAATCAACTAGGTTTTCATAGGTAAATGGAACTCCATTGTGAGAAAACTCTAGATATCTTTCGTTAGTATTTGATATATTAATGTTTATCTTCTTGTCATTAGGCGTACAGTCAGAAGCATTCTGAATTAGTTCCCATACCCATCTCCTTCTCATTATTTCTTTCTGTTCTGAAGCCTGTCCTCTCAACTTTTTCATTTCAGCCCATATCGTATTTGCACCAGCATCATATACTTTCTCAAGTAAATTTTCGTCCATTTTTTTACCTCCACTTGGAAATAACCTTTAGTTATGTGACTTAGTATAATTTCAACATTGGACATCAATACCCTACTTCTACAATACCTGACCATTAAAATGCGGAAAACCCCACAAAGATTTAATGCCCACAATGAATTTTCGTTATACTGAAATATCCGGAAGCTTTGCTCTGACGCACATGTTGGTGTAGCCTCTTGAAGTCTCGTACGTTTTCGTTTCAACATGGGAAAATACAGCCCCTATAGAATCTCAATTTGCATCTAAACAAAGCTAAACAATCAGTCGCCGGTTAAAGCCCGACGACTGGCTGCTTACTGTTTGTTAATGCATAAAGACCAATTTTATTGATTTCATTGGGTTTGCCGCGGCACGTGATAAACAGAAAATATAAAAAGTCTGGAACCGCCACAAATTACCACGACAATAAAGATAAAAACCACAAGCAAGTTTTAAATCCCTATCGATTTCTAGCGTAGTTACATAGCAAATAATAGGGTATCAATTTATCTGTCATCAACTTCCTACTTCTAATGTAGAGATATAATTTATCCCCAGTGTAGCATTAAAAATATTCAACTTCGTAAAGAGTCCTTATAAGCCTTCTATAAGGAATCTTCATCGACATAATCTATTTTAAGGTCCACCACTTCATAATATCCGACTACCTTAGTACACTTTCTTTCTTAAATAGAGAACCGTCATCCTCCAAGCCGTAAGGAAAATGGCATTTGAAGTAGCCAACCTAGAGTAGGTTATTTTTTTCTATTTATTTTTCTAGACTGTCTTTGCTGCTTTATTTTATTTTTCCGATCTTTGTTTGCCCTTATTCTTACAGTATTCCCTTTAGAGGCTAGTTTTTGTTTCAGAGATTTAAACCGTTTATTCGTCAGATCTGTCGGGTTACTGGTGAGAGAAAAATCAAAAAAGCCAAGTGGTTGATTTGTACTATCAATTAACATTAATGATCTGGAAACTGGTTCTAGACTATCATATATATCCGCAATGGTATGAGGTTTCTGAAGGAATCCTTTGAATTCCAATGGAGTTGGGTATTCCTTTTCCCATAAGGAGTACTCACCTACTTTTTTTCTTGTTTTACTAATCTCATATTGTTTCACAAGAGGGTTTACAAAGTATTTAGTAATCGAGGAGGCATCTGTAATAATTACACCGTCCTTCTCTTTCGCCGTAAAATTAAATATATTCAAACAGACGACCTTAATAATCTTCGTTGGGTCAGGGGGATGAACTGGTAAATCGATCGTAGCAACTTCTCTAATTTTATTCCAATCCTTTTGTAAAACTAATGCTCGCCTATTTACCTGCTCAACTCCGTAATTAACTTCATGTTCTCTTTGAAAGATTTCTTTAGGTGAGTAAGGCCTGCGGAGACATTTCATCTCGATTAGTAGGATCTCGTCTCCAAAAGTCGCAATGAAATCAAATTCTGCCGATCTTCCATCGAAAGCATCATCTATTTTCAACCCACCAACATTTACGTTCAGACTCGAATTAGATGAAAGTGCCATATTAATATATCGTTCAAAAGTTTTTCCTTTATAGGCATCATCTATATTCCAAATACCGAATTGTTGTTCAATCATTCGAGGTAAGTTCAACTGTTTAATTAGAGCAGGAACAAAGATTATTTCTTTTTTCCCCATGTAAACTAATGGTTGCGAAAATAAATCTGAAAAATCAGCTTTATTTGCCCTAGGCTGAAAAGTCAGCATATTGAGTAATTCACCTGCGACTTCATGCTCTACACCAAATATCTCCCTAAAGTTCGAAACAATTATTTCTTTTTCTATTCTTGGGGCAAGATGTCTATAGCTCCCACGGTTATAATCGTCAAACTCCTCGTGAGTTTTTTCACTATATATAGATCCAAGCGCTTGAAGATAGGAAATAAATATAAAGTAAGTATTAAAACTTATATTCTTATTTATTCCCATAGTTTTTTGAGACCAAAAATCCCTATCAATAAACTCTAAAGATTTAACAGCGCCGTTGTTTATCTTCCGATAAAATTGAACCAATTGCATTAACTTTGAAGTTTCCAAACGAAACAAAGATTGGGGATCATCGAGATCGATGGATTGTGCAAGATCACTTTCCAAAGGAATTAAGTCATGTACCAGGCTATTATAGAGAGTTTCTTTTTTTACAAAATCCAGTTGGTCCTTATAGCTGTACCTGATCAATGCTGCTGCTTCAAGTTTTACATACTCTTCGTCCAGTGGCTCATAATACATATACTCTTCATCTTCCGTATTACGCTGCATGGAGTATTCCCATTCTCTATATTTCACCAACTCCCACAAGTGATTCAGCATTCCTCGATGTAGAGCAAGTAAGCTCATCTTTTCTATGTTTGGAATATCATATGGGGACACATCATTAGTGACTTCTAAATCTTTGTCTAGAACTTTTTTTCCTTTATAAAATAAATAGGAACAAAGAGTATTAAACATTTCGATGCCTGCTTCAAGATTAGATTCTATTGATATTTTTCCATTAGTGCTAGCAATGTCAGCGACATTTTGTGAAAAAAGATCAATATGCTTAGAGCCTTTTATACTCGCTTCATGCTCAATCGCTGAAAGTCTTTGCTGATTTTCCAAAAAAACACAAAACATGTGAATAATTTTTGGAATAGGAATTTGGAATAACTCCGTATCCTCAAGTTCTGTTGTGTTACTCTTATTGTGTTTATAAATTTCAATAATGGTTTTTATAGTACTCATATACTGAATAGAGAATTCTATGTTATCTCTACTGTTTTCATCTAGCTTTTGTCGCACATATCCACATGCTGAAATAAATGTCTCAAGCATTTTATTTTTTTTATCAAAGTCTCTTTGAAGTGGCTCAGGTAGACAGTCACTTAAAAGTATCGGCTTCATCACGTTATGACTATGTTGAAGATATACCTCATAAATTATATCTGCTGCCGTCGTAGCATCCCCATCAGCTAATGACTTTTTTAGGATATCGTAGTCTATATTCATCAGTTACCCCCATTAAAGAACCTAGAATAGTTCTGGTAATACTATATTTTGAACTTTAAAACTTTAACTGAATTACCCAATAAATTGATGCTTTCTTCAAAAAAATACGCATTCGGTTTTAACTCTTCAACCACGAATGCCAAGCTATACTTGGCTCGAGTGACACCAACAAAATATTTGTCCGGAGCCTTCAGTCGACTTATAGGATCTAGCAAGAATGAATAAAGTGGCTTATTAGGGAAAATTAAAACACGATCCAACGTCATCCCTTTACTGACCCCAAAGTTTAATGAAGGATACCCCAAGGTCGGCGTCTTGACATCGTATTTTAAAATAGATGGTTTTAAGTGTTCAATATAAGCATGTACATCAGCTTGAAGAATCTGAAAAACCCCGATAGCCGGTTTTTCTGCTTCTAGCACTCCAACAATCGGGTCCTCTGGGTATACTAAGTTCGCAAAATTTGCTATATCAGCAACAAATCGTTTGGAAGTGTTATTTTTAATAATGTTTATTTGATGTGTATCTTTGCAAGTCTCAAGGTAACTAAAAACATGCATGCCACCCTTTTTTCTATCCGATTTCGGATTGTGAGTCTTAAGAGTTGCTTGTTTGTAGTCACCAACACAATGGATTTTGATGGATGATAGGAATAAAGCTTCGAGGAGTTCTATATCTTTTCCTACCAAATCCTGAAGCTCGTCAATATAAATGCAAGTATAAGTTTCCTCAAGCCTTTTCAAGACAGCGCCCTTTGATAATTGATTTAAGAAAAGTGCAAACTCGGTAGCGTTGTTAGCCTTCACATCTTTGTTCTTATTCAAAAAATAAGACACGGTATTTTTTCTTGCATAATCAACACCATATGTTCTAGAAAAATCATAAGACTTTATTTGACTGATCTCACCTAGAAAGCTTCTCTGATATGGCCTTATTAATTCTTTTAATATGAATTGAAACCATGTACATATAACAACATTTTTATCGAGCACACCGTTATTTTGCTTTGTATACTCTTTCTTTATTGAGTAAACACCCTTATTTGTGTAAGAAAGCATCAATATTTTCTTATTAGATTTCTCAGTTATAGATTTCGCATCACTACACATACCGTATGTTTTGCCTGAGCCAGCACAAGCAAGAACCATTGTATTATCGTATCGCATCTTTAATATACGCAGGATATTCAATACATTCCTCTGAATCAAACACCCTCATTCCCCATTCAGCTTTATTGTTAATCATAAAAGATTCTATTTCTGCCCCATTTTTTTTAACCATTGAATTTCCTTTAGAAATAACCCGTTTAAACTTGTTAAATACTTCCTCTTCAACTGAATTAACAGCTAGTACACTTGGTTCAAGTGTATGAAGTGTTTCATTAGTTTCATAATATATTTTTATCAAATCACCATTTGCATTTAGATAGCCCTTGTATTTATCTTTGATATTCCGTTGAATATCCCCATCATTATCCGTGATAATTCGTAATGGTTTTCGTACTAAAACGGCTAAATCACAGTACCTTTTAAAAGCCAGTGAATCAACCGTAATGACATCCATCCCATTTTCAATTGGTACCTTTCCGTGAACATCTTTGTAAGCACGTTGAATAATTAATTCATCAGTCGGCCCTTCAACCAATATCACTTTCTCTGCCAATAGAAAACGAACTGTCCCATAACCGGGCAGTTTTTTAAAGAAATCCATTGTATCAGGATTTTCAGCATCCAGTTGATTTGTGTGTCCCTTATACAAGAGAATTATATTTTTAAGACCTAATTTGTTTGCTACAAAACTACTGTGCGTTGAAATAAAAACCTGTTTATTCTCATCTTGATTTATTTTTGAAATAAGACGTGACATATTCCCAAATGCTAAATTATTTTCAGGCTCCTCAAACAATACTACATTAGATTTCTCGGTATTTTGTTTAAATACCAGTTCCATTTTAATTAGATTCTGAGTACCAAACCCCATATCTTCAAAAGGAATGTTCTCGACTTCGATTGAAACCTCGTTCATCCAAGATTCGAGCAAATCTTCCTGCATACCAAACTTAATGGCTTTATCGTCAAGTTTTTCTTCTACTGCCAACCTTTCATTAAGGGCTAAAACGTTCGGATTGTTATTAAATTCGTGTTTCATTTTTCTATATGCTCTAGTTAGATGTACTTTTTCATTATCAGACAAATTGTTAGTAATTCTTGAATTAATAAATTTATTTACTGCTGAATCATAATCTTTATGCGTAGTATCTATCAGTGATACCTTTACCGGAAAAGTCCTAAATATAATTGGATTGTCACCAAAATCTCTCCAGCTTACTTTATAAAACTCAACTGGTATATCATAAATCTCTCCATCTTGTAACATTTTTTGAAATGCCGGTGAATAATCGGGATTAAACTCAACACTCATACGAATGCCTGGACAGTCTTCACCAAGCTCATTATTTGTTCCTTTATAACTTGTGTTATTGACATCATTATCGAAATAAGCTTCAACAATTATAGAAGGTACTTCTTCAATTTTCAGAGAAGGATCTGCAATAATTCCTTTGAAAAAAGAACGAGATTCATAGTTAAAAAAAGATGCCTTTAATTGACGCTCAAAGGACGAATTATTTATTTTTCCACTCAGAAGAACTTGAATTATTTCAAGCAATGTACTTTTGCCTGAATTATTATCGCCAACAAAAATATTGCAGCCGCTATTCACTTTTATCAGCTCATCTTTAAACATTCGATAATTTTTGATATAGAGTTTGTTCATCTTCATAGTGAGTTCTCCCCAACTTCCATATAGAATACCTGTCAACCAACCTCTTTTAAACAGAATACTAGATCGATAGTTTTAATACTCACATGCTATTAAATCATCTATGCGTCCGAAACTTATGTGGAATTCCCTTCTGTTCTTTCACCTTCCAAAGAAAATCACCGTCTACAAAAACACTTGCTTTATTCATTGTTGCAGAATATTGTTTCTTTCTTGCATCCACTAACAAAAGCTCAAAATAAAACTGCTCAGCACTTATTCCGAATTCATCAATATTTAATCTAAAAGGATCTGATGATTGAAAACCAACCATTAACTGTCCAACCACTTCTGATTTTGGTGGTAACGCTAATTTGAAATCTGCACCTATAAATTCATCTAGTCCATACACACGATGCCTTGACAATTCTTTTCTTAGACCATCGCAGACATACAAGGTGCCAGCAACTATCGTAATAGGCAATTCTGTTGTATTTGCTAGTACAACTTCTATTGAAGCATAACCTTCTTTAACGTGTACGGCGTGTAGTGACTGTTCTAGGAATCTTATCTCGAACTGTCCTTTGTTTAAGTACATATAGTCAAAGTCGCTGCGTTTAGCTACTGTATTCGTACTTCCTTTACGGATTAAGCAATGTCCCTCTTTCAGTCCACCAAACTGCTTCCTCATCATATATGGCTTATTGTCTGTTTTATAAATTCTAAAAACGCCTAACATTAGACCTTTATATTCGTATTTGAAATAATCAAACTCTATTTCCGGTTCGATATTGTTCAGAACCAACTGCACATAATTAGATGAGTCTACAAATTCTTTCGGATCTATTCCCTTTAACTCCTTACCTTCTGGTCGATCCTTGACTCCAATAATAATGAATTTGTCTCCATTATGCCGTGAATTGGCCATCGCCATTATATCCATTAGAAAATCCATACTCTTGTCTTTATGATATTGCCTCTCTTTGAAGTCCAGATATTCGCACTCATAGCCAAATTCGATTAATTCAACAACCTTATCCATAGACACCTCGCTATAACCTTATGTACAACGAACTATATGTTCACTGTAAAAATTCGACATCCAACAAGAAAATCCTGCTTTTTTCACAAGAATTCCCCAAAAAGTGGACCACAGTAACATAATAAAAAGGATCAGTAGCGATCGTGTTAACACACACGTGCTACTCATCCTTTCTTTAAATAAGTAAATCATTTAACTGTATTGTTAGTCTCTCATCTAACTCTGTTGAACTTTTCCTGTACATTGGACTAAACATTTTTATCTTTTCCAATGACGATATTTTTTTATTGTATTTCTTCATTTGACTAATGATTACAGGAAGATGCCGGAGCAAGTAATGTTCGTCTGATTCAACTCTGCTTTTTAAAAGTTCAATAGCCTTTGGAAATTTTTCTGGCGCATATTCTAAATGCTCTGTAACATTCTTAGAAGCATAACCTAATATCGTATACCTTCTAATCTGCTCAGCGGGGTCTCGTCTGTATACTTCATCTGCCGCCACAGCAGATAGTTCAATTCCTTGCTGTATAGACTTAGATGCCGAAGTGAACAATCAGTTGATTATTATCTGAAGCTTTAACAGCTAAGTTAATTAATGCTTCTAATTCACTCTGCATTGTTTCTCGTTTCAACCAATTTCTAGTCTGTGCCCAGTAGCCATCCTCATTCTTTTCTTCTTTCCAAACGTTTTCTCCTCTTATACTAAATGTGTCAGGTGCTTCTTCGATTAGTTTAAGCCATTTAACTAATATCCTTATTAGCTTCTCTGCTCCCGGTTTGTTAATAACGGTTACCCCATAGTAGTTTAACCCTTTGTGGCTTTCTTTTGTTTCGGGATTATATGAAGGCAACCAGTTCAAAAAGTCCATTATGTATTGAATAATTTCATCTGATACTACAGACTTCTCAATCCAAGTATAACGATTAGCTCGGTACCATTCATATCTGTCATTCAAGTCAAAATTGCCGCTAAGTAGAAAAAATTCGTGGGTTAAGCTCATGGAATCACCTGGGTTTGCCCGTGTAAAATTATTGGTCTTGCAAAACTATATTACCACACATTGGAACTGCCCATTAGCTTAATGAGGCCGAGGTAATGTATCACTTTACTTTCTCAGTCTGATACTTTATTGGACGCTATATTGTCAAGAAATAAACTTTAATGCCACTGAACACAAACTCACTCGAGATTTAAATAAATCTTAAAAACAAAAAAAAGGGTAGCTCGAAAAAATTCAGGCCACCCTTTAGATCTATTAATTAAATTTATTCATTTGTGGTTCCAAATATTATTTACTGGTTCCATAGTTTCTTTAATGGTTCCAGACTTTTTTTACTGGTTCCACACTTTTTTATCATCAGACACAACTCTGTTCCCTATCAACCCACCTACTCCACCGTCACGCTCTTCGCTAGGTTGCGTGGTTTGTCAATGTCGTGCCCAAGCGTGAGGGCAGT
This sequence comes from Paenibacillus yanchengensis, assembly GCF_042684845.1. NCBI lineage: Bacteria > Bacillati > Bacillota > Bacilli > Caryophanales > Paenibacillaceae > Paenibacillus > Paenibacillus yanchengensis. The sequence continues at coordinate 156,663 of NZ_JBHUMH010000022.1, read as the reverse complement.
GTAATAGGCAAGTAGCTGTAATGGAATGACGGATAGTGCTGGCGAAAGTATCGCTTCCGTCATCGGGATAGTGAATACTTCATCCGCTGTTTTGGCTAATTCTTCTGCCATGTTGTCATAAGCAATGACCAGTACGTGTGCGCCTCGCGCCTTTACTTCTTTAATATTGCTCATTGTTTTATCGAACAAAGCTGGTTGGGTCATCAATGCAATAACTGGTGTGCCTTGCTCGATGAGAGCTAGCGTACCGTGTTTGAGTTCGCCAGCAGCATATGCTTCCGAGTGGATATACGATATTTCTTTTAGTTTGAGCGATCCTTCTTGCGCTACTGCGTAGTCTACTCCTCGTCCAATAAAAAACAGGTCATGGTGTAGAGCGATGCGTCGAGCGATTTCAGCTAGTTGTTCCGTTTTTTCTGTTGTTAGCAATTGTTCAGCTAGAGCTGGTAATTGTTCGACAGCCATAACTAGATTGGTGATCTTATCTTGTGGTAGCGTTTGGCGCAACTGAGCAAAGTATATACCGAGCAAAAAGAAGGCAATGAGCTGCGTAGTATAAGCTTTCGTCGAAGCAACTGCAATTTCTGGTCCCGCTCCTGTCACCACTATATCATCCGCTTCTCTCGCTATGGAACTCCCAACTACATTGGTTATTGCCAGCACATGAGCTCCTTGTTGCTTCGCTTCTCGTAATGCTGCCAACGTGTCCGCTGTTTCTCCCGATTGACTGACGACAATAACTAATGTGCGAGGGGTAATCATCGGTGATCGATAGCGATACTCCGAAGCGACATCAACTTCCGTAGCAATTCGAGCACATGATTCTATGACAGACTTTCCGATTAGACCCGCATGATAAGCAGTTCCACAAGCAACGATGTGTACTTTTTCGATTTGTTGTATTTTTTCAACCGAAAGCTTGCACTCTTCAATTTGCACTTGCAATATAGCAGGCAATCCATAATTCACATCTGCTTGCTTGGCTATTCTTTCTGCTACTTCTTCATCTATTTTTTCTCTTATTTCTACTCCGCTCTGCTGGCTTACTCCACTATCTTTCGCATCACCAATTACTTTTACTTTGCCTCGCATCGTATCACGATAAGCTCTTGGTTGTTCGAAAATTTCTTTCAACATAAAATAATCGTAGCCTGCTTTTTCGGCAGTTGTTATATCCCATTCCATCCGTTCTATTTCCTTGGAAATAACTTCGCCAGCAAATGACATGATTTGCACTGCATCTACTGTTAATATTGCCATTTCTCCATCTTCCAAAATATAGATATCACGAGTATGTTCCAATATTGCTGGAATGTCTGAACCGATATATTGCGCTTTACTTCCTACTCCAACAATGAGCGGGCTCGCTTGCCGAACGGCTATTAGTTTATCTGGTTCATAACTACTTAATACTCCAAGCGCAAAGGCACCTTGCAGTTGTTTGATCGTTTGCTGGACAGCTTGCACTAAGTCTCCATTATAATGTTCAGCAATAAGATGAACGATTACTTCGGTGTCCGTTTCCGAATTAAACTGATGACCTTTACTTATTAATTGTTCTTTAAGCTGCATGTAATTTTCGATGATACCGTTATGCACCACTGCAAAGTTCTCGCTATTATCCACATGTGGATGCGAATTAATGTAAGATGGCTTACCGTGTGTCGCCCAGCGAGTGTGACCAATGCCAACTGTTCCGACTAGCGGATGTTCGTTACCTGCCGCTTCTAATCTTTCCAGTCTGCCCTCTGCTTTGGTAACTTCTAAACCTTGCTCTGTAATAATCGCGATGCCCGCTGAATCATAGCCACGATACTCTAATTTTTGCAATCCATTTATTAAAATCTGTTGTGTTTCGTTCTGTCCTATATAGCCTACAATTCCGCACATAATGTAATCAGCCTCCGTGATGGTCATTTTCTCCATCCTCAGAAGATGCGTTCCTAGTCATCACAAATAAAAGTAACCATTGTCCATTTATCCATGTCTGCACTATAGAAGACACTTCGGACGACTGGAAGAAATGTTATGCAGCTTGTCATACGTTTGTCCGACCGGTCGCCCGATCGTTTTGTGTATGAACTTACGGTCAGCTGCTCCATACCGGAGGGTCCCCGCCGAATCATTCGAACACCCCCACCTCGTCAGCTTGCTTCTAGCTTAAAGTTACGTTTCACTTTAATGCTACTTCCTACTTCCCTATCCAGCAAGCTCTGGCGCTTTTATTACGGTCTAACCTCTCCGCTCCCTTTTCTGTTGAAATTACATTTTCTATCATATTTATTTATCGCTCATTTTGCAACTATTTTTTTATTAATTTTTTCACTTGCCTTTTTCAATGTCTATCACCTATTATTATATATAAACATATATTATGTATATCGAAATACAACTGTTATATTTTGATTCCTTTTGTAACCAAGATGGAGGAGAGTATAGATGAAACTTGTAGGATTATCAGGGGCAACAGCGGGTTCCAAAACTTCCAAAGTAGTGCACGACCTATTAGTATTAGCGAAGCAAATGCATCCAGAATTACAAACAAATTTATTGGATTTGAAGGAATACGATATGGAATTTGTACGAGGAGTACCACTTTCCTATTATAATGATGATACGATTGCCGTCGTTAAGCAAATACTTCAAGCAGATATACTAGTCATAGCATCACCTATTTATCAGGCATCATTGACTGGAGCGCTAAAAAATTTATTTGACCTTTTACCAGAAAATGCGTTGAAATATAAACCAGTTGGATTAATTACGTTAGCCGGATCGGAGAAACATTTTCTTGTTGCCGAGCATCAAATCAAGCCGATACTTAGTTTTCTTAAAGCTTCTGTTCCGACTAATCATATATTCGTTCATAACGATCAGTTCGATGAAAATAATGATATTGCTGATCCAAATTATTATCGCCGTCTCCAACGATTAGTGACAGATTTGATGCGTTTGCAATCAACATAAACGAGCAAGGACTACCGATTGAAATAAGTTATATTTTAATCGGCTGTCCTTCCTCTTTTTTAAGTTTATCTAGCTCTTTCCGATTCACCCAACCAACCAAAAAATTTAAGACTATACAGCGCTGCAATACCGACTAAAGTATATACAATCCGCGCCATCATCGTATCTGATCCAGCAAACAAGGCTGCAACCAAGTCAAGTTGAAAGAGACCTACGAACAACCAATTAATGCCACCGACAATAACTAACGCTAACGCAATGCCATCCAATGTTTTCAAGTAGCTTACACTCCTTTCCGAGAAGTTACTTATAACTATTTCCTATTCTTATAAATTTCATGAGTGCCATTTTTTTGATTTCGATTTTCACTGCTAATTTCTGTATGCTTTCACGTTTCCATGCCAAAAAGCGAAGCTAACAGATACCTTGCTGTATCTCTAGCTTCGCTTATTCTTGAACTTTTCATCACTAAATATTTATTTTGACTATAAGGATGCTAATTAGCCCCAAACTTCTTCTGCTATTTCACGAATCAAAGTAAGTTTTTTCCATTGATCTTCTTCCGTAAGGATATTTCCTTCTTCAGTAGAAGCAAAACCACATTGCGGGCTTAAACATAGTCGATCAAGATCAACGTATTGTGCCGCTTCATGAATTCGAGCGATAATTGCTGCTTTATCTTCTAGCTCACCTGTTTTCGAGGATACTAGTCCTAAAACAACATCACCTTGTTTCAGTTCTTTTAATACTTCCAAACTTCCTGACCGATCTGTATCAAATTCCAAGTAAAATGCATCGTAGTTCGGTTGACTAAAGTAAGCATCAGCGATTGATTCATAACCACCAGATGCCAAGTATGTTGACATAAAATTACCGCGACAAACATGTGTCGTAATTACTAAATCTTCTGGTAAATCTCTCGTTGCTAGTTCGTTTACTTTAACGGAACGAGCTAATAGTTCCTTGATATTTGCTCCATTTTCTTCCATGCGTGCCCGTGTGTTCGGGTCCAACAGTATTCCCCACGTCGTATCGTCTAACTGAATGCTACGGCAACCCGCTTCATAAAATGCCAATATTGCTTCCCGATAAGCTTGTCCAATATCCTCCACCAACTCATTGATGGATGAATAAATAGCAAGTGTGCTTTGCAAATTATCACCAACACGAATAAGCTCAAATAACATTTGCGCTGGAGCTGGAATTGCTTGTCTCGCAATGGTATCAACACCCGCAGCTTCTTTTAGAAAAGAAAAATGCTCCAAAAAAGGATGTGCCTTCGTAAACGTTATTTTATCAAACAAGCGTGCTGTTTCCGCTCTCGTCGTTACTCCTTTAAATACGTAGCCACTTTCGAGTTTGATTTTGTCTACACCAGAAAATCCCCACATAAAATCAAGGTGCCACCACGAACGTCTAAACTCTCCATCCGTTACAGCTTTAAGCCCAACTTGTTTTTGTTTGGCAACTAATTTAATAATTTCTACATCTTCGATTGCTCGTAACTGTTCCGCAGTAATTTCACCATTAACATATTTTTCTCTAGCTTCTTTTAGTGCTGCAGGACGCAAAAAACTTCCTACTATATCATTGCGAAAAGGTGTTACTGTTCGCTTCGTAATTGGTTGTAATTCAGACATCATAATACTCCCCTTTTGTTAAATTCTATGCGTAAATTGCTAGTTCTTCTAGCATATCATAAAGCAAACCATACCAAGTAGACGATAAATGCTATATCCAGCTATAGTTAAGTGCTATAAGGTACGTCACAAGAGTAAAACTGCACCTTCAATTGTTAAATAATAATTAACAATCGAGGGTGCAGTTCAACACATGACAGTTACTCTTTATCTAACTTCATTACTCTAGCCAATATAGTTGCTACTTCTGCTCTTGTAAGAGCTTGTTGTGGTCTTAAAGTATTATCCTTATAACCTTGCATAATATTGCGCTCTACCAGTGCTTTTATGCTAGGTAACGCAAAGCTGGCGACAGTCGCTTGATCGGAATAATCCAGCTTCTGCTCACTATCTTCCCATCCATACGCTCGAGCGATTATAGTAGCCAGCTCTTGTCTAGTTACAACGGCATCTGGAGCAAATACTTGTGCAGACTTGCCATTTACTATTTGTAATGCTGTTGCTGTTTCAATATAGCCACTCGCCCAATGAGAATCAGGTACGTCTGTATAATGATTTTCTATTGTTTTTGTTTGTTTTTGTTGCAGTATGCGCACGATTAAACTAGTGATTTCTGCTCTGGTCACCTGCTGTTCTGGCTTAAATGTTCTGTCAGGATATCCTTGAATGATACCTTCTGTCGCTAGCCGCACAATCGCATCTTGTGCCCAATGATTTTCAATATCTTGGAAGGTTACTTGAGCTAGCGGTATTGTTTCTTCGTCTATAATTTCTTCTGGTGTTTTTGATTCCTCTTCTTTATTCCTTACTTCGATGACTGCCGTCTGTACTTTTCCATTAAACCAAATAGTAATCGTTGCATTTCCCGCTTGTTTTGCCGTTATTTTACCGGTTGCATCGATTGCTGCAACGACTGCGTCAGATATTTCATATTTTGCGTTAGCTGTTACGATTTCCTGAGAACCACTTGCATACTTGGCTATTGTTTGAACTTGTACTTGCTCGCCAACATCCATCGTTTTTGTTAATCCTTCTATAATCAATTCTATAATCTCCGGTTTATCAGGCTGGTAAGCGGGATATACAGGACTAGCTGCAACAATCGCATTCCTGAAAGTTAAAATTGCTGCTGCTAACTGACTACTTGCTTTATTCACTTGTTCTTGAGAAACTTGCTCTGCCACTAGTAGTTGCTTTGCTTCAGCAAGCACTGCTTGCAGCTGCTCATATGCATCGGCGGACACTTCGCCTACACCGCTACCTACGTTCGTTTGCGCTAACAATAACTCTACATTTTTAACAACCCGTTCTAATTCACTACGATCAACTTCTACGACAACTACTTCTTTTACACTTACATTGTCGATGTAATTTTCCCCTGATGTTCCTGGTTCTTTGTACAAACTAACCATTGCCATATCAATATCTGCACCAGTGGTAAACTCATAAGTGACTAGTTCGTATGTGGTAGACGTGACTGGAATTAATTTTTCAAATTGCAATGTAGATCCTTTCTTCAACTGGACTACAAAATTCAACTTAGGACTATCCTTCGCCGCTTTCACATAAGCGCTGATTTGGTACGTTGTATTCGGAGCAACAGCAAAGTCTTGCTCAATTGATGCACCCGCTGCAACTGCTTTGGTATAACCAACATACTCACCCGCATAGGCGTTATCTGCATCTTTTTTAATACCTGCATTCCATTGCCATCTCCAAGGCTGCAAATTTAAGTGTTGACTTATATTCTCAAAATCTCCGTTAATAATTTCTGCAATTGGTGTAGATGGATCGATTGGTTTATTAGGATCAAATGGAGCAACATGTGGATATTTCTCTAACTCATACTCATGTACACCAATGTCTGGTAACCCATTATAGAGTGGATGATTAAATAAATCTTTCGCTCCCGGCTGCTCCTCCATATGAATAAAACGTCCACCATTGATTAGAGGCGATCCTTTTAATAACTTGTACCCACTAAGCTCTTCAAACCAATTAATTTCTGCTGGTACAATAGGACCTGGTTTATTAAGAATCGTTTTTGCCTTGCCTGGATCCGCCATTCCATGTTCACCAGTCACCATATATTTATCTGGTATTTTTGTTTTATTGGGCACGTTATTTCCATAAAATGCATTGTGAGAGTAGTTCCAACTTGGCTTGCTCGCATATCCACCAGAGCCATGATTGATAAATACGTTGTTATACAAATTAACTTCTACATTACCGCCTTGTGCAACCATCATTTTTGTATTCATGCCAGGACCCACGTAAAAGACGTTATTATACACATTGACATTTTTCATCGCACTAGCACCACAAATGGTGAAAGTTTGATACTTGTCGTTTTGACTGATGTTATACCGGAAAATACCGTTGCGCACTCCTTCTCCTTCATTTTCCGTACAGAATAGTAGTGTGCCACCGTCATTATTGTAAGAATAATTATACTGATAAATCGTGCCATCTGTTCCTTGATCGAAGTCCCACGGCATCCCATCTCGAGTTGTTTTTCCACCAGTCGCTTCGTTGAATTGGAATAATGCATTATCTCCATTCCATAACCACATGCCTGCACTATATCCGGCGGAACGAACATTATAACCATCGATGAAATTGTACTCGATTAAAGCGCCATCCGTCATATGTGGTGCTATTCCATCTCCTCCGATGTCATATAATTTATTAGACCTGATCACGACATTGGTCATTGGTGTCCAAGGCGAGGTAGCTTTATCTCCATACAACTTATCTTTATAACGTAGCAAATCTCTACTCAACCAATCCGACCAAAAAATAATACCTGAGCGATCTACCGTACGAATTTCATTGTTTTCGATTACAATTTGGTCAAATGTGGTGCGCATATTAACACTATCTGCAGGTACTAACAAGTTTTTCATGTCGGGAATACGGACAGAGACTTGAATCGCCGCACTGCCATCACCGTCTTTTTTGTCTTCCCCTCTTACATCGTGAATATATAAATTATGAATATAGAAATCTTTAAGTATCGATATTTCTTCCATATTAGTTTTTGTTCGATCATCCAGATTATAATTTTCAGCCAATACTAACACTCCACGACGTGGTGATGTAGCTGGTGTTGTTCCTTGATTCGTTATTTCCAAATGACTGACTTCCCAGTGTTGTTGATTGTAAAACTTAATGACGTTTTCTACACCTTTACCTTCAAAAAGTGGCTTTGCACCTTTCCCATACTTACCAATTACAATGCGGTTACCTTCTGCTCCCGAACCTTGTGGCTGAAGCGAACCTGACCATTTGCCACCTGCTTTGAACAATATTTTGTCGCCCGGTTTGAATTGCACAGCGTTGACACTAGCAAATGATTGCCACGCTTCTTGTTGACTAGTACCACTAAATGCATCGGAACCATTCACATCATCCACATAATAAGTAGTGTTTCCTGGTGAAGTTATTAACTCTCGCTCAGTATGAAAGGAAATAACTATATCTTTGCTATATTCGTTGCCACTCATATCTGTCAGTGCTGAGCTAGGTATATACACTTCGTACTCTGTCGTAAACTGCAACTGTTCGCTTGCTTGTATCGTCACTGTGTTACCATCTGTTAACACCGTACGAGCAACTGCTTTTCCACTTTGTTTTGCACGCAAAACAATAGCAGTTTCATCAGCAATCTTCATTGGTTTGGAAAAAGTTATCGTTATCGGCTGATCAGTCTTCACACCTGTTTGTTTATTCGCTGGATTAGTGGCTTGTATCGTTGGTAGTTCATCTGAAGTGTTGAACAATTGAAATTCCCATATACTTGGCGCATCATGACCTGTTATCTCTGTAAAATAAAATCTCGCTTTCGTTCCAGTAACTGGATCAAACATCGCTTCTGTTTTTGCTCCAATTGTTGTACCTTTATAAGCATCTTGCCACTGATCACCATCCCAGTATTGAATGACGTACGAGGCTACCCGATTACCTAATTCTTTTAAAATTGCTTTGTCAAATGTTGTCGATTCACCAAAATCAACTGCTAGCCATCCCTCTTTCGTACCATCCGCCGTTGCCCAACGAGTAGAATCATTGCCGTCGATAGCTTTCTCTGGACCATATTCCGGATTATTATGGGTATTTATCGCCGTTACTTCTTTACCTTCTACCAAATTTAGCGTTTGAATATGTTGGGCAGTTATATATAACTCTACATTGTTAATAATTGGCGTAGCTTGTGATTCTTCAAGCGTTATACGAACCTTTTTAGTTTTGATTGGAGCAAATGACAGTATCCGTTTATAACCAATCGTGGTTCCTTCCGCTACTTTTTTCCACCCACTAGCTTGTGCCACTTCAATCTTAAATTTACTAATTCGTTGTCCAAGCGGTACATATTCTTGTAACAACACGGTATCGATAAACTTTTCTTTCTCCATATTTATTTCCACAAAACCGGTTAACTTCTCATCATCCATCGCCCAATACGTATCGTAGTCGTTATCTAATACGTTGCTTGCTGCATACGTTATTGCTTCGCCTCGATAAGATGATGCTATTGCTGTAGCGTTACTGGCTAGGTTATTACTGTACATATCATCTAGCTTTTCTCGCCATTGTTGCAACATCTCAACATCAGTCGCTGGTAATTGACCTGTACGATCTGGCGATACATTCAGCAGTAATGTAGCACCTCTACCCACCGTAGTATGATAAATATCTACCAACTGTTCTGCTGATTTCAGTTGAGAATTCGTACTCCAAAACCAACCTGAACGTGACTTCACATCTGATTCCGCAGGTTGATATATCGTGCCATTAGCATGACCTAACAAATAGTCAACATTGTTATAATGCGGTGGAACGTAACTCCACGGCGGATTTTGTGGCAAACTTGGCACCACTTTACTCCAGTTCGTTATTTCCATAAACCCTGTTTCGTTGCCATTCCAGCGCACATCGCCAAGCGGCGGTCCCCAAATTAAAGCGTTTGGTTGCAGTCTATAAATCAGCTCTGCCCATGCGTCAAAATCGTAGTCTTGTTCGATGTTTGTACCTTTCGCCCCATCCATCCATATTTCACTAATTTCCCCATAGTTAGTAAGAAGCTCCTCTAGTTGATTCATATAATATTCGTTATAAGCATCGCCTTGCCCATAGCTTGGTGCGTTCATATCCCATGGTGATAAATAAACACCAAACTTTAAGCCTGCTTCATGTACAGCATCCGCTACTTCTTTTACAATATCGCCTTGTCCACCTTTCCATGGACTGTTTTTCACACTATGTTCGGTATATTTACTTGGGTATAGAACAAACCCGTCATGATGTTTTACTGTTAAAATGACCATTTTCAAACCCGCATCTTTTAACGTCTTCACCCATTGATTCGCATCGAAGTTGGTTGGATTGAACTGCGTAGGATTTTCTTTTCCAGTTCCCCACTCTGAGTTCGTGAATGTATTCATGCCAAAGTGGACGAACGCAATCGTCTCCATCTTCTGATAATCCAGCTGCTTAGCAGTCGGTATCGGAAGATGTGGAAGTGGCGGTGCTACTTCACCAACTGGTAAGTCCGCTTGTTTCTGCCCATATATTTCGAACTCGTGTAACATATATCCTTGACTACTGCTTCTAGCAGTCATATGGACGCGGACGAAACGGGCGCTTTGTCCCTCTGACAGTTCTAACAGTTCTAATCCACCTTTCCCCGTTTTTGTCGTATAGACATCGTTCCAAGAAATCATATCATTGGATAACTGTACTTGATAGTTGGTTGCATGTGTCGCTCCCCAATAGAGCTTCACTTGTTCCACCGTATAACTACCTTGTAGATCAACAATGATCCACTGCGGATCGGCTGCTGCACTTTCCCACTTGCTAGCGATTAGCTGATCAACTGCTCCACTCCCTACATGGTTAGCACCTGCTTTTACAGATGATGTATAAACTTTCTCTTCATAGGCTAAGTTACTTCCTGCTTGCGGCTCCTCATATGGTGGTAACTCCGGGTCAGTGCCGTTACCAGGCTCCTCTTCTTCCCATTGCTGGAGACTAAACTGATCAACGTAGATCGACCCAGTGTTATCAGCTTTCCATACATAAATTTCGGCTGTCGATTGCTGTGCACCGGTAGTAAAAGTGATATTCAACTCATGAAAACCAACCTGTGTAGACCGTATTTCCGTTTTGGCATTATCACCATCAAATTTAATTGCTGCTAAATACAATTGGTCTTTGTCTATTTCATGTATTGGATTTACCCAAGCGGTTAATTTATACGTCGTACTTGGCTGCAAGCCAGTAATATCTTGATTAATACTTGCACCACCGTCTTTCATTACAGCCCCATAATTACCCTCGTATTTAGTATCGCTTACAACTTCTCGATTGCCAGCACCTCTCCAACCAGCAAACGTTCCTGATTCAAAACTTGGATTGATAAGCAACTCCTTATCATTTGGATCTGGGTTTGGATTAGCATTGTAATGATCCACTTTAATATAATCTAGTGCTATGCTGCCTGTATTTTGATCACCAAATTTAATTTCTAAAGTGTTGATCTCACCATCAAATAATAACGTATACTTCTTATCTAACCAAACGCCAGCTTCGTCAGCACTTACTTCCAATGTACCTTGTTGAACATTATTGATATAAATAGCAAGGCTACTATCTTGGTCACTCAAGTTTGCTGCTCTTATGGTGACGTCATACGTGCGTGTAGCTGGTATAGCTACCTGTAATTGTACGCCAGCTCCTATTTTGTTTAGATCTTCCACGTAACCGCTTCCAGAAAACTCAGTTAACTTGTCACTTTGGATACTCGCACCTGACAAAAGTACTGCTTGTTCGGCTTCAATTAGATCACCAACGCTTACTACTTTAGCATCCTTCATATTTTGCGCATCGACTCGGCTTACTCCCCCCACTTCCAAACAAGTTTGCAATACTAAACTAAATAGTAACGTAAGTATAATGTATTTTTTCATCTGTACCCTCCCCAATTATATTATTTTAGTCACAATGTCTAATGTCATTGTATCGATATTTACAACGTTTTTTGAATTGACTATATTGACAATTACCTCTATAAAATTGACTTTTATCTATTTTTTCAGCATACACTACTAATCCAGGTATACCAATAGCTAAACTGGCTAGTACGTTTTCTAATAATCTCTTCAGCAACGTTATAACGGACAAAGTTCCTTTATTAAAGTGTTTTTGTAAAAAAGGGTATAGAATCATCATCGGGAACACAGAGACTACTATTGCAGCCATTCTTGCACCTGGTGTATACGTAATGACTTGCTCCATTAATGTCGCTGACTCATCCAAGTTTAAGGAAGATTTGTATCGCTAAATGATGAATAAATCTTCGTTAAAATCTAGCATAGTCTGCCTTTGCTCGATTGTTCCGCCTTTCTATATGAGTTTTTGCTTAGGAAGACTTTTTTATGAAATCGAAAAAAATAGAGCCCGTCGTAATATTTATTAATCTTTTCACACTAATTTTCCATTCTCTTGCATAACTAGTTAAATTCATAGTCATACTATATACTATATTGTTACCATTTTTAACTATTAGGAGGATGTTCTGATGAGTAAAAAAAAGCAGACCGACGAGAAACATACAGAGCAACAAAATGCGAAACATGCACAATTAGAATCATATCGTTCTGATGGGCGTGGACAAGCGATGACAACTAATCAAGGTGTTAAAATTTCAGAAGATGAGTTTTCATTAAAAGCTGGTGAACGAGGACCTACTTTAATGGAAGATTTCCATTTTCGTGAAAAAATGACTCACTTTGACCATGAACGAATACCAGAAAGAGTTGTTCACGCTCGCGGATTTGGAGTACATGGACAATTCGAATTATACGAATCAATGGCGCAGTATACAAAAGCTGATTTCTTGCAACGTCCTGGCGAAAAAACGGATGTGTTCGTGCGCTTTTCAACCGTTGCTGGTTCACGTGGTTCGGCAGAAACAGTACGTGATGTCCGTGGTTTTGCTACCAAATTTTACACGAAAACAGGTAACTTTGATCTTGTCGGCAACAATATGCCGGTTTTTTTCATGCAAGACGCTATTAAATTCCCTGATTTTATTCACGCTCTTAAACCAGAGCCACACAATGAAATGCCACAAGCTGCATCTGCTCATGATACATTTTGGGACTACATTGCCAACAATCAAGAGTCAGCACATATGGTAATGTGGGTGATGAGCGATCGAGCCATACCACGTAGCTTCCGGATGATGGAAGGGTTCGGTGTACATGCCTTTCGGTTTGTTAATGATAATGGCGAAGCTCATTTTGTAAAATTTCACTGGAAACCGCTGCTTGGTGTTCACTCATTAATTTGGAAAGAAGCACAACGGGTAGCAGGTCTTGATCCAGATTATAATCGCCGCGATTTGTGGGAAAATATCGAGGAAGGCAACTTTCCAGCTTTTGAACTTGGCGTGCAAATTTTACCGGAAAAAGATGAATTCAAATTTGATTTTGATATATTAGACGCAACTAAAATTTGGCCTGAAGAAAATATTCCGGTACAAATCATTGGAAAAATGACGTTAAACCGCAATGTCGATAATGTCTTTGCTGAAACAGAACAAGTCGCTTTCCATGTTGGAAATGTCGTGCCTGGCATTGATTTTACAAACGATCCGTTGCTACAAGGTAGACTTTTCTCCTATACGGACACCCAATTAATCCGACTTGGCGGCCCCAATTTTCATGAAATTCCAATTAACAGACCAATCTGTCCTTTTCACAACAATCAACGAGATGGGTATGGAAGACGAACGATTGATGTTGGACAAGTCGCTTATCAAAATAACTCATTAGCAAACAATGATCCGCATACCGTAACAGATTCTCATGGTGGTTATGTTCATTATCAAGAAAAAGTAGAAGGCAACAAAATCCGCGCACGCGGTAGCAGCTTTAAAGATCATTTTACACAAGCTACTTTATTTTGGAATAGTATGAGCCCCGTTGAAAAACAGCATATTAAAGACGCCTTCTCTTTTGAACTAGGGAAAGTAAAATCTCCATCTGTTCGGACGCAAGTACTGGATATGTTCGATCATGTCAGTCACGATCTTATCAACACAGTAGCGGCAAATTTAGGGATGACTATTCCTGTTCGAAAAAACAATACTCCGCCGGAACAATTGTACACGAAAACATCACCCGCTTTAAGTATGGAGAACACGACAAAATTACCGACTACATTAAGAGCCGCCGTCATTATAGCAGATCAGTATTGTGAAAAATCTTTAGCTTTTGTAACAGATAATTTGAACCAAGCTGGAATACAGCCTATTATAATAAGCGAACATCTTGGTCCAATCACTGGAGCTGGCGAGCAAACTCGAGCGGCTCAAGATAGTTTTCTAACCAGTGCTGCAGCTGTCTTCGATGCAATCGTTGTTATCGGTGGAGCTAATATGAACCCTAATTTTGCAACACAATCGAAGCACTTTATTCAGGAAGGTTACGACCAATATAAACCGATCATAGCACTAGCTGCTGGAACAACTCTTGTTGATGAACTTACTATTAGTGAGCAACCGGGAATTGTGACATATGCACAACTACCTAACAATGCAGAGCCAATTATTACCGCTATTTCGGAAAGACGTTTTTGGAACCGTCCCCTCCTTTAATAACCAAAAAGCACCCTTTATACAACAGTTCATCTGTCGTGTAAAAGGTGCTTCTATTATTTTTCCGTTCTATGATCATTCTGCAGCGTAAGGATTAACTCGCTTTTAATGGGTCATTCACTTTTTTTATTTGCTCCGCTTGACGTTTAACCTGTTTTTTGAAGTCTCGGAATGTAATAAACTTACGCTCCATTTCATCCCACAATTTAAATCGAATCCCTGCAAAACTTTGCCACATTGTTATCGTTGTTGCTTTTTGGAGCGGTGGTGTATTGTTATGAGCTGCTTCCAAATGATAGTTTGGAACTCTGGGGCTCAAATGATGGACATGATGGAAACCAATATTACCCGTTAACCACTGCAATAATCTAGGCAATTTATAGTAAGAACTACCTTCCACTGCAGCCATTACATAATTCCACTCTTCATCATGTTCAAAGTAAGAATCTTCAAACGTGTGTTGCACATAAAACAACCAAATGCCGAGAGCGGCAGAAACATAAAACACGGGAAGTTGTACAAGTAATACTTCTTTCCAACCCAACGTTAGCATTAATACGGCATATAAAGTTACAAGCAATATATTCATCAAATGCGTATTTAAACGCTCTTTTTTTCTTGCACCTTTCCGATTAAAGCGATATTGAATAGCAAATATAGCAATTGGACCAAGACCGAACATAACAAGTGGATTACGGTAAGCTCGATAATAAAACTTTTGCATCCAAGAAGCTGCTGCATATTCTTCAACAGTCATCATCCATATATCACCTATGCCACGTTTATCCAAATTACTACTCGTTGCATGATGCATCGAATGGGAGTTTTTCCATTGTTCATATGGTACGTGTGTGATGACACCCGTTATAATACCTAAAATATCATTTGCTTTTTTCTTTCGAAAAAAAGAACCATGACAACAATCATGAAAAATAATAAACGTACGAATGACAAAACCTGACGTCAAAACAGCAAACAATAACGTTAACCAATATGATACGGATAGGCTTAAATATGCAGCCGTCCATAATAACACCAAAGGTACAATTGTATTTAAAATTTGTCTCACACTAGCATTTAGATTAGATTTTTCATAAGGAGCCACTGTTTTTCGCAACTGGGCTTGCTTATTGGTGTCGGACATGATCAACTTCCTCCTTCTATTCGGAAAAACAGTTACATTCATCTTTCTATTCTCATTGTAAAGGGTCTTATATCTTTTTAGTAGTAACAAGTGTCATATGTTTGAGTGTTAAATTGGAGTTTAATTTGAAATTTATTGTATTATTATTCATTTTAACCTTTTTTAACAAATAAATTCTTACTTCATCTTATAAGTTTTCTCAACAAAAAACTTTCTTAATCACAAAATGGCAATTAAGAAAGTTAATTTTGACTTATAAACAACTTATCGTTCGTTTATTGTCACATGTTTAATTTTAGGTTCGGTGTATAATCCATAGGATGTCACTAAATAATCTGCTTGATAAGCGTCTCCTTCTACTTGATACACAGCGCTATTGGTCATGCTTGGCTCTCCAGCTACACGGTGAAATGGTCCAAACATATTACGGGGGCTTGCTACAACTTCAATTTCCAGTAAATTTTCCCCAGCTATCAAATAAGAACTAAGGTCTACATCCTTTATCGATTTCCAAGGAATCGAACCAACATCATTTCCATTTAGCTTGACCAACACAATAGTAGCTTCATATAAGTCAAGTTGCATCAATACTTTTTCATCCACTTTAAGTTGTTCATCCCAACAGAAGGATAATTGATAAATAACACTGCCATTATAGTGCAAGTAGCCTTGTGTCGTCCAATCTCCTAACGGTATACTTGCTGGTTCAACTTGAAGCGAACGCGTTTCAGACAATGCAAATGATCCTAATAAGTAACAATCCTCAAGCTCTGTCGCAAGCTGATACGCACAGCTTACTTCTAGAACGTTGGTTCCGAGTCTCACATTTGGTAATGTAACAGTATGAATAGAACGATCTACAAACCAACCTGTAGGTTTGTTATTCACTTGCTCGCCATTTAATTGTATAGAAAACTGCTGCATATGCTCGACAGCTAATTGCAGTTTATCTGTACTTAATTGCTCTACTTCAAATATAAAGCGTAAACTAACTTGTGTATCATCATTTTGATGCTGTTCCGTTATCCACAAGTAGCGTTGCTCCACATCATTACTTACCGTTTGACGCATGTTTAATTGTGCTCGTATATCTCGTTGCGCCGCCCACACCTGCACTTTTTCCGACCAATTACTATCCTCTATTCGATATTGACAGTGATTCAAAACAAGTACATTTGGCTTTGTCCGTTTGGCAAATTGGTATGTAGCAGTTAGTTCCTGCAACACTTCTGTTTTCTCTAGCCTTCCACGAATATACTCGTTTTGCTTGTCCTTACTGGAATTGGGTAGCTCTTGATTTCGGATAACATATACATGAGAATCTGCTGCACCAAATGTTGCAAAAAAAGAAACATGAGTTGCCGTTTGCAAACTATCTATTAGTGTCACTTCCCCTGTATAAACATCCCACTTTTCCACCACACCTCTAATAGTAGGTAGTTCAACAATAGTATGATATTCGTTCACACGGTCATTATTAACAACAAACAACGTATAACCGTCATCTCGTTTGCGCAGCATATGTAGCATCGTATCTACTGTCGCCCCGTTTTGTTCCTTAATGTTAACCGTTTGTGGACAAAGCGAAGGTAATTGCTGCAACATTTTTTCTTCTGACGAAAACGTAATAAACGACGAATGAGTAAACAATTTTTGTAGCTTGTCTTTGGAGATACGTCCTTCCATCATCGTAGGCAACGGCTCTATCGCTACTATTTTTCCACCTGCTTGCAAAAAAGTTTGCAGCAACTCAAAGGTGCTTTCCAACATAGAACGAATCGGAGGAAGAATGACTAAGGAGTAGTTCGCTTGACCGATACGAAGATGGTCATTTTCAACCGATGCTTCATCCATCATAATTAGCTCATCACCGAGATCATAATCAAACTGTGCGGCTTGCAACCGCTTTAACAAATGATTAAATGAGTCCCCAAACGCATTTATAATAGGAATATCCGGATCAAGTCCCCGTCTAACATTTTCATATGGGTTTGTACCTAACATCGTCCAAGCTGTCGTGGCAGGATGAATGACTACAATATTACGTATTGGTGTACCAATTGATAGCATTGCACCCAATCTTGCAAAATAATTTTCTATCATGTGATAATGCTCCCACCATGTCGTCTGATAATTAAATGCTGGTGGATAATCTCGTTTTCGGCAACCACGCAACGAATACAATGCCAAATGCTGTGACCGAACATTCACTCCCAATACATATTGCCAATCACCCAACCATCGTTGTCCTTCAAATGAAAACTGCCAGCCAGTACAACCATATGTCTCTGTCAAAACGTACTTTCTCCCAAATTGATTAGCAACGCTCGTACATTGTTTTACAGTAATATATTCATCGGTTTGTTCACCTAAAAGGTCAATGCCAGGCACATGTTGATAACGATATTGCGGCATAATCGCACCGCTCACTCTAGTTGCAATCCCTAAAGAATTTTCCCACAAAAAATGACCAGTAAACGCAATCTGATGCTGTTCACACCAATCATATAATTGCCTAGTAAAAGCATGATTAAATAACTCTGTTATCGTTCTCCAATAATCATGTCTAGCCCACGTCGCATGCTCACCAGCAAAAAACAAATAAGGCAATATTTCTTCGAGCTGATAGTTACGCTGTTGTGCAAAATATTGGGGAAATGCTGTCGTCCACGGTAGCCAGCCCCGTCCAGCAGTAAACCGACAATGACGATCATGGATGCTAGGTTCATCTGTAAAAATGCCAGCGATGCCAGCCGTTTGCAAATCACCCAGCACTTCTCGATATTTTTCATGAGTAGCTTCGATAAATGCGGCAATAGTAGCCGGATTCAATTGATCCGGAGGAGCTTCACCATTAAACCACGGGCTAGCATTAGCAACTTCCATCCGCATGAGCAGCCAACATTCGCCATCTACTAATGTGCAATCTATTGCATCTGTTACCGAAACAAGCGAGCAGTTTACAATGGAATTTTGCTGCAACAATACACGATAGACTTTATACAGCTGTTCGTCTGCTAGTAAACTAGCAGACAGGGCATGATTGACTATCTCTAACGTTAGTCCCTTCGCACGATAATCATCCCCTTGCCTCGGAACAACTCCACCAGCAAAGCCGGAAGGCCAGCGATCTTCATCATATAGCCAAGGCTGCATGCCAAGCTGCTTTGCCTTAGATACAGAAGTTAGAATCGCATTCATCCACTCTTCTCCCATATAAGGTGTTTCCAGACCAACACGAGAGTGCATAAAAAAACCACCTATTCCTTGCTCGAACATTTCCGTAATTTGTTGCTCCAGTTCCTCCGTCTCCAAACGATCATTCCACGCCCAAAATGGTACAGACCGAAACTCCACAGGCGGATTACTAAACAATGATTCGAGTTGCTTCCCATCACTATTCGTCATTTTCGTCATCGCCTCTTTCGCTCGATTATTCTATTTTCAGACTCCAACAAACAACACGTTGACGCTTCCAAGTGTAGGTGACATAAATATAATCGTTTTCCGCTATAATTGCCGGGTAAGAATATTCACCAGTACCATGTGGTTTTTTATAAACACTATATTCGCCATCTAACACAATTAACTCTTCCCAATGATGCCCATTATCATAAGAAATACTTAGTAGCATCGGCATTCTTGGTCCTTTACTCATTCCGACCGGATTATACGCTAACACTAATGCACCATTTTCTAACTTAACCAAATCAATCCCACTATTGTTATTCGGCAAATATGTCCGATACGCCATAGACCAAGTCCGACCACCATCAGTAGAATCTGTTCGATAGATCGAGCTACCTGTACTGCGCATCAACATATGTACATGACCAGGCTTTGATTCCCATATCGTTGGCTGAATGATTCCTTTGCCCGGTAGATATGATGCTCCAGCAGGAGTTTCACTAATTGGTCCTCGCCATACGGGCACCATGTCACTTTGCACCCATGTCTCCCCTTCATCGTAAGATAAGTCAGCAAAACTAGTCCATTGTTCATTTTCAATAGAAGCTGGCGCAGCCCATGTTCCGTCATGCAAAGCTACTAATTTATTTTTCACCGGTCCTCGTCCGCCCCGATCTCCAACAACAAGTTCCTTCGGAGAAGACCACGTATGCCCATCATCCTGCGAAACGATAACTCTCGTCGACCATGTAGCAATCGGGTGACCCACTTTATAATGCAGCACAATTTCACCAGATTGTTTGCGAAACAAGACGGGATTCCAATGAATAACAGCTTCTTCGTCTGCTACTTTTTCGGGTGCTTGCCATACGCCATCTACTCGTCGAGAACACCAAATAGCGACATCTGGTCTTCCTTCTTTACTTCCAGCAAAATAGGAAACTAACAAATCTCCGTTTGGCAAAGCAACTACTGTCGATGCATGACATTCTTGAAACGGTCGCTCATCCTCAAATAAAAACTGTTTTTGCTTGTCAACAATTGTTATCATTGTTCTACCCCTTACATTTATAATTTTTTAATATCTAAACCAATTATATCAACTATTTTATCGTTTTAGTTTATTTTATATAAATTTTTATAAAATAGTAGTGTTATTTTCTCTTACGTTTAAATAAAATTACTATTTATGCAACAAAAAAAGCAGCAACTTACCAATGGTAAGCTACTGCTTCTGGCATAAGCCAACTTAAATAAACAACATAATAAGTAGAGGTAGAGCGATAATACCTAGCAAAATTAGCCAACCGAGCGGTCTAGCACAGTTCATCGTCATCCCAACACCAAAACGCTTCTCAACGAAAATAGCTGGATCTTCTCGATTAAAATAAAATACACCCATTTTCCAATGTTGATCATGATCTGCTGTCGTCAGTGTCGTTGCTGGCACTCCGTTATTCAGTTTAATCCGACTGCCACCTTGACCGGTTGTAATCGATAAAATGATAGCCCCTATTAATATAAATGCAATTACTACGAGTGGAGCTATCGTTTGCTCATTGCCAGTCCAACTATAAAATAAACTAAATTCGATGAATAAGAACAAAGCAACTAACAGAAAACTACTCATCATCATAAATATGGACCAACGACGTCTAAATATAATATTGCGCTGCAACGAATTTTCTGGATCGCTCGACTCTACCAACTGTTTACTTCGACTAAATGTATAATGAACAAATATAAACAAAACTAAAAGAACACACTGTGTCATCACCGGCCACAATACCGTACTATAGCTCTTAATAGCGCTATTAATCACTTCGCCATTCATACTATATTTCATCGGAATGATGTCCGGAAACTGTGCATAATTTAGCACTCCAACTAATGCAGTAATAACAACTATAACGATATGCGGAATAAACCAATAATAAGAAATGGTTATATTACGTTTGCGGAAGGTTGTATCTATTACGATACGCTGTGCATGCTCCGTAGACCATTGTTGCTCCAGTTTATACTGTTTCACTGCTCGATGCTGTTTTAAATAAATAACGAATGACAGTATCATATATCCGAATAAATGAACGGTGAGCCATACTGCCCACGCTGTTTCACTTTGAACGAACCACGTAATTAGCGATAACGATATAATTACAACAACACCAAGTATACTATTGAAGATCAAATATTGTTTTTTCAAGACGACAATATGTGGATCACGCTGTGCTACTTCTGGAATCGTCACACCAAAGCTTTCGATCCGTCTCGTTAAATACGGAATAATCGTCGTTATTACTATGACAGGCAGCATAATTAGTAACGTTATAATCATCATCCAGCTACTATCCATCTTCTTTTTCCTCCCCTATACTAAATTGGGAATATATCTGTTCGCTTATTACTTTAAACTGTTCACTGCTCATCCCACGACATATTGCCTCGGCAATAAGCGGACGCATTTGTTCCTGTAATCGTAACTGATATTGCTCATCGGCAAGCGGGAATGACGCTGGATGAATAACTGCTCCCTGCTTGCGATTTACTTGAACAAAGCCGTCCTGTTTTAATATATTGTAAGCTTTGTTGACCGTATGCAAGTTAATGCCTAGATCAGCAGCCATACTCCGAACCGATGGTAGTGCCTCGCCAGGCAGCAATTCTTTACGAGCGATGCCTTCAATAATGTTATGGACAAGCTGCGTATAAATAGGAACTTCTGACTGCAAATCGATCTGAAGCAACATAATAGGTCACCACCTTATTTTCACAAATACTACTATTACTTAACTGCAATGAATTGATGCTTTTGCAAAAATGATATTATGCCCTTCATTAATTCATTAGCAAGTGGTAGATCTGGATTGGTTAGTGCTGCTATATTTTCTTCCCGATCCAAAGTAGTTTCTTTTAAATTATGATTCATGCCATCTACAATAAGTAATGTAGCTGCTTGGTCAGCTTGATGTAATACCTTTGCTTCCGAAACCGCCACTTGCAAATCATTCGTTCCATTAACAATTAAAGTAGGAATTTTCAATTTTTGCAACAATTGAGCTGGATCTTGGTTCATCCACGAGATCATATATGGTTGAATAGATGGACGAAATAATGATGCTAACTCTGGACTTATTTGAGAAACCAGCTGTCCTTGTTTCAGACTACTTACAATTTTCTCTGCCTCTTGCAGCAATTGATCTGGTAATTGACTAGTAAGCTGCTCTAGTAGTACATGATCAATCGTTCTACCTGCTCCTGCAAGTGAAATGAAAAAGTCTGCCTTGGCTTTCTGCATTGCTACTAAACCAACGAGTGATCCTTCACTATGACCAACAACACCAACTGCTGAAAAACGGTCATCCGCTCGAACGAATTCGATCCACTGAGCTGTATCTTCCGCAAATAATTCAAATGTAACATCTTCTTCTTTACCACCCAAACCGCTATTCATGCCAATACCTCGTTTATCATAACGAATGCTGGCTACACCTTGTTCTGCTAACTGCTCCGCAACCATTTTCAAACTATTATTTTTTCCAGGTAGCATTGTAGAGTTGCCATCCCGATCTGTAGGTCCAGAACCAGCAATAATAATCGCCAAAGGATATGGTCCTTCACCTTGTGGTATTTCTAGTTCACCAACCATCGTCCCTTGCTGCACTTTCACTTGTACCAATTTTTCTTCCTTTATACTAATTTCTTTTTCTTGCTTCGTTATTTTAAACGGAAATGACTGCCCATTTTGTTGAAATGTTCCGCTAATCGTATGCTGCTCTTGTTTTCCATCAAACGTAATCACTTGCCCTGGCAACGCCATCTCAAAATATACCGAATCATCTTTTATGCGAGCATTGCTTAACGGATAATCGTTTATTCCTTGAATAGGAATAGCAATAACCCCGCTCTCGTCTGTCGCTGTTACTTGAATAAGCAATGGCTGATTAGGTATTTCAATAGCACCTTCCCAGTAACCGTTCATACTACTCCAATTCGAAGCAGACTCTACATCTTCCTTGCTACTTTCGCTCCCATCTCCGCTTCCGTTTGCATTACCTGCCCCATTTTCGACTCCACTTTCAACATTCATTCCCGTATCCTTCGTATTCGCTGGATCTTGCTTCCCACTACTTCCACAACCTGTTAATAAAAGCATAACACTCAACATGATACTTACCGATAAGTAGAGCCATCTCATCCGTCTCTGCATCTACAGCACTCCCTCTTCTAATATCTGTTTTACTTTCTCTTGTTATATTACAACTATAACAGATAGAATAAATCTAGACAATATAAAACTTCACTTTGTCTATAAATAACAAAAAAAGCCGGCAACTAGTGTTCGTTCACACTTTCTCCAGCCCATTCTATACTTTACGTTCTTTTAATGCGTATCCCCCTCGCTCAGTCATATGTAATAATATGGTACTGAGCGAAGGGGATACACATAGAATGACGAGTGATAGCTACATATTGCCATAGCAACTATTTTAAAATAGCTTGTTTACACAAAAAAGAAATTACAGCCACTTATTATAGTTACGGTAATTTCTTATTAACTTATGATCCTATCTCGATTTTTACTTGTCTAATAGTTCAATTTCTTGCTCAGTAATACCAGTTGCTGATACAACGACAGAGATATCCATACCTAGATTAAGCATGCGCTTAGCTATTACTTCCCTCTCCATACGCTGCCCCGTTTGCAAACCTTCTTGCATTCCTTCTAATTTTCCTTCTTGTAAACCTTCTTGAATGCTTTGTTTTCGCAGTTTGTATAGCGCTTTTTCAAACCGTAACATTTCCTCCCCCTCCTCCATTGTTTGATCCAACGTTTCCAGCAATCTTTGCACATCTTTTTCGTGCTGTGTTAATCGTCTCTGCAACACATTCTCCATCCAAACAAAAAACTTTTGCTTATCTTCTGGAGGTAACTGTTTTACTATATGAGCTAACTTATCTATTCTCGTCAGTAATTGCGGTACTTCATCCGTTTGATCTAGTAGTAGTATCGAACCTATTATATTCGACAGTTGCAACAATTCCTCTTCTGTATATCGTACGACATCTATAAATAAATATTCAAAGTTAAGTAGTTCTGATTCAAATAATTCCTCGCCTGCTAACAATTGACGAAACTGCCGCTTCGCACGCCACTTTCTCTTTCCATTATACAACACAATTGGTAAGATGGTGGGCAATTGAAATGATTTACGGTTAGCAAAAAGTGTAGCATCGTTTTGAATTAAGTATCGCCAAATTTCAACTTGGTATAATAGTAAACGATACGGCATCCGATAGTCTACACTCGATTGTAGTTCTAATAATAAGTAGAAAATAACATCTTGCCCGTTCAACTTCACACGATAAACTAGATCTGCTTCTTGTCGCTTAAAATCTTGTAAAATAAACGTATGGGGAATTTCTTCTACCTGTTCCTCGTTCAGATCTTGTATCCAATCTCGTTTAATAAATGAACGTAACAACTCTACAAATAATTTTTTACTGGATAATAAAAATCGATACGACGTGTCATGACGTGGATGTAGCGTTTCTTGCTGTGCCATAGATTCCATAGATTACAGCTCCCATATTTTCATTTGTCTATAGAACATCCATAAAAATAAAAAAATCTCCCTCAACTACAAACAGCTAGCAATCCGCAATCGTTCAAAAGACGACCACACACTGCTGCTTGCAGTTAAAAGAGATATTCAATAACGGTTTTATATCGTTTACATTACTAGAACGTGTCTGAAAACTATATTATTATATGCATGGAAAGGAAGGCGGGGTGAGCTTCGCCTACTCACTATACTATTAATGGATATTCTATGCCAAAACTAGATAATATACAAGATCAATGTATGGAACAAGTAAGTTTGTACGTTTTTTCGTGCAAAGTTGCATTCAGGTCAACGTAATTGCGGTTGTTTGTTTGTTTTATCGTATAAAATCCTTACGTTGAACCTATTTTTTAGTCACTTTATACGTTTTTTCACACAAACTTGATCTCTCCACTCACTTGTTCAAATGTTTGTACGTTTTTTCATATAAAACCCTACTATACTCGCCTATTACAATTTTCACAGAATTCCTTATTTCTCATCTGCATTCCTTAGACGCTACTAGCAGTTTCTTCAGTTGTTGGTTCGCCAGCTGTCAGTAATACTTTATTTTTACTTAAAAAGAAAGCAAGTATTATAATAGCTAGCCCTGTGCCAAGCAAAAGCCATTCGATTCTTACCATGTCAGATAGCGGACCAAACACTAACATGCCGAGTGGCATCATGGAAGTAGAAATCATTCCCATCACACCGAAAACTCTGCCCATATAATGTTCTTCTACTTTTTCTTGCAATAACACAGTCGCTGGCGTGTTGAAAATTGGCATAGCCACACCGAATACAGCCATATAAGTGAGATAGATCCAAAAATTAGTCGGTACACCAAGTGCAATAGTACATGCGCCCATAATAATACCAGTCAACGCTAACGTTTTAATTTTATTGCGAAAGCCACCCCAAATAGCTATAACAACTCCACCTAACATCATCCCGATAGAGAAGGCAATTTCAATGGCGGTTAGCCGCCAAACATCATCACCAAATGTCCGTGCTACTTGTAGCGGTGTTAAAAACGATACCGGTGCCATTAAGAGAAAGAAGACAGCAAAAAAGATAAAGAAGCTTTTCAAAAAAGCATGATTTTTAACATACAATAATCCTTCTTTAAAATCACTAAAGTAAGACGTTGTTTGTTGTTCCAATGCTTTCTCGTGGACGGATACTTTCACTAATGTTAACAACATCACAATCGCAAGAGCAGCTGTAATCACATCAATAAAAAATATAATTTCTATCGATGAAATCGATAATAGTCCAGCACTCGCCATCGGCGCTACAAACATCATAATAGCTTGAATGCTACCGTTTATTCCATTCACTTTGGTCAATTTATCTTTCGGTACTATTTGAGGCAAGATTGCTCCAACTGCCGGGGTTTGAATTCCTGCACCAAAAGCACGAACAGCCGCCATCACAAATAGTAACCAAATTTGTTGATATCCTAGCAAAAACAAAATCGCTAAAATTAACGTAGCAAATGCAATCATACCATCGGCAATAACGATCAATTTTTTACGATCATACCGATCTGCCCAAACACCAGCTATTGGAGACAATATAAATGTTGGGATAAACCCACAAATGATATACAATGTCATCATCAATCCAGATTTTGTAGTTAATGTAACGTGCCACATCATGGCATATTGTACAAGCGATGAACCAAACAAAGATGTTGTCTGGCTACTCAAAAAAAGTACGATATTCCGCACCCAATTGGATTCTAGCGTTCGATTTGTCATGTAGGAACCCCTTCGTTCTATGTTTTTTTGCTTTATTAGAATAGCAAACATGACCACCAAACACAATTGTTTTTAATTAACATCAATTTTACTTCGACAATGTTCTTTACTTTCCTTTACTTTACTTTACTTTACTTTCTATCTATCTATCTGATCTTCTAGACTTTTAGCTAAAAACACGATTCGTTCAACCGCAGTAAATCCATTTCTTTCATAGAATTCCATTGCTGGAACCCCTTTATTCGTTAAAAGCACTATATTCATAATTTTTTGTTTAACTAAATCGTCTTCTAATATCTTCATTAACTCCTTTCCAATTCCTCTTCTTTGCTCACTAATTTTTACACAAAATTCATTAACATGAAATTCATCTGCACTCCACCAACGTTTCCGGTATCCGAACAAAAATCCTATGACACCAGTGCTGTTCTCAGCAATATATCCCATAAAACCAGGATTATTCACAAAATCCATTAAGTATAATTCAGCCTTCTCTACTGTCCAATTATCATTCCAAGGCTCCTCATTAAATACAGAGATAAGAAGCTGAACGCAACCTGCCAAATCATTATCGCTAAACATCCGAATTTTCATAAACATTTATCCTTTCTATGCAAACCTTGTATTTTCGTTAAACCCGCTTAATTATTCGTATATGGTGATGCTATAATTATTCCCCCCGACTAAGTTCACGATATTGCATCGGTGACATCCCTTCTTGCTTACGGAACTTCCGCCGAAAATTAGCTTCATCTACATAACCTACTTGCTCAATAATTTCACTAATTTTCAAATTGGTTGTTTTGAGCAATATCTTTGCTTCATCCATTCGCCGTTTATCCAAATATTGAATTAAAGAATAGCCCGTTTGATCTTTAAAGTAACGAGTGACATAGGAGGGCGACAACGCTACTTGTTCAGCAATAGAATCGAGTGCTACCGTATTATCCGTATAGTGCTGATCTACAATTTGCATTAATTTTTCAAGTAGTACAAAACTTTTGCTTTCTCGTTGGTATTCAATATAATCAGCCAGATGGTAACATAGTTCAATAATGGCTTGCTCTACATCCGTAAGCTGTCGCAGCTCCTCAAGAACAATTCGATTAACTTCCTCTTCGCAATAAATTCCTAATGATTCGTTCATACTTTTCATCTCACGGATCATATGGCTAAGTAATTGTTGCCAAATTTTTGTAGCAGCTATCGGAGTAACTCCAGACTGCTTCATCAACGTACTGATAGCACGTATGATCATTTCCGCTTCAATCTCATCCGCTTGCTTCAACATGACAAACAATTTCTCAAACAACGAAGCAACGTCCATTTCACGTTCATTTTGCAAAAAAGCTACGACAGCAGCATACATAATAACTTGCCCATCGCCCCAATAATAGCGATATTGCACTGATTCCTCCGCTTGCCGCCAATGATGCTCTGCTTCGTGCACTCCAGTAAACGGTTCACTAATCGCAATCGTAATCGTTTTTCGAAAATACTGTTCATATATAGCAATCATTTTGTGCGCTTGCTGCTTTAATAGCGTATAGCCTTGTTCAACATCATCGAAATTTACTACTGCTATTACATCGTGATTCGCAGTCACTTCCATACTATAGCTACTTCCTACTTCTTCCGCCAATTCTTCCCACACATTACTTAAACCGAATTGTAACAATTGCTGCTGTGCCCGTGGTAGCTGCAAATAGTTGGGCTGATCATCGATCGACAAAACAATAATTGCATAGTGTGGATAAGTCATTAAAAATTGCGGAGTGTCTAACAACTGTACAAGTTCCTGCATTTTACGCACATCGCCATGTAGCAAATAATAAACGTATTTTTCTTTTAACAACCGGCTGCGGGTTTTCATCCTAGTCGTCATTCGTTCGTTTTCACTTGAAAGATAACCGACCGCCTCGGATACATAAGAATATTCATCTGTATGCCCTAATTCCTTATTGGAATGAAATCCAGCAATCGATGTAGCTAATTTGCGCCATGGTCTATAATGATTCCGTGCAAATAAATAAGCTAATAGCAAACCTAGCCCAAAAATTACTAACACCGTAATAATAAACATCTGTCGCAGCTCATTCGTTTCTTTAAGAAACTGTTGCTTTGGCATAACTAACATATACGTCCACCCATTTAACTCCGATGTTAATCTAATAAGCGACATCTGTTGCTTGTTCCATTTCCATTCTTGTTGCGTCGAAGGTATTTCTAACAATTGCTCTAACATAGCATTGTCATCTAATTTTGTTACCGTTCCAAACGTAGTAAACGCTAACCGTTCATTTTGCTCATTTAATATATAGGAGTAGCCTTCATACCCTTGCAAAATTCGTTTAATTGAACCAAGAAACTGTTGCTCACTAATAATAAATAACGCCATACGAGGTGCTTCTTGATAAGAACCAGCTAGTGGAGTAATATATAGGAAATAATTCTCAATATTACGCTCGGATGTCGCGCCTAGCTGTACAGGCAATAGTATCGGCTGTTTAGCGACAGCAGCTACATTAACCAATTGATCTAAATCTAACTGTTCAAAGGCGTATTCTCGTTGTAAAAACTGTTCCAGCTTGTACGTTCCACTTGTCCCAATGACTTGCACTTCTTCCTGATAACCATACACTAATGCCATATCGTAGATAAATGTATTCCCGGCGACATAGGAGCGAATTTCATGCATCATTTGATAGCTTTCATAGCCATCATTCGCCAGCGCATAAGGGCTTAAACGTGTATTCAATGGAATTTTGAGCGCTATTCGCTCCATTTCCGTTAGTCGGCTTTCTGTATTTTTCCGAAACTCCGCCAATATCGAAACGCTTACAGTTTCAGCATTAGTGCTTACTATATCATGCAACCGTCCATATAATATACTTCCTAGTAGTAACAATACGAACAACAACATGACAGAATAGGAAATAAAATATTTATAAAATCGAATCGATAATTTTTCTCTGCTATGTTGCATACATCCGCCCCCTACTATACCCTCTAGCTGCATTTAGTTTCAAATTGATCCTCTACTCAAAGTAACACGATTACACTGTTTTGACCATGCTTTTCTTATCTAGCAACAGCGTCGTCTATTATGCGAAACAAAAGTATGAAGTCCACTCCCTCTATTTACAACTAATAGGGAGTGGACTTCTATTACGTCATTTGAATCTCCAACCTGATTTCTCCATCGCCATACTTTTTCACTAATGTCATTTCTTCAAACGTTCACTCATAATATCCATTGCTTTCAGGTAAAGATTGAAATGATTCCTTAGATGCAATTAATTCTATAATCATGCTGGTTAACTGCTCAAATTGTTTATCACGCTTAGAATTATTGAACATTCCAATCCAATTCACTTGACGTTTTATTCCGTTATTATTTATTTCAAACATATAACCAATATCTGGCTTTACATTCATTGCTGTAATTTCTTTTGGATATTGAAATAGTCCTATCTCTTTCATGTATGCAAAGATTTCTTGTTTCTCTTCTTTTGTCAAAATAAGTTCTGTTTTAATTGTACCATCCTGCACAAGATCTTTTGTATATTCATTATCAAATGTATTCAATACGTTCTTTTTCATTACGCCATAAGCAAATACAAAATTAAAATCTTCAGAGTATTCTTCCGTAGCATCTTCTGAAACTGTACAACCTACTAGTACAACAAGCATAAGTAGGAAAAACACTTTTTTCACGCAAATACACTCCTTTTCCTTTCATCTAATGCTTCCCCCTCGGACGTTTAATAAAAATCATTGCGCTCAATCAATAATTCCTATCACTTACATCTTTATCACTAAAAGAAATTTTCAACTCTTGAACTTGTATTTCTCCGTATATAGCAATCACATATTCACCATTCACAAAATGATCTTCTTCTAATTGTTCATACCCTTTTTCTTTCAATACATTTATCGCTTCTTGTTTTGAATCGCCAACTTTAATTCCATAAATTGAATATAAGGGATTCGAAAATGTAATGGAGCTTACTCTGCCAAAATAATCATTATCTGAATCCTCAGAAATTCCAATTTTAATTTTTTTTGCAATGTAGTTTCTTACATGCCCGCCAAACCCTTCGATATATTCACCTTCACCAAGTAACTCAATCAATTGCTTCTCCAGAAGATATAACTTAACATCGTTTATTTTTATATGGTCGTTTAATCTGCTCAATACTTCCTTATCCTTATTATCATTTGTTTGATACCAATACAACAATATAAGAGTGATAGAAATTACGATACCTGCAAAGATAAACCGAATTCCTTTTCTAGCAAGAATACTCTTTATTAGTACCCACCCCATTCATCCTCTGTTCGCTTCACTCATTATTTCAAATTTGATTTTATTTGACTAAAAAATAATGCTTTACTTTTACTTACATATAACGTTGTCGACTGGAATAATGTTGCAATTGAATCGTACTTAAAGTTACATTTGATTAGAACATGCCTGTAAACTCATCACTTATCCCGTTCTAAATGCAATCTATATATAAATGTGAAAATTAGATCTTAGAGTCGGTTTTTTGCATGTATAAATGTTGTAGTAATTGACCTTCGGTCGTTTAGACGTGGCTTGTATCGCATGAGGTTTTACAATTTACTGTGGAAATAGTAATCGGGAAGTATAGTAGGAGTTTATACGAGCGTAAGAGTTTTATACGATAAAACGTACAAACATTCAAATAAGTACTGGAGGAGATCAAGTTTATACGAAAAATCGTATAAACTGCCCCCGACAATAGGTTAAGCATAAAGGTTTTATACGAAAAAACAAACAAACATTCGCATTTTCGCTGATCGGAATGTCACTTTGTACGAAATTACGTACAAGCTTACCGTTCCATTCATTGATCTTGAACATGACCTAGTGATGATATGAAATAACCATTAATTGATTAATAGTATAGTGTGAAAGAGCTTGCTTGAATTTTCTCAAATCATAGCATACAATTATTTAGTTTTCAGACATGTCCTAGTTAAAAATAGCTGTCTCACTTTAGTTTTCACTAAAATGAAGCAGCTATTTATCTATTATACATACACTTTTATTGTTTTAATTTCAAAAGCATTCATCCAAATCGTTGCCTTTTTACCATCTAGATGCAACTGTTCAATTGTATCTTCTAGCATATTCGTTATCTCTACTCGTTGTGGTTGATTACCGAAGGTAAGTCTGACACTCGTTGCCGAACATTCCGCTTCGTATAAGCGAATAACGTATGCTTGATCTGCTTCCGCTGGTTTGATCGTTTCGATCAGAACGTTGCTAACGTCCACTTGCACCAATGAGTCAAAAGATTGCTCCAATTGCCCATTAATCATAAGTAGCGGTACATTCAATTCATAAGCCGGCTGAATAACAGCTTCCGTACTAAAACCACTACGATGTGGTAAAAAGGAATATGTCAGTTGATGTCTACCAGCATCGCCACGTGGATCAGGATGACAACCACCTTTGAGCAGTGTTAATCTTATATCCGATTGCTCTACAGCAATGCCATAGCTACTATCATTTAATATAGCTACTCCATAGCGATGTTCGGATAAATCTGTCCATTTATAGTTGCTCACTTCAAACATCGCCTGATCATACGACGTATTGCGATGCGTTGGACGTTCCACATGACCAAACTGTACTTCATGACGAGCTTTATTGCGGTGAATATTCACATCAAAAGCTACTTTCAACAACTGATGTTTATCTTGCCAATCTACAATCGTTTCAAAATCAATTTGCAGCGTATGTGCATGGAATATCATATCTTGCTCTATTGAAGAGTGATTGCCAATTTCGTACGTACTACGAATTCTAAACTGCAAAGGACCATCCGCTACTACTTCTCGCTTCGTTAACTTCGTTTGCAGCTGCATTTTTAGCGCTTGATCGTGATCAATATCCCAATTATCCCATGATGCCGGTACATCTTCTCCCATTAAAAAACCATTCAACGGATGTCCGTTCCCTCGCAGTTGCCTACCTGTCTGTACATCCTCAAACGAAGCGATATAACCATACTCATCAAATGTAATCCGAGCTTGTGGTGTAATCAGCCTTGTTCCGTCATATTGAAATGCAGATCGCTGCCCTTGCTCAAACGTCGATGCCTCATCAGTAACAAGCGACAAAGTTTGTGCATGGAGCGGCGCTAATGTCACACCACTGACAATGAGCTGCTTTTCTCCAGTTAAACTGACGACTCGTTGACAAATAGCTGGCTCAGCTACGACTACATTATCAGCAATAGCTGTGATGACAAATGGACTCGTTCGCGCAAAACTTAATGTATTCCATACCGTTATCGCCTTGCTATTTTCGTCCTTATTTCCAGCGACAGCACTTGCCATTCCCTCATCGATCCGCTCTTGTGCCGTAGTAATAACTGCTTCTAACTGACGAACGGCTTCATCATGTACTTCTGGCAATGACGTTCCCGGCAAAATATCATGAAATTGATTGTTAAGCACCGTTTCATACAGATCATCACTTTGAGCTGTTATTGGCAGATGTTGCGCCAAGCGCCACGATTGCATAAATTCCAAACTACGCATCGCAAATTCTGCTTTCCGATTGTTCCACTTAATCGCATGCTGCTGTGTTAAAGTACCACGATGTCCTTCGAAATACAGTTCGCCTGTATACACAGGTATCCGCTGAGAAGTTGCTTCTAATTGCTCCATAAATGAACTGACTTTCATATGCTTCGCTTTTGGAACACCTTCCAAATCTTCCACACGTCTTGCTGCTTCCAGCATTTCATATTGTGGACCGCCGCCCCCATCTCCGAATCCATAAGAAATAAGTCTCCGATCGTTGACATGCTTATGTTGAATTTCATTTCTGACCGAACGGAAATCTTGCCCTTTACCATACAATTTCGTCAGCAGCGTCTCTGCATCTGGCCAACAATGAATATCGTTAAAATGGGTTAACACTGTCGATCCATCTAGCCCTTGCCAGTAGAATGTATCATAAGGAAACGTATTCGTATCGTTCCATGTTAACTTTGTCGTCAAAAAGTAGTTGATCCCTACACCATGTAAAATTTGCGGAATAGCAGCACTATAACCGAACGTATCCGGTAGCCAAAACACATCTGCTGTATAGTCAAAATGCTCCCTTGTATAATGCTGTCCTTTCATAAACTGCCGGACTAATGATTCGCCACTCGTTAAGTTGCAATCTGGTTCGATCCATACGCCACCGTTTGGTTCCCAACGTCCTTCTGCAATCCGCTCTTTAATTCGGGCAAATAGTGCTGGATAATGTCTACGCATTAATTCCAAGTGAAAGACCGAACTTTGCATAAAGATATATTCTGGATATTGCTCCATCAACTCCAATGCATTCGCATACGTACGGGCACATTTCCGAATCGTCTCCTTCATCGTCCAGAGCCATGCCGTATCCATATGGGAATGACCAATAATGCCGGCACTTGGAGCAGATGAACTATTTTTTTGCGCCAACAGTGGACGCATCAGCTCACGAGCAACAGAAAGTGGAGCACGCCATTGTTGCTCGCTAACATGTTCCGGAAATTGCACTAGCACTTGAAATACATCGAGCAACACATGAACTATTTTCCCACGACGAAATTCATCGATATGTTCCGATTGCACCATTTGATTAAGCGTCCGCAAATCAAATACAAAAGCTTTCACATCTTCCCGACAAGTTGCAATTCGCACTGCTTGGAATGTACGTTTGAAGTTACTATCATATGTGCCATTATTATCGTAAGTTTGGTACGGCTGCGTACCGACTAATGGATGACCCGCATAGGCTTCGAATGCTAACTCAAACGTCGCACCAGCAGATGCACCATCGGTCAGTCGCTCAAATTTATGATTCCCTAAATTTCCAGATAAAACGCCTTCATTATATAAGCCACGTGGCTGACCATCGACCCAAAACATCGTTTCATGACCACCAGTCGTTGCAGCTACATATAGTTTTTGATTTGCTAGCGAAGCAGGTACTTGATAGTTTCCTTTAAACCAAGCGGTAGACCAAGCTTTCCCCCACACTTCTCCGGTTGTTGTCGCTTGCCAACCTACTTCCTCGCCTGGTACCGCATACATATGCTCGTCCGTTTCAAAGTGTTGCATCGCCACTTCATCTACTTCGTCAAAAATATAGGCGGCATAAACCTCCGTTAAATGCCTTAATTTACTTAATGTTTTCCCCATCATTTTCTCATTGATCACTATGCCATCTCCTCCTATTTTGTCAAAACTACCATCCTAATTCTTTTCTTATCTATGTCTATCTTCTCATTTTTTAGTAAAATAAACATCCCTAATTACGCGACACGTAGCTAGGGATGTTCCTTATTTTTTTATAGTTTAATGCATATTACTTTTTGGTTCCCATTCGTTTGTCCAGCGCGCTTCAATTTGCTCACGCCACTGCAGTGCTCGTGCTGATAAATCTTTAGTAATTTCCGGATGTGCTGTTTGAATATTATTTGTCTCACCCATATCTACCGATAAATCAGCCAAATGGACATCATCTTCTACTGGTGGGGTATACTCTTCCAATTGCCCGTCTAACACAAGTTTCCACTTCCCATGACGAACAGCCGTTTGCGGTCCCATTTCCCAAAATAAATATCGTTCCGGAGCTGCTGCTCCATTAGCTAGTACATCAATAATATTCGAACCGTCTAACTCGTACTTATCGAGCGAACCACCTGCCGCTTCTATAATCGTTGGGAATACATCAATCGCACAACAGGGTTCTGTAATTACTTGATTGGCAGGTATTTTGTTAGGCCAACTCCAAATGCCCGGAACACGGATACCACCTTCATAAAGGCTGAACTTATGCCCTTTTAATTTTCCAGCAGAACCACCGTAATACAAATCTTCCGTTCCATCAAGCCAATTGCGTGATTCACGCGATGGACCATTGTCA
The DNA here is from genome assembly GCF_042684845.1 of Paenibacillus yanchengensis. NCBI lineage: Bacteria > Bacillati > Bacillota > Bacilli > Caryophanales > Paenibacillaceae > Paenibacillus > Paenibacillus yanchengensis. The sequence goes on along the minus strand of NZ_JBHUMH010000022.1, from coordinate 121,527 downwards.
CTTTGATAGAAGATAGCTGTATTGTCCAAAATACCTTGTTTCGTTAATTCCGCCACAATTTCACCTACACCATCATCTACCGCCGCTAACATCGCCGCCATTATTTGTTTATCCCATGGTAAATGAGCAAAACGATCGGTATATTTTTTCGGTGCATGCATCGGATAATGCGGTGCATTATAAGCGACATAGATGAAAAACGGTTCATCGGACTCTGCATGGCGTTTAATATAATCGACGGTAGATTCGGTAATCACTTCTGTAAAATATTCACCATCACGATTAATTTCCTCACCATTATGCCACATATCATGCGTCGGATTATCTTGCCCACCCCAATAATAAATATGGGAATAATAATCGATACAACCAGCCATAAAGCCTGTCCATTCTTCAAAACCATGACTATGTGGACGGCATTCTTCCTTTAACCCCAAATGCCATTTGCCATATAATGCTGTATGATATCCTAACGACTTAAGCTCGGAAGCAAGCGTTGGTACTTCTGGTAATAATCCACTTGTGTGGCGCTTACCACCTAAGATCGAACGAACGCCACTATTTCCCGGGTAACGTCCAGTTAACAATGCCGCACGGGATGGGGAACAAACAGAACTAGCAGCATACCAATCCGTAAAACGAGCGCCGCTTGCAGCTAACGCATCAATATGCGGTGTTTGCATATCAGGAGACCCCATACAAGAGAGATCTCCGTACCCTTGATCATCCGTCATAAAGACGATAAAATTAGGCTTTTTAGTCTTTGTCATCGTAATGTCCTTCCTCCCATCTTTCATCAATAACAATTTTAAGATTCTGTATAACGATTGTAAGCTTCTTTATAAACGTCCATATAATCATTTAATCCCATTTTGTTCAATGTATCCATATACTTTTCCCACTCCGAGAATGGTACCGATCCAGAAATAAATTTCACTTTCATCTCATTAACATACGTTGTAATATCATTACCTACTGATGCTAAGAAATCAGATTCCGCTTGCGTATGTGTAAACGGCGTCCATACTTCTTTCGGGAAATGTTCACTTACTTTTGCAGTTGCCTCCATAGCGGATGGGTAACTTGCGCCACCTTTAGAAAACTTCTCTGTTTGAACGGTCGGTTGACCTGAACCTGGCCATGGCATATGTTGTCCTACCGCTTCATCCAATGTTAAACCATTCGGATTGTTCGTAATATCTTCGACATATTGATATTGTCCATCTGCTGTTTTCGTAAACGTTTCGCCTTCTTTACCCATAAAGAATAATTCCATTCCTTCTTCCGAATACCAGTAGTCAACCCACTGCATCGTCCGCTCTGGATGTTGGTTTTTGTTCGTGATTACGAATGCACCGGCATTACGTAACACTGGGTTTACAGAAGTAATAATTTGATCACCATAAGGACCTTTTAACGCATGCATCCCAATATAATTATCTTTTGTTTTTTGACCGATTGGTACTGGGTTAGGGAATATAAATGAGCCTACAAGATCGTCTTCCCCTTTAGCCGTTAGTTTAGAACTGTTCATCGTAAAAATTTCTTTATCAATTAAATCTTCTTTGTACAACTTATTCAAAAATTCCAACACTTCTTTATAACGATCATCGCCTGGTATAAAGCGCAGTTCATTCGTTTCTTCATTCATATCTACTAATGGATGAGCACCGCCACGATTACCTAATCCCCAAAATCCTTTTAACGCATTAATAATAGATTCTATATCCGTTGACGTTAGTGGAATCTCATCTGCTTGTGCATTTCCGTTACCATCTTTTTCTTTAAATGCTTTTAACATTTTATAAAAATCGTCAGTCGTTTCTGGTTCTGCCATCCCAATCTGGTCTAGCCATTTTTTATTAATAAACATTTTTCCGCCATAGTTCGCTGATTCGAAATCACTAACGAATGGTAACGAATAAATATTACCGTCTGCTTGTGTAATTCCACTACGTACTTCCGGGTACTTCTCGAATAATTTCATGAGATTAGGTGCATGTTGCTCAATCAAATCATTTAGCTTAATAAATACACCTTCACCACCACGAGCCATTACATCAGAGTTACTTAATAACGCTCGATAAATCGCATCGGGATAATCGCCACCGGCTAACAATATATTACGTTTTTCTACAAAGTTAGCATCTGGAACTAAGTCCCATTCTACTGTAACACCAGACATTTGCTCATAATCTTTCCAAACCATCATATCTTTATAATCAGCATGGACTGGTGTTCGTGACGCTAACATTTTTAACGTAATTGGTTCATTTCCTGCTGCTTCGCCCCCATTACCCGGCTTATTCGTTTCACCTGCTTGTTCCGTTGTGCCCGGAGTAGTTGATGGAGTACCACCACTATTACCGCTTGAGCCACAAGCTACGAGTAACGTCATTAACACAACATAAGTTACGATAGACAGTACCGTCTTTCTAGTCATTTTCTTCTTCATTTTAATCCCCCTAAAATGTAATTGTATAAGGCGTAATCTAGATAGACTACGTTAACCTTTAATCGCGCCAATCATAACTCCTTTAACAAAATAACGCTGTAACATCGGGTACAAGACAAGTACCGGTAAACTAGTGACAACAATTAAAGCATATTTGATGCCTTCTGCTGACAACAGCTGCGCTGCTGCCGAATCATCTGCTTGATCAAGCATTTGTTGCATTTGGCTTTGAATAAGTATTTCCCGAATAATTAGTTGCAATGGATACTTTGTTCGATCGCTTAAATAAATTAGTCCGTTAAAAAATGCATTCCAGTGCGTTACGCCATAGAACAGAACCATTACTGCTATTATCGGAATCGATAATGGCAAAACAATTCGCGTTAGCGTCTTCATCGTCGATGCACCGTCAATCGTAGCTGCTTCATGTAATTCCTCTGGAATATTTTCAAAAAAAGTACGCATTACGATTAAATTATAAACAGATATTGCTCCCGGTAATACCATTACCCAATAGGAATTAATTAAGCCTAATTGTTTAATGACAAGATACGTTGGAATAAGCCCACCGCTAAAGAACATCGTTAATAAAATAATAACCATAATATATTTACGACCAGGCAACGTTCTTCGAGAAAGTGGATATGCGCCCATAATCGTTAATACTAAATTAAGAATAGTTCCCGCAATCGTATATACCAATGTATTAGTAAATCCTTGCCAAACTTCCGTATGTTGAAACACTTGTTTATACGCTTGAAACGTTATTTCTTTCGGAAACAGTAGAATGTCGCCACGAATAACAAGTAACGGATTACTAATTGAAGCGCTAAGTACAAAGATGAGTGGATACAAAATAATAATGAGTACACAAGTTAATACGGTTGCATTAGCAATTTCAAATAGCCGATCTTCTTTACTTTTAATTGTCATTTTCTCCACCCCCTAGAACAAACCGCTACCGCTTATTCGTTTCGCTGCTCGATTAACCGTAAATAATAATACGACGTTAACTAGCGAGTTGAACAAGCCGACTGCTGATGCAAAGCTATATTGTGCCCCAAGTACACCACTCCGATAAACATACGTTGCAAATACATCGGACGCTTCCATATTCAAATCATTTTGCATTAAAAATATTTTTTCAAATCCGACATTCATCAATGATCCGATGTTAAGCACGAATAATATAATCATCGTTGGCATAATACCCGGTATGTTAATGTGCCAAATTCGTTTCATCCGCCCAGCTCCATCAATCATTGCTGCCTCATGCATCTGTGGATCAATATTCGTTAATGCTGCAATGTAGATGATCGAACTCCAACCGGCATTTTGCCATATACTCGAACTGACAAACAACGTCTTAAACCAACTGGCTTCCGTCATAAAAGATACTGGTTCGATGCCGAACAACGCCAGTATATGATTAATAACACCACTAGTAGGTGAAAGAAACGTTACTAACATACCAACTAAAACGACTGTTGATAAAAAATGCGGCGCATATGTTACTGTTTGCACAACCTTTTTAAAACGACTACTTCGTACTTCGTTAATCATTAGTGCCAATATAATTGGAATCGGAAAGCCAACTAATAATTCATACACGCTAATGCCAATCGTGTTCCAAAATAAGCGAGAAAAGAAAAAAGAATCAAAAAATCGCTCAAAATGATACAATCCCACCCAGTCGCTTCCCATAATGCCTTTCAATGGAGAAAAATTCTTAAAGGCAATCTGCACCCCATACATCGGCCAATAATGAAAAATAATAAAGAACGCAAGTACAGGCACGAGTAGTAAATATAATTCCCAATGACGCGCCACTCTCTTTAGCAAACTAACTCCTCCCTTCTAGTTGTTCCTTTTAGTTGTTTCTTACACTTGTTACCTAAACTGCTTTTCTGGAGCTGTTCTGTAGATTCTCTAGAACTGTTCTGCAGATTTTCTCAAAGTTGTTCTGAGTTGTTCTGAGTTGTTCTGAGTTGTTCTCAGTTGTTCTGAGTTGTTCTCAGTTCTTCTTGTGGATTTCTTTGAGACGCTGTTATCGCTTTCATGATTTGATCATAATCGTTTATAGCAATTTACGTCGACAAGCAATGCTGTCTTGAGAGTGCTTTTATTGTTGTATTTAATTAATATCGAGCATCACTTAACGCCAAACCCTTGTAATTACTGGACTTTTCTCCTGCAATCTAAATATAGCGTGCAATATTTGTGGTCACCGTGCTTATTTGTTCCAACAAAGGATCGAGCTCAACAACTCAGTAAAAACTGACTACTGAACAGCAGTCACATCGCCCAAGAAGGTTACATAGGTACGACGCTTGGTGAACAAATACACAAAAGATAATGTAGACAACATTACTGGAGATAGTATTTGTACGAAGAATTGTATAAAGGGACTTGACCATGGAAGATCGGCGGGGAGTAGAATTTGTACGATAAACGTATAGTAGGCACTAGTAGGGTTCCTTCTCTGGTAGATTAGTAACCTCGAGGATACCCTACTTTTTTTGTGCTTGGCAAGATTATAAATTTTGTTACACAGACAATTTTACGCCTTCGAGAAGAGACTGGACTGGTGGAGGGCAAGCTTTATACGATAAAACATATAAAAGCGCATGGAAAGTCGGTGAATGGCAAGTTTTATACGATAAAACGTATAAAAGCACACGAGAAGACCCGTGGAGGAGGTAGCTTTGTGTGAAAAAACGTATAAAGCACACAAGAAGTCGGCCAAAATATAGACTTTGTACGAGAATTCGTATAAAAGGGCTTCGACAGACAATCGGAATGCATCCTTCGTACGAAACCGGTCTAATGGATAGTAAGTAAAAGCCGCCAACCAAAAAAAGAACAAACATAAAATATGAACTCGAACACAAAGCTCAGTTAAGTCGTTTCTAACATCACCAAACTAACAATTAATAAAACACTTATCGAATACTCTGTTCACTAGTTAAATTCCCGCAGTTTTTCCTTGTCAAAAGCGACCGTTACTTTTTCTTTTATTGCCATGTAACATTGCTCTGTCGTTAACTGTCCTTCTATCGCTAGTTGTAATTGCTCTTGCAAAATCGTATATAATTCTCCAATAAATGAATCACTAATAGACGCAGGATATCTCGCTTCAGATAATACAATTTGCTTTTCCCAAAAAGGGACTAGTGATAAATCGGCATAATCGTACATTTTACTTTTCAAAGTCGATATGTGAGCTCCAGAATTAATATTTCGAGCTTGTATATTATATTGTTCTGCTACGTCTTCACTCATTAACGTTTTTATTATTTCCCAAGCTAATTCCTGCTGCGTAGATTCCTTCGGTATCGCTAACACTAGATCAAAGTACAAACTTTGACTAACATCTCTGTTTGCTGGGTCTACTGGTTCTGGAACAAAACCATAGTTAAACGAAGCTTCTGTTGCAAAACGATTCGCATTCACTAACATACCTCTGTACATTGCAGCCTTTTCCTCTATAAATAATTCGCCCATTCCAGCAGTGACAGCACCTAATTGATGAGCCATAACCACTTGTTCTAGTGCTTCCATCCACTGTTGCTCTGGCAATTCGACAGCCGTTCCAGCAGAATCGAATAGAAGGGACGCCATATTTAATAGCAGCTCCTCCGGACTTAAAGACAAACTTTCTATTCCAAATGGTTCCCCTGTAAATTGTGCAGCGATATGTAATAACTCTTTCCAAGTCATTTCATTTGGCAAATCATCGACCTGCATAGCTGCAAACATATCCTTATTATAAAAAATGCCATCCACATTTGCTCTTGAAGCGAGACCATATAACCCTTCATCTCCATCTTTCATAGCTGTAACCATACTATCCGAAAATTGTGTGAGGTCAAACCTATCTCGCATCACATACGATGTAACATCTTGCAAATAGTCATCATTTCGTAATTGTGCAAACTGATTCCAAGGCAATACGACTAAATCTATTGGAACTTTATTACTATCTTCCGTATTACTATTGTCTGTATTGCTCACATTAATTTCTATACCAGGAAAGTGGTCCAATATAAAATTCCCATAATTTCTATAAAACTGTTGTTCATCGATAAGACCACCTGTGGAAATGGTAATCTGTTGATTCGTATAATCCTTGTGAATTACATTCGGTGCTGCGCAACCGACGACCATAATCGTTACAATCAAAAACATCATTACTCGATATAATTTCACCATGGGCTACTAAGTCACCTCTCTCCTCTATTCTTTCGTTATTCTTCCTTTGCAATGATCGGTAACAATTCCATATCCCACTGCTTTATCGCCTCTTCCAGAGGAAGTTCATTTGTTATCATCAAAGAAAATTGCTTATCTATATAATTTCGTACAGCTGCTTTTTTAGATCTCGGTAACCCTTCGTCAGCGGATAAATACGGAATATTAGTATAATAGGCTGCCATATTTTTCGTAACATCTTTTAAAATAGTCGATCTTATTGGTATATCCCATCGGAGAATATCAACATTATGTTTTTTGCGTGCGGCTAGTTCACTATTTAAGTAAACCCATATTTGTTTGGCAACATCTACTTGACCAGTATGTTTGTATACGCTGCTAACTTCAGCAATCTGACTAAAGGAGGTGCGATTATTACTTGCTTCATCCATCGGAATAGCAGCAATATCCCATTCAAATGTTGGTGGATTTCTTCTAAATTCCTCCCACAATCGATTTGTTTCTACTATCATCGCAGCCTCTTCAGCGTGGAACATACCCCCTCTATACTCCGGATTTGTAATTAGGTCAGCTTTAAATTTTTCTACAACTAATTGCGCTAATTTCTGCCACTGCTCATGATGAAACAGCGTTTGTTTATTCACATCATCATACCAATCTAATCCGTAGGCTTTGCCAAGTTGTAAATAAAGTTCACTCATCGAATAATATGGTAGATGTAAGCCGATCACCTTTTCTTCTTGCCCTAGTTTACTAATAACCGTTGCCAACTCGAGCAATTGCTCCCAGGTCATATCATCCTGCGGTTCCTCTAAGCCCATTTTTTTGAATATATCTTTATTGTAGTAGATTGTGTTTGGTGTAATTGTTTCGGCAAATGCATGTATGTTTCCATCACCAATGGTAGCAAGCATCTCTTTCACATTGTGATCGACCGTTTGCATCTCTTCCTTACTCATCACATCTGTTACATCACGCAATATTCCCGCTTCATAGAGTGGAAAATAAAGTGCCGCTGGATAATATAATATATCCGGCTTATTCTGCTCCACGAAGGCGATAAACTCATCTACTAACCAATCTCTAGCATGCATAACCCCGTCATTCGTTTGTGGATCATAGGATACATATTCAGATCCCATATACGTGCCAGCACCAATAATCGGTTCATATTCGATAACTTCAATCGTCACATTAGGAAAGTGATGTGTTAAACTACCATAATGTTCGTTAAACTTCATTTTAGTACTATATATTATTTTCACATGTTTCTTTTCATCCGCAGGTGCTAGCGTACAGCCAGCTAACAATAAAATGATCACTATAATTAAAAAAATTCGTCTCATCATCTTCAGCCTCATCGTCTTTTTACTCCTCACTACTTTCATTACTATTTTTATCGTTTACTAGGATCATTTCTGCACTAGTTTGTAACGACGTTACTACTTCCTCTGTACTCATTGTCGTCTGTAGCGCATCCAATAAAATATCGTTTATTTGTGCATGCAGTTGCATCGCTAGTTCGAAACGAAGCGGACGCTCGATAAACGCTTGTTTCGGCGCTACTTTATAAAAAGCTTGTAGGTCTGCTTTAACTATGTCCGTTGTATATTTTTCTCTAGCAGGTAGGGCAGATAGTTTTCCTTGTTTTTGTTTTAATTGAGCGAACTGCTCCCCATTGATGTACAACATAAACTCAGCGCTCTCCTGCACATGGCTTGCCTTGCTATTTATACCGAATAACGTATTTGGCTGCAATGCATCGGTACTTTCTAACCGATCATCCGTCGGCATCGTGACAACGGACAACGCCCCAATCAAATTCACTTTGCTGCAATCTATCCAACAGGTAAGAATAATCAACAGTGAGCACGACATTCCCTTCCGTAAATGCAGCATTTTCAACCACGGATCGATCCCCATCCATTTCTTTCGTCATAATCGTACCTGCTCTTGCCTTTTCTAGCACGTTGCTTATAATATCTCGCCAACCATTTGTCTCAAACGTTACATTCCGCGCCTCATCGATATATTGTATATGTCTGGACTCTGCTATTTTAGTGACAAGCTCCACCATATCCCGATTATAAAAAAAACTAACAGCATCCATACTTCGTCCTTTCCTTGCTCGTTCTACGTTAGCTGCAAAGTCTAATAACTCACTCCAATTCATGCCATCGGTAGGGTAGCTCATACTCAATTGATCAAGCAATGTTTTGTTATAAAAGGTTGCCTTTCCAGTAAAGGTCGGAGATAGTGCATACAGATGACCTCCTCCATACAATCGTAAATATTGAATCAATTGTGTATTTATTACATCTAACTGAAATTCTAATAATAGATTACTTTCAATGTCACTTTCTGTTTATCTGCGTTGTTACTACATCCTATAAGTAGCAATAAAACAACGAGCGAAGCAAAAACTTTTTTCACCACTACATCCCCTTCAGTTTTTACTACTTCCGCATCCACAACCCATCCTATTATTATAATAACTATAAAAAATTACTTTACTTGCAATATTATATTAAAACCCTATTAGCAAACTATTATTTTTGTTTAAATATGTTAAATCTTTCTTAATACTTCTACTAAAAAAAGAAAGACAGCCATTTGTTTACGATTGGCTGTCTTTAGAATTATTACGCTTCATGCATTTTACTATAGCAAGCTAACTTCAATTAAAGCCCACTTCCCGTTAATAGAGCAATTATTACAGCACCGTACCCTAATAAACCAACTATCAAAACAACCAAATTAATGATCATTAAAATACCTTGTAGCTTCAAATATTTTTTATAGTTATCAAATAATCCATCCATTTGTCCTGTATCATATTCCAATACTAACCTTCCTGCACTTTCTGCACTTCTAATAAGAAACAAACCAAGAAATATAGAAATCACTCCAGGTATTGCCCCAACGACAAACGCAAGTAAACCGAATAGTGCCGAAATTACTCCCATTACAACAGTAAACCAGCCAACAAATTTACCCCATTTTTGAATACCTCTTAATGTGTCTACAGCAAATGGTGATAGCATAAAATATCTCCTCTCAACATAACGCAACTTTTTTTGTCATAACATTCTCATGATCACTCGGTATATGGATATGAACAATTTTGTAGCAATATTACAGCACAATTTGGTCTTATTTTCTTGTCTAAAAGGACAATATAGGATACAATACATACAAATTAGATGAAAGTGAGTGATTAGGGATGACAGTCTGCTCTAGATTTGACGTATTAAATAATAAGGTGCGGAAGTATTAATAATAATCACTTCCGCATACATTAGCGGAGGGTATGAATATGTTTAGTTATTATGGTCCATTATGTACAGAATTGTATGATTTCACCAAACCAGTGGGGAAGTCACTCGATGGAGACATCGAATATTATACGGAACGATTGCAACAGACGGATGGCAAGATTTTAGAAGCAGCAGTTGGTTCGGGGCGTTTTCTTATTCCTTTGCTTGAAGCAGGTTTTATCGTCGATGGGATGGATTACTCACCTGAAATGCTACAATCGTGTAGGCAACGTTGCGAACAGGTTGGGCTAACTCCGACTTTATACGAAGCGAAGCTACAAGACTTTTCGTTGCCGGAGCGGTATGAAGCAATCATTATTCCAACAGGGTCATTTTGTCTGATTGACGAGCGTGAAGATGCCATAGCAGCGCTACAAAACTTTTATAACCATTTAGTACCAAATGGAAAATTAATTGTAGATTTGCAGCTGCCAGCTGACTGGAAAGATGGAGAAATAACTACTTCCACTTACCTATTACCAAGTGGTGATGGTATAACACTCGAAAGCAAATCAATTCAGCTCGATTGGCTGCAACAAACAACCGAAACGTATCTCACATATGAGAAGTGGCGAAATGGTCAACTTATTCAAACAGAATTGCAACGTTTTGCGATGCGCTGGTATGGAATTGAGGAATTCCGCCTTATATTAGAAAAGATCGGATTCCAATCCATCAGCTGTTCTGCAAATTATATATACGGACAACAGCCGACAAGTGCAGATCAGATAATAACTTTTGAAGCTAGTCGATAAGCAATAGTTTAAACCATATAGATCAATGCAACATTTAAATTATTGAAATGAATAACGAGGATGCAAGTAAGGCTAGTTTATACTAGCTTTCTTGACATCCTCGTTGTTTATTTAGACTCTTTTCAGTTTAACGCTCTAACCATCTTGCTAGTGTGACTGCTGCTTCCGCTCTAGTAATTGCTTGAGTAGGACGGAAGGTTTGATCATCATATCCTTTTATTAACCCAGCTTCATACACACGCTCAACTGCATCTTTGGCCCAAGGTGCGATTTCATCGCTATCCTTAAACTTAGTTGCAATCTCACCTGCTGGTAATTGCAACGCTCGACTGATCATCAATGCTAGTTCTTGTCTTGTCACTTCATCATTTGGTGCATACATAGTTGCAGTTCTTCCTTGGATAATGCCATGTTCGGCTGCTATTTGCACAGAGTCATAAGCCCAATTCGCCTTCGGAACATCTGTAAATGTAGTAGACTCCTCAGCGGCACTATTTTCCGTTTCCAATCCGAGCAAGCGAACGATTAACGTAGCTACTTCTGTGCGGGTTAACGATTTTTTTGGCTTAAACGTGCCATCTGGATAACCGGTCATAAGTTGTTTATTTACTAATTGTTCGATTGCTGCTTGTGCCCAATGCCCTTTTATATCGATTAATTTATTCACTGGTTGTTCTGTGCTTGGTTCAGTTTCCTTTGTTGATTCTTCTTCTTCTTCGGTGATTCCTTCTTCCCCTGCCTCACCACTTTTATCTTTATTGTCCTCTTTTTCCGGTTTTCCTGTATCTGCTCCATCTTGTGTTGGCACATATGGTGGATAAACTACCGTTCCTCCACCTCCAGATGTAGAATGGATTTGTTTCGATACTTCCTCACTAAAACTATCCGCCTTATTTACTGTGCGAGCATAGATTGTAATATTTCCTTCTTTTTTCAGTTCAAATGGAGTGATGTATGTTTTCCATTCATCCGACTCGCCAATTCGATATTCGGTTCTCTCGATACCAACAACATCATCCGTACCACCTACTATCGTAACAACTAGTTTATCTCCGACTTTTTCCTCATATGTTATTACTGGTACTGTTGGCTTTCCTTTGTGAATTTTAATTTCTGACTCAACTATTTCTGAAATATAATTTGCATTGAGAGCATCTATTTTACGAGCATAAACCTTAGTTTCTCCTTCGTCCACCACTGTAACAGGTTCATTATAATTTATCCATTCATCCGATTCACCAAATTTATACTGTAATTTATATCTTCCTAATACTGCATCATCTACTATAGTTAATACTACATCTGTATTACTCCAGCCTTCGTTCGATAACTGAATCGTATGGGTGGCTGGTTGCTTTGGATTAGAACTACTTACTTGTTTAATCTCAAAATCATCCACATATACAACCTCGCCCTTCATACCATTAGACCAAACATAAATTTTAGCACTACTACTTCCAGCTTTAAATTTTAACGTATATTTTTCATACTCTTCACTATCATGATTAATAAATTCAGAATGTTCTTCAAACCCATGCTCTTTAACTCCAAATTGTAACTTTACAGTCGGATCTCTATTTTCTATTTTAAAATAAGCTGACACTTCGTACTCTTCTCCTGGAACAAATCCTGATAACCATTTGTACTCAATACTTCTGTTGGTGTTGTTAATTTTAGCACTATTATTTCCACTACGTGCTTCTGAACTAACTTCAGCATCAAAATGGTACCAATCAGTACCTCCATCTTCAAATCCTGGATTTTTAAAAACTACTTTATTGAGACTGTTATAGTTCATACTTTTCTCATTAGATATTTCACTCTCTAATCGATCAGAATATGCAGATATTGCAACGAAATACAACTCTTCATCCATTAATTTGAAAATGGTTTTTCCCGTAGCTATTCCCACATCAATCACTGCATCATATTGACCTGTTGCTGTACCAATATGCACTTTATACCCCGTTGCACCAGGAACAGGTGACCAATTGGCATGCAAACCTTGTCTGTCATTTCTTAAATCAATCAATATTGGAGTATCCAGCGTAGTTACTTCTTGTTCAACAGGAATTTGATACCCAGGAATCCAATCGTCTCCCACCCCATATGCCCCAACATATGTCTTACCATCTTCTGTAGTAGCATCCGTAATACCTGGTATTGGGATACCTAGCCCTTGAGCTATCGAATCTTCACGAAGTCTAAAATCATTACTTTCAGAATTTATAAAACCAACATCTAATAGTCTATCTATTTTAGTAGTACCATTTGTTAGTGGTAATCCAACCCCATTAGTTCTAGTCATTATAGCAGTACCAACTAATAAGTTATTACTCTGTGTGGAACCATCAACTATGAAAGGTTTATCTACCATAATATTATTACGAACTATATTACTATCAAGATTATGCACTTTAAATCGTGACAACATCGTGTTATTGTAAACCTCATTATGAGCAACAATCGGTATCCCTCCACGATGAGTTCTATTTAAAAATATAGCTTCTGATTGAATGTTGTAGAGAACGTTATGGTGTAATTTGAAATTATTAGAACCGTTATCAATGTATATCCCATTTCCATAGCCAAAATACTGCGTTTGATCATCGTGAATATAATTATATTTAACTTCTGTACCTGATCCATCTACGTCACAACATACATAAAGACCAGCTAAATCTTCATTGGTCATTCCATAGTTGGAAATATCATTATAGGAAATTTCACTATTATTAAAATGTGAACCAATTACGTCATCACCGAAGCGAATGCCATCGCGAGCAGTGTTGAAGATAGTATTCCTACTAATAATAATGTTGTCATTATCTGCTGATATACCAGCAGTGTAGGTACCCGTGTAATTAACATCATGAATGTAATTATTAATAGCTTTGCCACCTTTACCAACCAATGCTATACCATTGCCAGCACTATATGCGATTTTACTATTTCGAATCTCATTGTTCTCTCCATTAAGTATAATACCAGTGTCACCGGAGTGAGAGATATAAATCCCACCATAGGATAAGCTAGGATCGCTTGGCTGTGTTACAAAGTGCGAAATATATTTTGCATCTATCCCATCGATGACGTTATTACTACTATTTGCATTAGTAGCTATCGTAGAAGCCAGAATATTAACATTTTTTATTGTAATATATTGCCTATCACTTAAATCAAAAGCATTATTTCTCATCTTCACCTGTACTTTGCTTGGACTTTCTCCATCAGGTGCCCATAAATAAAGCTTGTTTTCCACTTCCCCATTATAAAACCATTCTTTAGCTGTATCTAGAAAAAGCATTTTACCTGTCAGGTAATAATGTGTAAAATAATTACTTCCCCAATTCGGAGGAATTACACCAACATTGCCATTATCATAAGCAGCTTTTACAAAGTCAAACTCACCTTCTTTATTAGATGTCACCTCACCTGTCTGAGAAACCCATTTTCCATAAGATAAATGATAAAATATCGCACCTTTCAGATCTCCACTCGGTAATTTCGAGTCTTTAACCGTTCCTCCGACATTCGCCGTTGATGTACTACCTGCCTCGGCAAGTGCCAACGTTGGTTTCATTAATGTACCTGTATTATTCGGATAGCGTGCTTCTGTCATCATTTCACCATTCACAAAAATTTGGTTCGCAAAAATTCCCGTATTACTGTAATTTTCTACGGGCAACTCTATATCCACTTCGTAAATATTATCTTTATAAAGCTTCCAATCCGCATCGTCAATCCAATCCGCTCCACTAATTGTTACTTTCTCTTTATTATAGGGCTCAAATACAATTCGATTATTAGCGGTTCCACTATTTTTAGGAATAACTTCTTCCTCATATACTCCACCTCGGATGAATACTGTATCACCTGCTACAGCTACATCGGCTGCTTTTTGGATGGTTTTAAAGGGACCAGAATTATTTCCTCCTGGAGTTACGCTTAATCCATCGTTATCATCATCACCTTCTTCCGCAGATACATAATAATATATCGGATCGGATTTAAACATTTCTATTTCTGGTTCTTGTTCAAGTTTTTGTTCTTGTACCTGTTCTTCCACATTTATGTCAGTTATTTTTTCTAAAGGTGTAGCAAAGGTAATTGGAATAGCCCCAAGTAACAACCACACACTAAGTAAAATAATACTATATCTACTTTTTAAAATGGAAAACCAATTAACATTCATCTATTTTCCTCCTTTAAAATGCATATATTTTTTGACAGCGCTTACTTTCCTCCCTCCTTTATGACTTACAGCCTTATTATATTCAAATCCACCTTTAGCAACAACAGGTGAGGTTAGTTATTTTATATGATAAAATAGACATATTTATTGCAAGCGTATCGTAACAAAAGAAGAACATACTAGGCTATCTCACTGAGTTAGCCCGTATGTTCTTCTTTTTTCAAAAAATTTTATGTGTTATTTGTTTGACAGATCTTCGTTCTACTAATGTATATGGCATAATCTTCGAATAAATTTTCTGCTTATGGCGAATCGCATCAATGACCATGCTACATCCTTCTTCTCCCATCTCCATAAAAGGTTGATCAATCGAGGTGAGCGGTGGAATGGACATTTCTGCAATAATGGTGTTATCATATCCAACTACTGATAAATCATCAGGAATTTGAATACCATGATCGGCAGCTACAGATATTACTCCTAATGCGACATCATCACTAACACAAAATACAGCAGTCAACTCCGTTTTTTCTTGCAAATAAGATTGCATCGCTCTTTGTCCGCTATAGAATCCATAATCGCCTTCTTTTACAAGATGAGGATCGAATTTCAATCCATTATCTTCAAGCGCACGCTTATATCCTTCAAATCTCGTTGTTCCCGCTACTCTATCTGTTAAACTGAGTCCGACTAATCCTATTTTTTCATGTCCATTCTCAATCAAATGATGTGTTGCTGTGTAAGCTGCATCAAAATCATTCACTTTCAAATATGGAACATTCCGATCAGGCATTCTGGTAGCTAATAACAAGTATGGAATGCGAAGCTCCTGCACCATTGCTAAATGCTCATCATTAATTTCTACAGTAGCGATAATTAAACCATCCACTTTTCGTTCTGCCATTAGTTTAATGCATTCTGGAATTTTATCTCCAACATTGCCTGAATGTGAAATAATAATACTATACCCACTCTGATGAGCAGCTCGTTCAATTCCAGTCATAATGTCACCATAAAACAAAGTGGACACTTGCGGCATAATGACACCAATCAAATTACTAGAATTTTTCACAAGGCTACGTGCACTTTCATTTCTTCGATACCCAAGTTCTGCTGCTGCTTGTAGAACTTTTTTCCGTGTAGCTTCATTATATCCGCCTACATTGTTAAGTACTCGAGAAACAGTTGCAGGCGATACATTGGTTACGCGTGCTATGTCTTTAATCGTTATATTCATTTCTTTAACACCTCACGCAAACGTTTGATTAGAAGCTAATATATCATTCTATAGCTCAATAATCAATATAATTTCTACTATTCTTTGACAGAACCTACAACAATCCCTGTTATAAAATACTTTTGCAACGCTGGATAAATCAGTAATAATGGTATAACAGCTACAACAATTTTCGCAGCGTTCAGGTTACGATTAGATACTTCTGTTGCGTTAGCCAAATCTTGCGCATTACCACCTGATTTAATAATATCAGCGATATCTACACTTAGTGTTTGAATATAAGTCATCAGTGGATATTCACTAACTTTCGTCATATAGATAAGTCCATTAAAAAAGTCATTCCAACTACCAACAATACTAAATAGGGCAACCGTAGCTAACGAAGGTAAAGATACAGGAATAAAAATACGTAACAATACCGTAAACTGATTAGCACCATCTATTACGGCTGCTTCTTCTAACGCTTTAGGTACACCAGCAAAAAAATTCATCACCAATATAATACTAAAGATAGGAACAGCAGCCGGCAATACAAGCGCCCATACTGTATTAAGCAAATCTAAATTTTTAACAACAAGATACGTTGGAATCATTCCGCCATTGAATAACATAGCAAAAATCAACAAATTCATATAGAAATTTCTACCTTTAAACTGCTTTTTCGATTTAGATAACGGATATGCCATTAAAATAATGACGAACATATTAAGTACCAATGTTAAACCAACACGTAGTACCGATAGCCCAAATGAGCGCCAAAACTGAGTATCCGCCATTATTTTTTGATAAGGCGCTGTTGTAAAGTCAACAGGCCATAATCCAACAGCGTTCGCTGTTACGGCTTGGTTACTACTAAACGAAATCGCTACAATATTCCATAGAGGAAGTAAACAAATTAACGCCAGCAGTACAATGATAGTATAGATAAGGGCAAGACCTGTACGCCCTTTAAATCCAGTAAACTGTTTCAACGTAATTGCGCCTCCTTAGAATATTTTACGATCTGTATATTTTTGTGCTAGTTTGTTAGCAGAAAGTAGCAAGACAATACCAATAACAGATTTAAACAAACCTACTGCTGTACCAAAACTATATTGACGACCAACTAGTCCCATACGATAGACGTAAGTATCTAATATATCACCAGTTGCATATACCATCGGATTGTACAAATTATATACTTGATCAAATCCAGCATTCAGCACATTCGCCATGTTCATGACACCCATTAGTAAAATAATAGGCAATATACCAGGCAAGGTAACATTCCATATTCGTTTCCACCAACCTGCACCATCTATACTTGCAGCTTCATGCAACCCAGGATCAACACTCGTAATTGCTGCTAAGTAAACGATCGAAGTGTAGCCAAATTCCTTCCATACATCCGTTCCGATCAACAATGGCTGAAACCACGTATTACTTCCAAGAAAGTTAACTGCATCTACGCCAAAATAAGCTAAAATTTGATTCACTGTTCCATCCAAGCTAAACATATTAACGACGACAGCTGCTAGTACAACCCATGACAAAAAGTGTGGCAAATAAACTATAGTCTGAACACTTTTCTTCAATGTTTTTAGACGAATTTCATTTAATAAAATCGAAAAAATAATAGCGGCTAAAGTACCCAAAATAATTTTGCCCAATGCAATAACGACCGTATTCCTTATAATATTCCATATATCAGGCAACTGAAACATATAAATGAAGTGCTTAAACCCTACAAAATTAGAACCGAATATTCCCTTTGCGGGCACAAAATCTTGGAAGGCCATAATTATACCTGCCATCGGTACATAACTAAAAATAACAAGAAAGATAATACCTGGTATAATCATAACATGGAATGGCCATCCAAAGCGGCTTCTCACTTTTTTTCTACTAACTGATTCGGAACTCATCATTATCTCTCCGCTTCAATTTCTTTCAATATTTGTGTTCCACCTTGTTTATGCCAATCTTCTACAAATTTATCAAATTCGCTTATCGGACTTACACCGGTCACTATTTTCATAAATGTTTCTTGTTCCATCTTTTGCAAGTTAGCCCATGCTTGTTGCATAGTCATAGTTGTATCTGAGAATACAGGCGTTGTCCAATGGAATTGGTTGTTTTCTGTTACGGTATGAATCAATCCAATACCTTCCATTCGTGATGCATATCTAGCCCAACCTGTCACATTCGATCCATCTTGCTCTTCTAAATAACTTTTTATAGACAATACATTATAACGAGATTCTGCAGTACGAACTTCTTCCAACTTAATTTCGTCTGTAATAGCACGAGAAATATCAGAATAGTCTTCAAGTAATGACGTAGCAGAATGAACTTCAATATTGATAGGTCGTGCTGAGTTATCTACCGCATCTTCCTGGTATTTAGCAACTTCAGGTGCGTTTTCCGCAAGATTTTTGTCATTTACAATTTTATCAAAAAATAAATTTAATATTTTAACTGCAATCTCTGGATGTTTGTAATCTTTCTTCACAACCATAAATTGCGAACTTGGATTAGCATGAATAACATTTACTTTACCATTTTCGTCCCCTAGAGTATAAGCAACAAAATTCGTTTTCGGATCAGATTGTTTGACAGTCATTAAACCCCAATCAGGCATATGCCATGGACCAAATACAATACCTGTTTGGTTATTCACTACTAGTGCCATAATATCGTCCCAAGTTCTTGTTCCAAATTGCGGATCAACAATTCCTTTTTTAAACCAATCTGCCATCAGTTCCAATGATTGTTTCGTTGTCTCTGTCGTAGAACCGTAAACTACTTTACCCTCTTCTTCTATCCAATATTGTGGAAATGCATTAAATACACTAGCAACTCCAGACATTGTAAATGCAGATGCACCATAATCTGTTGCATTTAAAGTATTCACAAAAGGTATTCCAATATTATTTCCAGATTTCCCTGGGTCATTTTCAATAAATTGTTTCGCTAAATTTTCTATTTCTTGTACGCTTATCACTTTATCCTTATCTTCATCCACTGTTAAACCTAAATCATCAATCCAATCTTGTCTCAGCCAAACCATAGTTGGTGCTGCATCAACTGCTGTTGTAGGCAGTGCCATTAATCGTCCATCTATCGTCGCATTTTCCAGCGCTCGACCGTCATATGAATTATAGATTGATTTAATGTGTGGTGTAGCAAATTTATCATATACATCTGTCAAATCCGCTATTAGATCATTATCAACCAGTTCTTTCAGTTCTTGTTTTGTGTCAACACGCATCATATCTGGCAGTTCTCCTGAAGCGATAGCAAGCGCAACTTGACGATTATAATCATCACCGTTACTTTCGAAGGCGTTTTTGACCACTACGTTAAGTTCATCTTTGACATATCGTGTATAGGCATTGTTTTCATACGTATCACCTTTTGGTAGTTTTGGGTTTTTAGCTGTAGTACGACCCATCTCTACTGTAATTTCTTCCTCGTATTTACCATAAGGATCATTCGATACTCCACTACCACCATTGTTATTCGCCGTATTGCCACTAGCATTTTTATTGCTGTTACCCGAATTACCTCCACCACTACAAGCTGCAACCAATAATGTCATGACTAAAAGCAACGTCAACACTGTAAATCTTTTTTTACCACCATATTTAATCATCTTCATTTCCCCCAGTTATCTATAGTTGTACAGCAAATGTTTCATAAGGTTGTAATATTAATTCTGATAAGTTCGTTTGTATTTTACTGTAATTGCTAATTAATAATTTAGTATAGGTTGTGTAATTAGATACATTCAATTGCTGTTCTACTTCACCAAAATTAGCGACAACTAGCCAGCTTATCCCTTCGTGATGTCGCAAATAAGCAAATATTGGCTCAGGTACATCGGTTACTAGCTCAAATTCCCCCCATACAACGATCGGGTTATCTTTTCTAAGCTGTATTAACGTTTTATAACAGTTAAAAATGGAATTATTGTCAGTTAAATTTTGAGATACGTTAATTTTTTTATAATTGTCATTGACATATAGCCAAGGCTTTCCTGTAGTAAAGCCAGCATTTTCTGTTTCATCCCATTGCATAGGAGTTCTCGCATTATCTCTACCTTTGGCATTAATAAATGCTATTATTTCTTCTTTTTGATATCCAGCAGCGAGTCGCTCTGCATACATATTAATACTCTCTATATCAGCAACTTCCGAAATATCATTAATCGGACGATTAGTCATACCAATCTCTTCCCCTTGATAAATATACGGAGTCCCTTTCATTAAATGCAATAGTATAGCAAACATCTTGGCACTTTCTACATGGTACTGCTGATCGTTCCCCCAACGGGATACAATCCTTGGCAAGTCATGGTTATTCCAAAATAAACTGTTCCAACCTTCATTGCCTAAAGAAGTTTGCCACTTTGCTAACACTTGCTTCAATTCATTTACTTGTAGTGGCTGCAAATCCCATTTGTCTTTTCCAGGTTGCTGATCCAAACCAATATGCTCAAATTGAAAAACCATCGATAGTTCATCGCGTTTCGGATCGGAGTATAACTTTGCAATTTCTGGAGTAGCTCCCCATGTTTCTCCTACCGTCATCACATCGTAATTACCAAATGTATTGCGGTTCATCTCTTGCAAATATTCATGTAATTTGGGACCGTTTCCAGTGATGCTCTGATCAGGCAGCTTACCCACTAAATCGATAACATCGAGTCTGAACCCTCCTATTCCTTTTTCCAACCAAAAATTCATCATCTTCCAAACTTCTTGCCTTACTTGTTCATTTTCCCAATTAAGATCTGGTTGTTTTTTACTAAACAAATGTAAATAATATTGACCGCTTTCCTCATCAAACTCCCAAGCTGAACCACTAAACGTAGAACGCAGCCCATTAGGAACATCTCCAGCAACTGGATCACGCCAAACATAATAATCACGATATGGATTGTCTTTTCCTTTGCGAGCTTCAATAAACCACCGATGTTCATCCGACGTATGATTGACTACTAGGTCCATTACTATTTTAATATGACGTTTGTCCGCTTCTTGAATAAGTTGGTCCATATCAGCCATCGTTCCGAATTCTTCCATAATAGCTTCGTAGTCACTAATGTCATAGCCATTATCGTCATTCGGAGATTGATAAACCGGACTTAACCAAATAGCGTTAATTCCTAATTGTTCGAGATAATCCAATCTACTAATAATTCCTTGTAAATCACCAATACCATCGCCATTGCTATCTTGAAAACTTCTTGGATAAATCTGATACACAACTGCTGTCTGCCACCATTTCACTTTTAGCAACCCTCCAAAAACTTACCATTTCTCTTCACATTAACGCAAACGTTTAAGTAAATTTTACTAAGTATTGAAGATAAAATACTATTTATCAAATAAATACTGTCTACTTAAACGTTTGCATTGAACTTAAAATGAAAACGCATCTTTGTTCACCACTAATAAATAGAAAATCTAGGCAAACGTTTGCGTTAATGGTAGTAGTTTTAATCTGTTTATTTTGTAATATACCATCTTCATATTGGAGAGTCAAATCCGCAAATTATATGTTCTAGAAATAGACAAATTTCTTGCTACAATATTCTGAAATAAGATCTGTTTTTTTACATTTACTCATATACTATTAAGAATGTTCAGGAAGGAGGATTTATATGGTTATTACTCCCAACATCCCAAACTTACCATTTACTATTCAAAACGGCGTGAAATATTTCGAGTTGATTGCTGAAGAGGTGCAAACGGAAATACTGCCTGGTGTTTTTATCAACGCTTGGGGATATAACGGAATAACACCTGGGCCGACAATCTGTGTTTATCCGGGTGATTATGTCTGCATTAGAGTGTACAACAAACTACCACAACCAACCAGCGTACATTGGCACGGATTAAATGTTCCAAATGTTATGGATGGTGTACCAGAAATTGAACCATCTCCAAAAATCGATCCTGGTACTTATTTTGATTATCACTTTGAAATAACCAACCCACCAGGAACTCACATGTACCATGCTCATTACTATACGGTTTTACAAGATATGTTAGGATTAGAAGGCGGATTTATTATACTTGATCCCGAAGCTAGTACACCGCATATCGATAGAGACTACTACCTTATGCTTAGTGCCCATCATTTGGTAGGCTTGGAGCAAGGTGTTGTTAAACAAGGGATTTTTAATATCGATCCTTTTGCGCATAGTAGCAATTTTTTCATGATTAATGGTCGCTCCTTTCCATATACATCATTACTCCCCGTCAAAGAAGGAGAGCGTGTTAGACTGCGCTTCGGCAATATTGGCATGATGAACCATCCGATTCACTTTCATGGTCATCAATTTTACGAAACGGCTTTGGACGGCAATGCTGTACCGCCAGCTAATCAACGCAAAATGAATACTATACTCGTCTCTTCAGGCACAACAAGAGATATTGAATTTATCGCCAATAATCCAGGTCGCTGGCCATTACATTGCCATTTTCCACATCATGTTAGCAATAATATGACCTTACCGTTAGGGGGCATGACAACCGCTGTCGTGTATGAATAAATCTTTTGCTGATCTTTGTTTCATAGTAATATAAGAAATGTTGTAATTAAAAATAGGACAGCCAGAAGTTAGTTTTCACTATATTTCTGGACAGTCCTATTGGTGCAGCTCATTTATTTATTTATTTATTGATTGATTGATACTTATTCTCTCATTCATTCCACAACAAGCTTATAACGTATTTCCATCCACTCTACATTTAGATCTGAAAGTATTGCCACTTCTTCTACATAAGCTCGTTGCACTAATTTTTGAAATACCATAGCTAAATCTAATTGCAATACCGCCATGCTTGGATGCTGCTGTAATTGGGATATACTCCATGGAAGGTCACTTTCCTTCATAATCTTGAATAAGTGAGTACAGCATCCTTTTAATTTGTTAATCGCCGTAAATTCGCAAGCAAGCAATACAAGTTGCACTCGTTGCTCCATCGATTCTGGGCTGGCAGATAGTTCCTCATACAGTTTATATACTCCAGGATGTACATGTTTTAACTGTTTCCATACTGCTAGCTCTGGTCTAATTCCTTCTTCTATCAAAACAATGTGCGCCCAATGATGTAGTGCTAGCAACACTTTACTATAAGCATCGAGAACATGTCCTTCATGAAAAAACTGTTTTGCCTGGACATAGCATTGTAAAAATAAAACAAATTCTTGAAATCGTTTTTGATCACGTAGT
Source organism: Paenibacillus yanchengensis (assembly GCF_042684845.1). Lineage (NCBI taxonomy): Bacteria > Bacillati > Bacillota > Bacilli > Caryophanales > Paenibacillaceae > Paenibacillus > Paenibacillus yanchengensis. The sequence goes on along the minus strand of NZ_JBHUMH010000022.1, from coordinate 98,131 downwards.
TCTTCTGGAAATGATAATACTTGTTTTCGCGTATTCGCCCAAAACTGATCCGTATCCAACAATATCTCTCCTCGTAGTAGCCATTCCAATATACTGTTGTTCCATTGATTATTGTTTTGTAGATATTTGGATAGCCTTTCCTTGGATATTAACTGCACTACAATCCGTTCATTGTCAATTTCTACATACTCAAATAAAATATCTTCTACTTGTTGTTGCATAACAATAATAGCAAGTGCTTTTGTCCCTTCAACAAGCGGCATCGACATTATTGGTCCAGCGACAACTACAATAGAACTTACATGAGATTTTTGACGATAGGTATGGAATAAATGCATTTTTATAGCATCCACAAAATTTCCTCCGTATAGCTAATCAATCATGATTGCGCTATAATGGTATTCTAAAGCTTCTTCGAAAACTCAGTCTCTTTGTTTTTCGACAAGTTATACAATTATTCCTGCTAAATCTACATAATATTATCAATAATATTCGATTAAATTTGTGATGAAAGGTTTGACGTTATGAAAAAGTTCTTTTTTAAATCGGCAAAAATTAACGAATTCCGTTTATGGGGACTCGTTTCTACGATGCTGGGCATGTTAGTTATGATTTTGGGGACAGCTGGAATTGTATTTTGGGGAGAGGCAGGGAGAATAGTATCTGCTATATTCCTTGTATTAGGAATGATTGTCCTACTTGCTAGTGTTGTCATTTACTTTTGGGCTGGTATGATGTCTACTAGTGCGACTGCGCTCCAATGTCCGGAATGCAACAAACAAACGAAAATGCTTGGCAAAACAGACCGCTGTATGTTCTGCAAAACGATGCTAACACTTGATCCGAACGATGCTACTGAATTCGCTCAAGAAGAAGAAAGTCATCCCGCTCCATCACCAACGAATTAGTATACAACGCATAAACACTTAAACATACAAACGTAAAATACCGTAACAATGTATGCTTACTGGCACCTTTGGTATCTACTCGCCTACTACATTGTTACGGTATTTTTCTATTCACAATATTATTATTGCTTCGTTTGTTGTAATTGTTTTTCAATAACTGGCCATATAGTAGCCGTTTCAAAAGCTCGTTGCCATGATGCTACTCCAGCCAATTTATACTTGTGTACTAATGAAATTCGTTTCGTAATAGATAACTCATCTTCTATCCATATCCGCTGTCGATTGCCTTCTTCCACATATTCAACATAATGTTGTCCCGCCTGTTCGTCCAGCTTTGGAGTCAATTTCTTTTCTTTTATAATATTTTTCACCCGCTCCATGCCCACTGCTTTTGACGAAACCTTAATAGTCCCATCTTCCAACTTTTTTTCTGTCCAAATTCGCGTATATAGCGGCATACTTAATATTAATTTTTCAGATGGCACGTTGTCTTCCTCTAATATTTTCGTAATCGCATGCTCTGTCCAAGGTAATGAAGCAACCGATCCCGCTTTCGGGCTAGCTGCCCAATGCTCGTCATACGCCATTACCATCATATAATCGACGATTTTGCCTAGTGCTTCACGATCGATAAAAGCCGACCACATTTCACTATTAGATTTTGGAGTAACATCAACGGAAACGACTAACCCTTGCTCATGAAGAAATGGAGTCATCTCCCGGATAAATTGCACAAAATTTTCTTTATCTTTGGTATATACATTTTCAAAATCGACATTAATCCCTTGTAATTTATACTTATCTGCCAAAGCAAGCAATTGCTTAATCATCGTAAATCGACTGTCTACATTTGCTAATACTGTTGTCGTTTGTTCTGGTTCAAAAGCATTGCTAAATAGTGCCCATACTTCATAATCTCGCTTATTCGCCCAGGTAACAAACGCCGTATCTGCTTTTTCATTAATGTTACCTTTGCTATCAGCTAGTTCAAACCAAGTAGGACTTATTACATTAACTCCCGGCATCGAACCAATGGTAGCAGGATCTGGGCGTCTGCCGTATACTGCTTCCCACACGAGATTGATCTTACTGTTTGGCTTTTTCCAAGCAACAAAAGCTTCTTTCTTCTCCAATGTGGGAATCTGCTCCGTCGTTGTTAATTGTACGCCAGTTTTTTTCACATAACCATAATGTCCCAGTTTATTTTGTACTTTGAACCAACCAGCTTCTTCTTCCCATACTCGAACTACTTCATGCTGGACCACTTTTGCCAAGTAAGGCGCTTTAATATGCGGTTCTATTCGCATCACTACGCCCTTTTCTTTTGTTACTTCTGCAGATTGTAGCGTTTGTCCAGCATGAAATAAAGTAGTTACTCCACTTTCTGCATTATATTCTACTTGTATTCCATATAATTTTTCTAATGGCTGCAAAGGTAAATAAACGACACCATCTACTTCTACAGCAGCCGAATCTAATTGATATGGAGCCAATTGAAGTTGTCCCACTTTTTCATCTACAACCATCCGAAGTACAGATGATGAAGTCGTTAATACCAGTGCTCCATTATCTTGTTCATAATGAATATGTTGATCCTCTTCCAACCATTGCTGCAATAAAGGTAGCGGTAGTTTTACTTGATCTTCATCTATTAATGCTTTAAATGGTGCTTCCTTACCATTCATTGTAATAGGAAAATCAGATGAATACTTAGGCTGGACTTGCTGAAAACTAGGAATATAGTGATCATAAATATACTTTCCTACCAATATTAAAATCACCCCGAGTAGTATGACAAACCATCTCTTTGTCTTTCTAGATTTCCGCTTCCCATATCTCTGCGGTAAATTCGCTCGGGTATGCATCGTTTCCACAAACTCACTCTCCTTTTTGTTGCTCACTTCTTCTCTCTATTATAACGATAATACATAAGGAAAAGTTTAAGAAATTATTAGGAATAATTAAAAAACGTAAAGATCAGCCTACGATAACCATCTACATAGGTCGTTCTTCACGTTTTTCCAATTTTTAATATTAATGAGATTTATTCTGCTTTCACTGTGTTACAGCTAGTACATATACCATAAATCTCCATGCGATGACCTTGTACAACGAAACCAGTTTCTTTCGATGCTACTCGTTCTACTTCTAATAATGGTGGATATCCGAAGTCAACGATGTCTCCACACGATTTACAAATGGCATGGTAATGATCCGTTAGATCAGCATCAAATCGACTAGAATCATCCCCATAAGTCAGCTCACGCACTAAACCAGCTTCTACGAACAATCTTAAGTTGTTATAAATAGTAGCTACGCTCATACTTGGATAATCTGGTGAGAGCGCCTTATATATCTCATCCGCTGTTGGATGTGACTTAGAGTCCATCAGATAGCTTAAAATAGCGTGACGCTGTGGGGTCATTCGGACACCAGTCATCTTCAGCTGCTCTAATGCCATCTTCACACTAAGGCCCATTCCCCTCACGTCCTTCTTTGTAATTATTATTATTAATACTATAATACGTGTATCGTTTACACTTTGTCAATCCAATAGCAAAAGCTTCCTCACAAAATGCAGTTATTTGCAATGCTTTTTATCGCATTAATTAGCGGAAATATCAATATTATATTCCATTATAAACAGAAACATACGAAAGAATATCTATCGCTTTATACATAATTAAACTAGCGATAGACGTTTTAACTATGATGGTAGCTTACAATTTCAGTTGTTGCTATACTAATAACATCACCGATAATCCAACCCAATAACAAATTTCATAACGCTTACACATAGCTAAAATAATTAACTGCTGATCATTATGTTTGTTAAACTGATTGTTATTCGAGGAGAGTACAGATGAATAACCACATACTTTCTATATTTTTTGGTCAATATATAAATAAAACGGTAGCATTACACCACCATAGTCATTGGCAACTTGAAATTATTATAGATGGTTCTGTGCAAAGCAATGTGGAACAAAACAATTATACGCTATATCCTGGAGATATGTTATTATTACCACCTTACGTGAAACATAATTTTGTTTATCATTGCCCAGACGTGAAGTGGATAACCTTAAAATTTGAAAGAGATTGGCATGATCGCCCGCATTGGAGCGGCGTTATTACCCGAAATGATACTACTGCCAAATTAATTACTGCTTTTCAAACCGTTGTCGAACGAGTAGATGTGTCTCCCTATGAACGTGCCTTTACCGCAGGTATACTAGAAGCATTGTTTGAATACGTTCATACAGAATTACTTCATACGAATCGCAATGCAGAACAAGCTTTCTTTGACGAAATTACTACATTTATTACTTCCAAAGCTGCCCAACCATTAACAGTACAAGAAATTGCTGAACATTTTGGCTATACACGCAGTCATTTATCAGTCAAATTCAAACAAATAAGTGGCTACAGTATGAAACATCACATTGATCAACTACGTATACAGCATATTAAACAATTGCTGCGCTACACAGAGTTTAGCATTTCGACGATTGCCATTCAGTTAGGCTTTGCTGATTTATTTTCATTTTCTCGTTTTTTCAAAAAACATACCCAATTAAGCCCACGAGAATTCATTCAACAACATAAATAGAGGACTACTATATAATCTAAGGTTATATGGGTGGGATTGTTGAAACAACATATAAGAGATTGTGCAGATAAAGCACCGACAGATTATTTGTATGATAAATCGTATAAATGGTCACGAGCAGACCCTTAAAATGCAAGCTTTGTACGATAAATCGTATAAACGGTCACAAGCACACTTTTGAAATGCAAACTTTGTACGATAAATCGTATAAACGGTCACGAGCAGACCCTTGAAATACAAGCTTTGTACGATAAATCGTATAAACGGTCATCGACTGACGTTTGGAATACAAGCTTTGTACGATTTATCATATGAAATTTACAATTTTGACTGAACAGGATGTCATTGTATGGAGTATAATAAAAATTTAGGACTTTAAAGGTTTTACATGTAATAATTACCACGCAGTGACGATTGAACAAGGTCCACGTAGCATTAAAAAAAAGTTGAGCGGAAAACATTACCTTTTCCCACTCAACTTTTTTATTTTGAAGACTAATTGGATAGCCCCTATTTACTATTTACTTACTCCCAATTAAGCGAGTCGTTCCAACAATAATTTGTTTACTAGTGCTGGGTTTGCTTTCCCTTTTGTTTCCTTCATAATTTGTCCTACGAGGAAGCCAATCGCTTTATCTTTTCCTGCTTTATAATCTTCCACTGATTGTGGATTAGCAGCAATAATAGTATCGACGATAGCAAGCAATGCACCTTCATCACTAATTTGGACTAACCCTTGTTCTTCTACTATTTGTTGTGGCAATTTTCCAGTCTCCAGCATAGTTTTAAACACCGTTTTGGCAATTTTTCCACTAATCGTTCCTTTTTCTAATAGAAGAATCATTTCCCCTAAACCTTGACCTGTAATTTTCACTTGCTCTAGCTCCAAATTGTTAGCATTCAAGTAGCCTAGCAAGTCACCCATTATCCAGTTCGACACCGATTTCGCGTCTTTTGTATAATTCATACTTTCTTCAAAGAAGTCAGCCAATTGACGCGTCGCTGTAATTACTTCAGCATCGTAAGATGGCAGGCTATATTCTGCAATATAACGAGCTTTACGAGCATCTGGCAGTTCTGGAATAGTAGCAGCAATTTGTTGTTTCCATTGTTCGCTTATCGTTACCTTTACTAAATCTGGATCTGGAAAATAACGATAATCATGTGCTTCTTCTTTGCCACGCATCGAAAATGTTTTGCCTAATGCATCATCGTAACGACGTGTTTCTTGCACAATTTCTTCGCCGCGATCCAACAAGTCTGCTTGTCTAATCTCTTCGTATTCCAGCCCACGCTGTACACCACGATAAGAATTCATATTTTTCAGTTCCGCCCGTGTTCCTAGCTTTTCTTGCCCGTATGGACGCAAACTAACGTTAGCATCACAGCGCATACTGCCTTCTTCCATTTTCACATCAGAAACATCACAATATAGCATAATCGCACGTAGCTTTTCCAAAAATGCTTTTGCTTCTTCTGGCGTTCGAATGTCCGGCTCCGTTACTATTTCTACAAGCGGTGTTCCTACACGGTTAAAATCGACGAGCGAAGCGTAACCGCCATCCACGTGTGTCAATTTCCCCGCATCTTCTTCCAAATGCAGTCGGGTAATCCCAATGCGCTTTGTTTTGCCATTTACTTCGATATCGACATACCCATGCTCGCCAATCGGTTGATCAAACTGCGATATTTGATACGCTTTTGGCGAATCAGGGTAATAATAATTTTTACGATCAAATTTACTTATATCGGCAATTTCACAATTAATAGCCATAGCAGCTTTAATCGCATACTCTACCGCTTGATAGTTAAGTACAGGAAGTACACCTGGATGACCTAAGCAGATCGGACAAGTGTGACTATTCGGTGGCGCACCGAATGAAGTCGAACAGCCACAAAAAATTTTACTTTCGGTATGCAGTTCAACGTGTACCTCCAGCCCGATGACCGTTTCGTATTTGTTCGGTTCAGACATTCCAATCGTTCCTTTCTTCCTCCATAATCATTCGTTCCGCTTCTCCACTAATTATCTTTTCAGGAAAAGAAGCATTTATTATAGCTCTGGTCGTAGCTGGTGATAATTCGTTTGAGCTTCAAAAGCATGTGCTACTTTTAATACTGTCGACTCATCGAATGCTTTACCAATAATTTGCATACCAATCGGTAATCCATCGACCATTCCACAAGGGATACTTATGGCAGGAACACCAGAAAGGCTGGCCGGTATCGTACAAATATCATTCATATACATCGTTAACGGATCACCTTGATAATCGCCAACTTTAAACGCTGGTTTAGGTACTGTCGGTCCGATTACTACATCATATTTTTCAAATATTTGATCAAAATCTTGTTTAATCAGTGTACGCACTTTTTGAGCTTTCAAGTAATATGCATCGTAATATCCGGAGCTAAGCGCATATGTACCAAGCATAATTCTTCGTTTTACTTCTGGTCCGAAACCTTCACTCCGTGATTTCAAGTACAGATCCAATAAATTATCTGGATTTTCCGCACGTACACCATAACGTACACCGTCAAAACGAGCCAAGTTAGATGAAGCTTCAGAAGATGATAGTAAATAATACGTAGCAACCGCATATTCTGTATGCGGCATCGATACTTCCTCTACTACTGCACCCATTGATTCATATTGCTTGAGCGCCTGCTGAATAGCTTCTTTTACTTGTGGGTCAACGCCTTCGCCCAAATATTCTCTAGGAACAGCGATCTTCAAACCTGCAACATTACCGTCCAATGCTTTCGAATAATCTGGAATCGTAACATTCGCAGAAGTCGTATCACTTTTGTCGTATCCCGCAATAGCTTGCAGTGCAAATGCTGCATCTTCTACATTTTTTGTAATTGGTCCTACCTGATCGAATGAAGAAGCAAAGGCAACGACGCCAAAGCGCGATACAAGCCCATAGGTTGGCTTTAGACCAACAACACCACAATAAGCAGCTGGCTGACGAATAGAGCCGCCTGTGTCCGTTCCTAGCGCAAAATAGACTTGTCCTGCTGCTACTGCCGCAGCTGAACCGCTACTTGAACCTCCGGCTACATATGCTTCATTCCATGGATTGCGTGTCACATGAAAACTGGAGTTTTCACTAGAGCCACCCATACCAAATTCATCCATGTTCAGCTTACCCATTGTAATCGTTCCAGCATCCTTCAGTTTACTGGCTACAGTCGAATCATAGATTGGATTATAGTTACGTAGAAACTGACTCGCACAAGTCGTTATCAATCCTTCGGTTACAATATTATCTTTTAATCCAATCGGCAAACCAAAGAGTGGTTTATCAGTCGCACGACCTGCAACTGCATCTAATTTTGCAGCTTGCGAGCGTGCCCCTTCTTCATCTACCGTAATAAAAGCTTTAATTCGCTCATCCGTTTGATTAATGCGAGCTAAGGAGTGATCTACCAATTCGGAAACAGACACTTCCTTTTGCTCCAGTTGTTTTTGTACGTCTCGTAGACGCCATTCATGCAGTGCCAACTAAAGTTCCTCCTTTCAAATTAAACCCCGCCATTTATTCTAGTACCGCTGGTACTCTGAACTGTCCGTCCTCATCATCCGGGGCATTAGCCAGCACCTTCTCGATAGGTAAGGATGGCTTACGCTCGTCTTCACGCATTACATTAACAAGCGGCAATATATGGCTCGTCGGAACGACATCTTCCGTATCTAAGCTGCTTAGCTTATTAGCATAATTAATAATGGTATTAAGCTGTTCCGTATATAGCTGCTTTTCTTCCTCCGTTAATCTAAGGCGTGCAAGGCTAGCAACGTGCTCTACATCGTTCACTGTTATGCTCATTCCCATACTCTCCTCTATAAAAGTCATGCATATTATTATAACGTATACAAGCCGTTTACAGCAATGTATTGCTCCACGCAAAACGAGCTGTATACAAAAAAACATACTAACCGTAGCAGAACTAGCCAAAACTCAAGCTAGCTGTGCTCCTGTTAGTATGTTGGTCGTCTAGGTGCAAAACTATAACACATTCATCGAAAAAAAATGAAACAACGGAATTAAATCCAAGCTTTCAAATTTACTCTGCGAATAAATTCTTCATTGCTTAGTGCTTCTGCATTTGTTGTTTCCACTTCTTCCTCTTCCTCTTCGCTGCGCATAATAGAATGAAATAATTGCTCATTATAGGTTGCAAGCGCATAATCAATTAATGATTCCTTTTCTACTCGCTCTACTTCTCTTCGTAGCAACTCATCTTCCATTTCCACGTCTATATCTGGAAGGAGAAAATTACGATTAGCACTTGGTACTCGGACTACATAATCAAAAACGTTGTCTGTATTGCGATCATACGCAATAATATAACCGTATTCCCCAATGGGAATATTTTGTTCGAAATGGTCAGCCACAATGACGACCTTCGCACCTAATTTTAGCATCGTCTCATCCCCCATACTTTGTCGCTGATTCAAGCTATCTACTATCCTTCTAATCCTACTAAAAATATAAACTATTGTCCAATTTAGGAGATTGCTAGAAATGATTACTGCTCCTTAAATTCCCCAACATCTATCAAACTAGCCGGCAATAAAAATTGTTCGTTCGAAAGTAATAATCGAGCCAATTCTTCTTCCTCATTATCCTCTTGCTGCTCTTTAATAGCAGCGATGTCCCGGTTAAGTCTTTCCATTTGTTTATCGAGCTTATTCGCATTTTCTGCTGCTTCTTTCAGTTCACTCAGCAATTCGTCCGGTACATCTTTGTTGTACTTATAAAATATTTTATGCTCCAAACTAGCCCAGAAATCCATCGCTATCGTACGAACCTGAACTTCTACCCGAACATACTCTACACCATTAGACATAAATACCGGTATTTCTACGATCATATGCAAACTACGGTACCCGTTAGGCTTCGGATCTTTGATGTAATCTTTTATTTCTATTACCTTTAAATCCGATTGCTTACTTAGCATATCACATACACGATAAATATCAGAAATAAATGAGCAAGTTATTCTCATTCCAGCAATATCATACAAGTGTTCTTTAATACTTGTTAAGGAAAAAGGAACAGCTTTTCGCTGCATCTTATTTATTATACTCTCGATCGACTTCACTCGTGATTTTGTATGTTCAATGGGATTATAGTCATGTAACAAATGAAATTCTTCTTTCAGAATTTCCACCTTAGTCTCAAGTTCTTGCAATGCAAACTGATACATCATCATGAACCGAGTCACTTCATCTTTCAGCTTTTTAAACTGAGCGATTGGATAGCCATTTTTCATACTTAATCTCCTCACCTGTTATACGTTCAATTGCTTCTGTGATTGGGACGTACAGTTATATGATATTATGTTAAACAAGCTATTGCAAATTTGAAGAAGGAATATATGAAGATAATGCTAAAAAGCCCAGTTTTCCATGAGGAAAAGGGCTGAATAGCAAATTTATTATTAGATACTTACAATTATAATACTTTTTATGTTTAATCTTTATAAATATGAGCATTTTGACGACGACATTCTTCCATTACTTGCATCTGTAGATGAACTTGTTTGGCAGTAATTTCTAATTCCGCTCCATCCACCATATGACGGTGTAACATCTGATAGAAAGTTTTCACCATATGATTAAACGGATCTTTCCCCACATCTGGATCTATCGTCCATTCCTCCGTATGCCATACCAGCTCTTCTCTACAATATGCAGGTTCACCAGCAGCATTAACTAGCGGTTCCGCTACTAACACTTGCTCTGGCGCTTCTTCCGGCTTAAAATAACGCCAAGTCAGCTTGTCGCTTGTACCACGCAACCCGCCATTAGAGCCTTGGACATTAAACAATTCGTGCGGATAAGCACTACAAGAAGATATTTCCAGATCTATTGTTGGTTGTCCTGGTTTGCGCATCAATAATTTCACATAATCTTCTGCATCACCAAACGTGTTTACCGTATCCATCATACATGTAATATCCGGCATTTCTTCACTACCGTATAATTGTAGCGCTTGATCAAGCGGATGAGGTCCTGTATTCATCAATGTTCCACCGTTATTACTTTGCAGCGTTTGCCAATCCCATCTTCTAGCAAACCCGTTGAGCGAAAAATCAACCTGAACAATTCTTCCCAGTACACCAGAAGCAATTACTTCACGCAACTGAACGAAAGCATGCTGATAACGAGATTGTTGAAAAACAGCTAGTAACGCATTGTTTTGTTGCGATGCTTCTATTAATTGATCCACTTCTGCTGCTGTTTTGGCAAGCGGCTTTTCACATAAAACGTGAAGCCCTTTATTTAGCAATTCTAATGTAATTGGAAAATGTAAATGACTTGGTGATGCGTTAACAATTAAATCTAATTGCTCTTCTTCCACCATCTGCGTATACGTATCGTAAGCTCTACATCCGTATTCTTTCATTGCTTGTGCTTGTCGATCAGCCATGGAGTCGGCAATTGCAACAATTTTATATTGATTCGGTAAAGAGACAAGCATATTTCCGTGAATGTTTCGTCCACTGCGTCCTTGCCCAATAATGCCAACTTTGATTATTTTTTGAGACATCCGAATACCTTCTTCCTCGACATTGGTTTATCGTTATAATTATTTCCTTCGTTTACTGCCAACGTTGTTATTAAACGCAAACGATACATTTCTTTATAGCTCAACAAATGTATCGATTCGCTTGCCAGTTACTGAACTTGCATATATCGACTCCACAAGCTCCACTGCTCTTACACCGTCTGCCCCCGAAACAAGCGGAGTAACATCCTGCTCAATGGCACTAATAACATCTGCAAATTGGATACGGTGATAATCAGCTACTAAATTGCGTGGATCAGATACACCGCCATAGCTTTTCTCTTGTTCCGCTTGCGGCTGTTCATGCCCTCGCACATGCCAGTACGTAATAGATGATCCTTCGAGCTTAATCGTACCAAGCGATCCATACAGATGCATCGTCGCTTGAAAACCAGGTTGTATACTAGTAGAAGCCATAATCGTACCAAGCGTTCCACCTTCAAATTTAACGATAGCAAGCCCCATATCTTCCGCTTCCATCTGATGCGTTTGAGTAGCGATTTCTCCCATTACCGATTGTACTGATCCAGCAAACCACAATAATAAATCTACACTATGAATACCTTGATTCATCAAAGCTCCGCCATCTTCCGCAATCGTACCTCGCCATGAAGCGCTATCATAATAATCCTGCGAACGATAAAATGGTAAGGAAGCTTCCACTAATAATAATTTCCCAAGTGCGCCTGAAGTTAACATTTGTTTTACTAATTGGTGTTGCGGTTCAAACCGACGCTGTGAAATGACGGATAGTTTCACATTAGCAGCACGAGCGGCACGTACTAGCTCTGCTCCATCAGTTGTTCTCATCGCTAGTGGCTTTTCGATCACAACATGCTTACCAGCAGCAATTGCAGCAAGTCCTATCGTAGCATGACTACCACTGGAAGTCGTAATACAGACAATATCAATATCTGCTCGTTGTAACAGCTCATTATAATCGCTCGTCCACTCACTATTTACTTTACTTGCAAACGCTGCTGCCTTCTGTTCACTTCGACTAGACACTGCTACTAACCTAGCATTACTTAACTGCGAAATCGCCTCCGCATGAAAGTCTGCGATTGATCCACAGCCGATAATAGCAAAATTCCAGACCTTCACCGTCCCACCCCCAACTATAATCTATTTACTTCCTCCTTATTATATACCGAGTTGCGAAATGTTGCACTGCTATTCCTACGTTTTATACATATTTTTTCCTACTCTAGGACAAAGAAGCTTTTTGCTTTAAACTTGAGCAAAAAGCTTCACTAAATTCTCTTTCCTTCTATTATATATCGTAACTATAGTAATGATGACATTAAGCTATCGGTTGCAACATTCCTTTATTGTCAGCTGACTTTATTTCAGCTTCGATAATTTCTAACGATTTAGCCGCACTTTCTGGTGTACATATAGTAATTTCTGTATCGTTAATAATTGACTCTACAAAATAGCGTAGCTCTCGATAATAACCTCTGTCATCTGGCAAGTCTGCTACAAATCCGGCAGCATCTTCTGGATTAACTTTCACTGTATCGCCATTGAACACTAGGTTGCCCTTCTCAAAATTGACACGATAAGTCATCGAAAATCCAAAATCGCCTTGCAATGTCCAATCTGCTTGCGCATTAATCACTTTTCCATCTGGATAGGCATAATTTGTAGATACTGTATCATAAGCGCTTTTTGGAACATTGTTACGAGCAAGTGTAGATACATGTGTCGGTGGACCAAACAACCAGTGAATAACATCCGTATCGTGAACATGCATATCTACCATACAGCCGCCACTTTGCTCTCCATCCATAAACCATCCCTGTGGAGATGCACCGCCACGAAAGAAGTTCCCCGAAACAACTTCGCCAAAACGTTTGTCCTCGACACATTCCTTCAACAATTCATATGCTGGCCAAAACCGCAAACATTGCCCGATCATTAATTTGTTACCTGTAAGGCGAGCCGTTTCTGCCATCCGATAACCTTCCGCAGAAGTAAGCGCAATTGGCTTTTCACAAAATACATGTTTACCTTCTTCTAATAACCGACAGGAATAATCCGCATGAATCGGTGTTGGCAATGCCAAATCGACAATATCAAGTTCTTCGTTCGCTAGCATATCATCGATATTATCATACAACCGGTAAGGGGTTAGATCATAGACAGATTGCTCTGTGGCAATATTGCCCCACGTCGATCCGTTCTTTAGTTCTTCAATTCTTATATCGCATATAGCGACCAATTCTATTGGAACACCTTCTTGTTGGAGACGAACATAATTGTCAAAGTGCATACGGCCCATAAATCCAAAACCGACTAATCCAATTTTTAGCATCTTATTATTCCCTCCTTATTTTATCGCTTTACGCGCCCTAATATAGCGTCCATCGCACCAGAAGTATTGTATATCATTTGATCCGTGTAGTGCGTATAGTTTGGAATCATTTCGGCAGTAACATAATTGTTATAACCAACCTTTTGCAACGTTTGTGCGACCAATGGATAATCAACATCACCTGCTAACAAATCGACAAATCCATGCAATCCGCCTGCTGTTCGACGGTAGTCTTTAAAATGTACGCGCTTAATTCTACTACCGAGCACTTCAATCCAATGTTCTGGATAACCACTAAACGTGACGTTACCAACATCAAAATATGATCCTACAAAATCAGATTTAAACTGATCGATAAACTGACGCATCTCTAACGGCGATAACAAAAACTTATTCCAGACGTTTTCAATAGCAATCGCTACTCCGGCGCTTTCTGCATATGGTACTAAGCTCTCTATCGCTTCGGAAGCTCGTTCATAAGCTACTTCATAATTAATAACTTCTGCTCCAGGGATAAAGTCTACTCCCACAGCTCCAGGAATCACCAATATTGCATCTACGCCAAGCGCACCAGCAATTTCTATTTGTTTTTTACAAATATCTATCCCTTTGTTACGTTTATTTTCATCGTCGCTCGTCATCGGATAATCCCAATAAAGTCCAGTAGCTAGACCAGCTAATTCTAAATCAGCATCTTCCAAACGAGCTTTAATCTCGTTAATTTCTGCATCAGTTGCTTCTAAACTTAATTCACCAGTTTCATTCAGTGCAAGTTCAATCCCATCGAAGCCAGCATCTTTTGCTACCGTAATACAATCTTTAATCGACTTACCATCTTGAAATGACCAAATATTAATACCTTTTTTCATCGTCATTCGCTCCTTTGAACAAACAAGATTTTTGTCTTATTCCGTCATATTGTCTTTCTATTTACCATCTGTCATAATATTAATACTACTTGATTTTTTTTGAGATTTATATAGTGATTAAAGATATTATTTGCACTATTCCGTTGAAAATTCTTACTTACGTCAAAGGAGACATACCGATGCTAAATGAGGAATTACAATATCCAATGCAGAAAGTCGTCCCCTTTCGAGATTGGATACCTAATGTACATTACGCCAGCTTTCAATTTTTAATGCCGCAACGTTTACCACCACGCAGACTGTACGATTTTGAATTGCTTTATGTATACCAAGGAGAAGCTGTGACGACGATCTGGGGACGAGACCATGCTATTCAAGCAGGTCAATTGCTATTTTTACCAGCGGGAGTAAAACACCAGAATGCGGCAGTTGCAACGGATGGCAATCGTTTTTTAGGTATTCATTTTGATTTTTTTCATGAACTAGACATCCACACTGAAGCGGATATGATCGTAAACGAAGAGCAAGTAAATATACACGGATTTGCTGTAGAAGCTGTTTCAGACCAATTTCCGCCGTTAACGAGTCAATTAATCTATACGCCGCCACTTGCCTGTGTGCAATTAATGGAGCAATTAGAATCTGAATTTTCGATGCGCCTACCTGGCTATGAACTAGTCTGTCGATCATTAATGATGCAAATACTAGCCTATCTACTTAGACTTACACTAAGTAAATCAGTGCAGCACACTTCACATCACGATCAGCGCATGCTCCAAATCATTAAACAAATCGAACAACAGCCTAGTGATGCTTGGACGAACCACTCCATCGCCAAAGCGATGAGTTTGAGCATCGATCATACTGCCCGCCTCTTCAAGCATTTAACTGGCATGGCACCCAACACTTATATTCGTACGATACGTCATCGGGAAGCTCGTCGTTTACTAAGAGAAACCGCCTTACCCATTGAAAAAATAAGCCAGCAAGTAGGATTTGCTAGCCTACATTACTTTAGTCGTTCGTTTCGCCAACACGAAGGAATATCTCCTACTGATTATCGAAAGTTATCACAAATACTGTAGCTTTTTGAAATGAAAAGAAGCCTAGTGAACGATACGACTAATGGGCGATATTTTCGCTTTATTGTCCGTAGATCACTTAGGCTTCTTGAGCTTGCTTTATTTACTATTTTCAGTAATTAGTCTTTGTCTTAACTCCCATAGCTTCACACTTAAACTTACCCGATACTTTTCAGGATTTAATTTACGCAAATACTCTGGCCAAAACATCGCCTTCTGCTCTTCATGAAACGCTCGTATTTGCTGCAAAGTTGGTAGCTCCATCACTAGCTCACCGGCTACAATAACAGGCTGTAACAGCGGGCTAGCTTCATAGTTGTCCAAGTACTTATAAATATAAGGATGAATGGGATCAAATAATTTCACTTTGCTACCTTGCTGCACATCAGATTCATCATCTAATGCAATATAATCTGCTTCTGCTTTACCTGTCGTTTTGTTAATTAAACGATACACTTGCTTAACACCAGGAGTCGTTAACTTTTCTGGATTGCCAGAAATTTTAATAACCGGAACATATCCTTCCCGACCAGGCACTTCGCGAGCAGCTAATTTATATACGCCACCTAACGATGGTTGATCCGCTGCTGTAATTAGCTGTGTACCAACACCCCAGGAATCGATTTGCGCACCTTGGCTTTTCAATTCTGTAATAATATGTTCGTCCAAATCGTTCGATGCAACAATTTTCACATAGTCCAGCCCAGCCTCGTCCAACATTTGACGTGCTCGCTTCGATAAATACGCCAAGTCGCCACTATCTAATCGAATCGCTCGCATTCGTTTTCCTTGCGCTGCTAACGCTTGCCCAACTTTAATCGCTTCTGGTACGCCACTTTGCAACGTATCATACGTATCCACCAATAACGTCACATAGTTTGGAAACGTTTCGGCATAACGAGCGAATGCTTCCGCTTCACTATCATGTGCTTGCACCCAAGCATGGGCATGTGTCCCTTGAACTGGTATGCCAAAGAGCATCCCCGCTCGCATATTCGATGTCGCATGAAATCCACTAATATAGGCAGCGCGTGCACCCCACAAGGCGGCATCCGTCTCTTGCGCACGACGTGTACCGAATTCCAACAACTGATCTTCTCCAGCCGCTTGCTTCACTCTTGCAGCTTTTGTTGCAATTAACGTTTGGAAATTAATAAAATTAAGTAGTGCCGTTTCGATCAAATGTGCTTCAAACATCGTTGCTTCCACACGTAGCAAAGGAGCCCCAGCAAATACTAACGATCCTTCCGCTACCGCATGAACGTTCCCTGTAAAACGAAACTGTTCTAGCAACTGCAAAAAGGCTTCATCATATTGTTCTTCTTGCTGGCGCAAATAGTTAAGCTCCACTTGCGTAAACTGTAAATTTTGCAAATAATGTACTGCTCGCTCTAGCCCTGCAAACACCGCAAAACCATTGCCAAAAGGTAATTTCCGAAAAAATATTTCGAATACCGCTTTATGATACAGCGTCCCTTGCTTCCAATGAGCATACATCATATTCATTTGATATTTATCCGTATGCAAAGTCAAATTTGTGTCCATTTTCCCCATTCCTTCTTATGCTTTTATGACAGTCGCTCTTAGTGTATTCGTAAAATGCTGCAACGCCCAATCGTGACCTTGTTGATGGAATGATGCTACGCCACTTCCGTTATTTCCGGCTTTTATCTATAAGTAGTATGTACTAACTTTTCGTTTATAGCAACTTACCACTGCTGTTTTTTTTGATCAAAGCACTATTTTTATAACAAAAAAACATTCTACTATTCGACTGAAAAATCGCTTAGAGAATGTTTTTCTCCTTACTTTTGATTGCTGCGTTCTACTTTTTGAATAAGTGAAATTTGACCAGCATGAATACCTGCGTGATACATCAATCTACCGATCGCTTCCAAAGGTGTAGATGCTCCCATTGGAGATTCTACTGGCTTATGCCACGCATCCTCCGGTAAGTTACGCATCGCCGACATGATGTTTTCATTGGATAATTGCAACAGCTCTAACAATTGCTCCACGCTTTCTACACTTTCACTAACTTCACTTTGCTTTCTACTCATCCGCTCTTTCACATGCTCTGGCGTTGGTTGCCCAAAAAACCATTCCATAAAAATAAATTCCGCTTCTGCGGTATGACGAATTAACGATACAATGGTGACCGAATCCAACCCAAGCTCCAAATCACTTTGAGGAATACCCGATACTAGCTTATAAAAGCGTTGCTGAATCGTTTGCCATACTGGCAATACCGTTTCCATACTCAAAGCTTATTCGCCTCCTTTATCATCTTTCTTTTTGTCGATAACTACATGGTGAAAACCCTCAACGTCTAAATCAAAAGCAAGTCCAAAACCTGCAACATATCGACCTTTTAACGGTGTTAACTCAAATATTGAGAAATCCAGTCCACGCAACAACTTCACTATATTCTCTCCAAAAGCACCACTAAATAATGCAAATAAATCTTCATGCCCATCATTACCTATATTTTCAGCAGTACAGCACCAGCGCGCACGTTCCACTGCAAATTTATTCGTTGTCTCTGACTGATCTCCGTGCAAAAATACATCGACATATTCATTGCTTTCCATCAACTGATAGTGATCAGCAATTTGACTAATATAAATATAAAACTTTCCATCTTTCCGAACAAACGGTGCGATGCTTGTAAAAGGTTTTCCCTCCTCATCAATCATCGAAAGGATCACTTGCTCACGCGATTGTACAAATTCATTATAATTTTGACGGTGCTTCTCAATATCTACTGGCTTTTTCATTCCCTGTTCCCCCTACAATAAAAACACAATTATTATTACTTAACAGTACCTAGCAAATGAACCCGTGGTGCTTGCCCCTCTGCCTGCTGCTGTATTTCAGCATCCATGCGATAAACTTGCTTAATCATGGAAGAAGTCATCACTTGATTTGGAGTACCGCACATACAATTTTCTCCGCCTTGCACAACGATAATGCGATCGCTATACGTAGCAGCTTGGTTCAAATCATGCAGTACCATAACTACCGTCATGCCCATTTCTTTATTTAACTCCCGTACCAATTCCAAAACTTCATGCTGATGCGATATATCTAAATATGTCGTTGGCTCATCAAGCAATAATACCTTCGGTCGCTGCGCAAGCGCCATAGCAATCCAAGCCCGCTGCGACTCACCACCGGACAATCCGCCAATCGAACGATCACGGTATGCTGACAACGATGTTTTTTCAAGTGCCCACTCGACAATTTCCATATCTTCTTTGTTCAACTTTTCGTACCACTTTTTATGCGGAAAACGACCGTATGAAACTAAATCCACGACCGTCATATCACTTGGAGCATTATTTTTTTGGCTAAGCATACACATCGTACGGGCAACTTCTTTGGCATTCATTTCTTTCATATTTTTGCCTTCCAGTACAATTCGACCTGCTTCACAAGGTAACGTTCGTGACATTGCTTTTAGAAGCGTAGACTTACCAGATCCGTTCGGACCGATAATAGAGACAATTTCCCCTTGAGAAACCGAAAAAGAAAAATTATTAATGACACACTTTTTCTCATAACGAATAGAAACCGAGTCCACAGTAAACATGTCAGAATGACCTCCTGCGCATCAAATATAAAAAGTACGGACCGCCGATAGCCGCCATCAAAATACCAGATGGAATATCAAGTGGAGCAAACAACGTTCGACCACCTGTATCAGCTATTAACAACACAAGTGCGCCTAGCACCATACTCATTGGCAACATAAACTTATAATTAGAACCAACCATCAACCTTGCCATATGAGGCACAATTAAACCGACGAAACCAATCATCCCGATAGCCGCTACAGAAATAGCAGCCAAAAATACAGCTAACAATGACAACCATATCCGAATTCTATTCACATTTTCACCTAAATTAGATGCAACTTGATCACCAAGTCGAATAATGTTCGCTTTCCGAATCGCCAGAATAGATAATACCCAGCCGATTAAGGCGTACGGTAAAATCATATATAGAGCATTATTACCTTTGGCAGCCAAGCTACCATTCATCCACTGTACTGCCGTTGGCAAACGATCGCTGTACATCAAAGATAAGTAGCCAATAACACCGCCACAAATCGCATTGACTGCAACTCCCGACAATATAATCGTAATCGGAGAAATACCTGTTTTACGCCACGCTAAACTATAAACAATAGCGGCAGCGATAACGCCACCTATGAATGCTGCTATTGGTATAAGCCCCGTATACTGTGGAGCCGCCAGCATAATAAGTAGTACCATTGCAGAAGCACCGCTAGTAACCCCGGTTAAACCAGGGTCTGCTAGCGGATTGCCCATAACAGCTTGCAACAGTGCTCCAGAGATTGCGATATTAGCACCAACAATAATAGCAAGTATGACTCGTGGTAATCGAATATCAAGAATTATTGTATGGTACATATCATCATTCGCATAACCAAACAATGTTTTTAAAATTTCCGGAATAGGTACTCTCACACTACCAAGTCCAATAGCGATGATTGCAATCAATATAACAAGTGCCGCCGTTAAAAGTACAATCATCCATCCTCTGGACTTCTTCACTGTTTGCACTGCCTTCACCTTCACTTATCTATAAAAAATTGAGAAATATCTGTCAACGCTTTTTCTACGTTTATAATAGATGTAACACCGAATGTACTATAATCCAACATATGAATTTTTTTGTTTTGATAAGCAGATAATTTCGTCCAAACTTCGTTTTTCTCAATTTCTTTGTTAAATTTATCTGCTGTTGCTCCATGATCGCCAGAAGCAAGTACGAGAATAATATCTGGATCAGCCGCTACAATGTTCTCCATATTAATTGGAGAATAAGTATCCGTTACTTTGAGCGCTGATGTAGCTATATTATCCGCTCCAAGTTTCCCAACAAGACTACCCAAATAAGATTTCTCACTCATTACCATAAACGACTCAGCCGTTCCGATCACTAACATTACGGAAGGAAGTTCTTTTCCTTCTGTCAACTTTTGTAGTTCTACTTCTTTATCCGTGATCGATTGTAATTTAGTGTTCATTTCTTCTTGCTTGTTGAAATATGTACCTAGCACCTTAAAGCTAAGCTTCAAATCTGCAAAGGAATCGGTTGGTAAATAACTTGTTTGCAATTCAATACCTTCTAACGTTTTCTCTAGCGTACTGCGCAGTGATTCTGCTCCAATAAGCAGATCAGACTTTAGCGCCGTTACTACTTCCAAATCGGGCTGCATCGGCGAACCAATACGTTCCACTTGATCAAACGCAGCCGGAATCGGATTTGTAGACGTAGGAACACCTACAGGTGTGATCCCAAGCAAATGCAACATCTCTGCAACTGGTACCGATGTCGTTGCTACTCGCTCACTAATTGATTCTGGGAATTGCGCCAAAATTTCTTGCACTCTTGCATCATCTACACCATCACTAACCGCTGCTGTAGCTTCACTTGTTTCTGGACTAGCTGCCGGATTTTCTTCCTTCTTTGCCGGTTGCTCTGCACATGCAGACAATACCATTACGATAGCTATCAACATAGCTAATAAACTTTTTCTCACCAATAACCCCTCCGAAAATATAAGTGCTGTTTGTATTTTTAAATATGTGATAACGATTATCATTAACAGTATAATGATAATCGTTATCTAAAGTCAAACATTATTTCTCTATTTGTCACATTCACTGTAAATATGTTGCTAAATATCATTGAAAAAGAACAAAAAAGATGATTTCTACTTTTTAAACTGTAGAAATCATCTATTTCCATATTTTATGATTATGTGCAAGCTTAACTGTTTCCTACTAAACCTTTTATTCCGTATCCCATTCGCTCAGTGACACTTACCGCACACTTAACGTTGTCAGTGGCGGATTAGATGTTCATGTAGACCCAGATGCAGATTCAAATATAGTTTTGCTTGCTGTTACAGTTACAGTTACAGTTACAGTTACAGTAAAAATTTTATCTATACGTACAGTTGCAGTTGTCCGTCCACTAATATTCGTACTTATAGTTACCCTTGTTCTTCTATTTTAATAAGCATTTGGAATTATACTTACAGCCCAGCTGTCCAATAAGTCCCCAAAACAAAAAAAGTTGAGCAAGAAAAGATAATTTTTTCTGTTCAACTTTTTTTGTTTGTTTCGAAGGAATGCAGCGAGGCGGTTGCCTGCTATTTTCAGTAGATGATGGGCTAAGATCACGATTGTAAGTTTTTATACGATAAATCGTACAAAGCTTGTATTCCAAGGGTCTTCCCATGACCATTTATAAGATTGATCATACAAAGCTTGCATTTCAATCGTCTTTCTATTACCGGTTATACGATTTATCATACAAACTATCTGTTGTTGTGTTATGTGCACAATCTCTTGTATGTTGATTCAACTGACCAGCCGCACTGAGTGATGGGGATACGCCATGAAAACGAGTAAGTAATTAGTTTGCTTCTTCCGGACATCCTATAAAATTCCAGAAATTTCGATTTAACATATCATCTAAGTCACGACTAATGTCAGCCTCTGATACTGCCCAGCCGCTTCTGTGTAGTTTTTCATACTTATCCGCTAAGACGTTACCGATAATCGTACGGGAATGTTCCCATTTATAAATTAATTGTTCGAATACACGGCAATCGGAATGTTGCGGAATCATTGCTGTACCGAGCAGTTCCATCCGGAAACGAGTCATTTCTTCTACCATCGATTCAATATGCAAAAACCACCAACAACCGAATACCATTAAGTTGCGGAATTTTCGAGCTAGTACAGCTAATTCATGCTGATTTTCTCTCGCTAGCATCGTAATAAGAAACTTTTGATCCGGGTAATTACGGCACAGTGCCTCTACAGCAGATACGTCAGAGTGCATACTCATATCTCCCGCTAGCTGCAAACCAGGGTTAACACGGCGTTTGACACCAATCATCAAAGCAAAAGGAATCGATTTTTGCTGGCAGACAGGAACCATCACTTCATCCACCATCCGACTACGATGATCATCCGCAGGATAAGCAAAATCACCCGTCATCGAAACTGCCAAATACAATGCATCTATCTTCTCGATCCATTCGACCAGAAAACGCCGAACTTCCGCTTTTGTTTTTTCCGTCCATTCAGCAGTTACATCATAACCAAGCATTTGCAAATCCTGTACCGCTTGCTGCCAATTATTTAACAAATTATCGACTCGCAGTGCAGCATAAAATCGCTGATCCGCTTTCCCTTGATTTGTGTCCCATACTGGGCGCTCCAAAGGATCAAACGGATCGTTTGTCATTACAATTTTGCGTACTTTACTTACTTCCATTACTCGATCTACTTGCTGCTCCGTCGTAATATTAGAAAAAGCAGCGCGAATTTCATCCAAATTCCGTGCTGTAGTATCAATCCCCAAACGGTGTAAAATCGTTAAGAAACCAGTCGCCGCTTCGCTTACAGGTGAATGATCGATAAATAATTTTTTCCAAATCCAATCCGCTTGTTCTTTTTTAGTCCATGACCAAAACTGTTCATAAGGCTCATCCGACCAACGAAATGCTTCTGATATCAAATAATGATAGGTCAACAGCTCATCTACTCCCCAAAGCAATAACTCATCAAATGCTGGAGCATAGAGATGGGTGTGCATATCTGTTACTGGTGTTTGGTAAGCAAGTTGCATCGTCTTCTCTCGTACTTGATCGAACGGTAAAGCTGCTGCATTTGTCATAAACAAGTCTCCTTCTACTCTCACATTTATTAAATAGTCATTGCTCCATAGCCACCATCTACTCGTATAAACGAGCCGGTAACGAAGGACGATGCTTGCTGCGATGCCAAAAATACAGTTGCTCCCTTTAATTCACTTGGCTCTCCAAAACGATTCATCGGAGTATGGCGCATAATCGCTTTTACACGATCAGGCGATAAAATCTTTTTGTTTTGCTCCGCTGGGAAAAAGCCTGGAATTATAGCGTTAACACGTACACCATCCTGTGCAAATTCACGAGCTAAAAACTGCGTAATATTATTTACGCCAGCTTTGGATGCTGAATAAGTAAACACACGCGACAACGGAGGATCAGAAGATACAGAAGAAATATTAATAATCGAACCGCCCGCACCTTGCTTAATCATTTGTTTAGCGAACAATTGACATGCCAAAACGACACTCTTCAAGTTCGTATCCATAATATGATCCCATTCATCCATTTCCAATTCAAAAAACGGCGTAGAGCTATTAACACCTGACGCATTAATAAGCGTATCTACCCGACCACCCCATGCTAATACTTCTTCCATCATTTGTTGCAATTGCTCTTTGTTTGCCGCATCCGCTTGAAAAGCTTTCGCCACACCACCAGCAGCTTCAATCGTAGCAACGACTTGATTCGCTTTGTCCATATTTCGCCCAACTATCGCGACTTTAGAACCTGCTTCCGCAAGCGCTTCCGACATTGCTCCACCTAAAACACCATTTCCACCAATAACGACCGAGACTGTATCATCCAAACGAAACATTACAATTCCTCCATTCGATTAACAACGTTGTTATTTATTAATCTAACTATAGCTAATAAAGGATCAATTATCAATAGCCTTTTGCAAATTACCAAATAACTAGCTACACAAAAACAAGATTATTCTTGTCACCGATCAGCCAAAAAATATATATAGCAATCCAAATTTTTATACATTATACTATAATATATGTTGAAAGAGAAGGAGAGAACAACTTGACTACAGCACAAAATGATTCATTTACAGATATGCTTATTATCGGGGGCGGGCCAGCTGGTATGTTCGCAGCATTCTATGCCGGTATGCGTCAAGCAAGTGCCAAAATTATTGACAGTATGCCGCAACTAGGCGGTCAACCGATTGCTCTATATCCTGAAAAATATATTTATGATATTGCAGGATTTCCACGCATTACAGCAGCAGAGTTAACGAACAATCTAGTGGAGCAAATGAGTTTGTTCCCTGTTGGCATACATTTGGAAGAGAAAGTAGAGCAAGTTATTAAAGTGGACGAGCGTCACTTTGAAGTAATTACGGACAAGCAAGTCCATCTAGCTAGATCGGTTATTATTACAGCGGGTATCGGCGCTTTTGCCCCACGTAAACTAACGATTGAAGGTGCAGAGCGCTTTGAGAAGAGCAATCTACATTACTTCATCACTGATTTGCAACAGTTTGCAGGTCAGCATGTCATCATTAACGGTGGAGGCGATTCTGCTGTAGATTGGGCGCTAATGTTAGAGCCAATTGCGAAACAAGTGACGATTATTCATCGCCGTGATAAATTTAGAGCGCATGAGCATAGTGTAGAGCAACTGAAAAACTCTACAGTCCAAATTGTTACGCCAGCAGAAATTACACAGTTGCATAGCGATGAACAAGAAGCCCGCATTACAGGCATTACCGTTACTTATGATAAATCAGACGAAACCAAACATATAGCATGTGATGCGCTTATCATTAACTTCGGTTTCGTTTCTACACTTGGTCCTATTACAGAATGGGGTCTGGAAGTTGAGAAAGGTTCCGTCGTGGTCGATTCTCGTATGGAAACGAACATTCCGGGTATTTTTGCTGCGGGAGATATTACAACGTATCCTGGCAAAGTGAAATTGATTGCCGTTGGTTTTGGTGAAGCTCCGACTGCGGTCAATAATGCGAAAGTATACATCGATCCATCTGCTCGCCTTGCACCAGGTCATAGTAGTAATATGAAATTGTAATAAAGCATTATAAATGTTAAAAAAACAGAAGCCAGTGCCACATCAGTGAGCACTAGGCTTCTGTTTCGATTTGATAGAATAAGTGCAACGATTACCACCATCAGCCAAACATTCTCGGCGACTAATATCGGCATCTTCTAATAAAGAGCGAAACATTTGTAATTCACAGTGACAAGCATTTTTATACTTCGTAGCTACTTGCTCGATAGGGCAATTGTGTTCCTTCAACAAAAATTCTTGTTCGTTCAATTGTTCTAATTCGACCATATATCCATTGTCATTTTGAATTTGGGCAAGGATGGCAACTCGTTCGCTCATCTCTTTTCCTTGCATCAACGCATCGTACTTACTAATTAGTTTATCTTTTCTTCCCTCAAATAACTGATTAATGGCATCTGGACCAAAGCTTTCTTCCAGCTCTTGTAATAACTCTAACGTTAACGTAGGATACTTATTAGGAAAGAATCCATTCGCCTGTCCAGTCAATTCATAGACCGCTGTAGGTCTTCCCATCGATTGGCGCAATACTTTTGACGTTATTAATTGGTCACGCTCTAGTGATTGAATATGGCGACGTACTGCCATGATCGTAATCCCCAGCTCTTCCGTCAATTCTTTTGTGCTCATTGCTCCCTTAGTTTTTAACAAATGGAGAATTACTTCCCGCGTTGGGAGTTGTTGTTGTTCGCCTGGTTCGGTCATTGCCATGTTCATCACCATCCTGACTTCTGTCTTACCAACTATCATACCATGTTCCACACGTTTATGTGCTGGAAATTATATATTAAACCTTTTTTATAGTATTATATATAGTATCTATGCATACATAAATATTTTACCATACTTACATTCAAAAACGAATAATATATTAATTATACAGAAATGTTGAATAAGTTGATGAATTAAAGTATGATTAAGTAGTAATACTAAATAAAAACTTTGGAGGAATGTACAATGTCACATCAATTACCAGCACTACCATACGCAAATAACGCGCTTGAACCACATATCGACGAACAAACAATGATGATTCACCACGATCGTCATCATAATACTTACGTTACTAACCTGAATGCAGCTCTAGAATCAGCACCTGAACTACAAAGCTTGTCTGTAGAAGAGCTTATCGCTGATCTTGACCGTGTACCTGAAGCAATTCGTACAGCAGTTCGTAACAATGGCGGTGGACATGCTAACCATAGCCTATTCTGGGAAACAATCGGACCAAACGCAGGTGGCGCTCCAACTGGCGCACTAGCGGCAGCAATTGATAGCGAGCTTGGCGGATTCGAAACATTTAAAGCAGATTTTGCTAAAGCAGCTACTACTCGTTTCGGTAGCGGTTGGGCGTTTCTATCTGTAGCTAACGGCAAACTAAAAGTTGCTTCACTACCTAACCAAGATAGCCCAATTATGGAAGGTGAAACTCCTCTTCTAGGTCTTGATGTTTGGGAGCATGCTTACTATTTAAAATATCAAAACAAACGCCCTGATTATATTGCTGCATTCTGGAATGTAGTTAATTGGGACGAGGTTGGCAAACGCTACGAAGCTGCGGTAAAATAGTAGTGTTATCCAATAGCTTTCATATAGTGAGGTGTAAAACATTATGCCATTCGTAATTACGGAGCCATGCATCGACGAGAAAGCAGTAGACTGCGTTGATGTTTGTCCGGTTGATTGCATTATAGAAGGCAGTGATCAATATTTTATTGATCCAGACCTTTGCATAGACTGCGGAGCTTGTGAAGCAGCTTGTCCTGTAGGTGCAATCTTCTATGAAGAAGATCTTCCAGACGTATACAAAAGTTATGTCAAAAAAACGGAAGACTTTTTCAAGTCCCTATAGCTCTTAGCAATCATCGACGAATTGTTGTAAGATTCCAAGCAAGTAACTAAAAGATAAAGGGTAGCTTCTGGGAAGCTACCCTTTATCTTTTTACTATTTATATTTACCTAACGCGCTTGATGCCAATCATCTTCCATTAAAACAGCATAACTTTGTCGCAATAGCTCTGCTGCCATGATCGCTATCGTCGTTGTCCACATATCTTTTTCCTCACCAGAAGCAACGCGGATAAACTCCAATGTGCGATAAGGACCTTCAAAGTGCAATAACAAATCATTCGTCATCGATATCGCTGTCCGATGTCGATAATCCCGATTAAGCGCGTAATGATTACTTCTCACTGCTGCGGTAAGCGCATCTAGGTGAGCAATCGTCTCTTTTTGTTTGACACCACTCAACAACGACACTCCTGGACGTACAGCGGCAGCATATTGCGCTAGCTCCGCTTTCGGTAAATCTGTAACAATAGTTAAAACAGGATAGATTGATTCATTAATTTGCAACGCTATTTTTTCTATTTGCCCACCAAAGTTAGTATGCCAAATGACAAAATCTGGACATGATTCTCTTGCAAAATATTGCAAAGCTACTGCGCTGCTCATCCATTCGTCCGTCCACTCCGCTCCAAGGTCTAGCTTAGAAACAGCTGCTTGCACTTGTGCAACAAACGGCTCCAAATCAGCACTCGGTACAGATTGTCCATTAAACGTTATCGATTGTTCGAGACTACCCGCTACATATTTGTACTCTCCGATATGATACTGGCTATGCAGCAATATTGCAGTTAACTCCGAAACGGTATAATCTACACCTTTTGCTCCGCTAATTTGAATAATTTTGAGACGACGATTTGGATATTCTATCGCTTCCATCACTTGCTGCAACAATTTCGATCTCCTCCAGAACAAATCATTTAGTTGTTTCAGTTTCCTACTATAATTATAATAGATACTTCATATTTTTCATACTATTGGTAATATAAAGCTGTTAATTGCGAAGCAATTTTATTTCATTCTGCTCACTGTCGATTAATAAATTTTGGCCATCGAGAAACCAGGCATCGTTATCAGCTATAAAAAAGTGAATGCCGCCTGCAACATACTCGAGTGCTATTTGCTCCGGATCATCTTTCATAATTCCAAGTGCGAACGCGTCTTCTCCGCCACCACTATATCGTACAAAAATACGAACATGATCTCCTTGCTCGATGGACCACTCTTTCAAAAAGCATTGTACTGCTGCATCTGTTACCGTAAGTTTCATGATGTTTCCCTCCTTGTCATGCATATATCCTATGCACTGACTAATCAGTTATTTTTGAATTACTTCATTTATATATATTATTATACATCTATGTATATAAATTATGATGAATGTACTCTCATTTGTCAATGATTCATCACATTAACGCTAAATTTAAAAAACATTTGTGAAATGATTTGCTGGTTCTTCACTTTTGATGTATCTTGTAAATATATTAGAATAAATGGGTTTCTTTTTTAAAGTATAGAAAGGAGGCACCCCCTCTGAGCACAGAATTATTGCGAAACAGCTTACAACAACTTTGCCCTGCTATGGATATTAAAAGCTGTGAACTAATGGCACGGCATACATTTACTCGTACGGGTGGCGCAGCTGATCTATTCGTTCAACCAACAACGTTTGAAGAAGTACAACAAATCGTTACAGCAGCCAAACAATTACATTTACCAATAACTACACTTGGCTACGGAACAAATGTTATCGTACGTGATAGCGGCATCCGTGGTATTGTCATGAATATGAATAAACTTGACCACATTCAAGTAGACAATACGATTATTACAGCACAAAGCGGTGCTAGTATTATTCAAGTCTCCCGTCTGGCAAGAGACCATCATTTGAGCGGGCTAGAGTTTGCTTGTGGCATTCCTGGTAGCGTCGGTGGTGCATTGATGATGAACGCTGGGGCATACGGTGGAGAAGTTTCCTTCGTATTGAAAGAAGCTACAGTATTAGATTCATCGGGACAGCTACTTGTACTGGATCATACCCAATTCAACTTTAGCTATCGTTCCAGCATCTTTGAACAGCAGCATTACACCGTACTAGAAGCAGTATTTGAATTACAAAAAGCTGAACTTACCGCTATTCAAAGCAAGATGGATGAAAATACGATGCTTCGTGAACAAAAACAACCTTTGGAATATCCATCCTGCGGCAGTGTTTTCAAACGACCACCTAATATGTTTGCCGGTAAACTCATTTCGGATAGTGGACTAATGGGAACACGTATCGGCGGAGCGGAAGTATCGACCAAGCATGCCGGATTTATTGTCAACGTCGATCAGGCTACATCAACCGATTATTTACAATTAATTGAACATGTCAAACAAACAGTATGGAACAATTACCAAGTACGGCTAGAAACAGAAGTGAAAATAATTGGCGATCTCCGTGATGATTCTTTGCAACAATAATAGAATTCCATCGATGATGATTGTATAGGTTCGAGGTGAAAACAATGGGGCTTGGAATAGTAATCGTAGAAAAATGTAATCGCAATGCACTAAATTTAGATGAACTAGAAGCATTAGAGAAAAAGTATCCAGACATAGCAGTTATTGCAATGGAATGTTTGAACGAATGCCGCCTTTGTCAAACAAGACCCTATGCACTCGTCAATGGACAGAAAGTACATGGAAAGACAGCTGAAGAGTCGATTCGCCAAATAGAACAAGCAATTATTGCCGAATTGGATCAGTATTGAATATGGGCAAACCGTTGTAGCTGAAGCTTTATACGATATTTCGTATAAAAGGGCATGGGCAGAACGCTGTAGACGAAGCTTTATACGATATTTCGTACAAAAGGGCGTGGGCAGACCGTGTAGACGAAGCTTTATACGATATTTCGTATAAAAGGACGGAGGCAGACCCTTGTAGACGAAGCTTTATACGATATTTCGTACAAAAGGGCGTGGGCTGACCGCTGTAGACGAAGCTTTATACGATATTTCGTACAAAAGGACGGAGGCAGACCCTTATNGCATCTGGAAGAAAATAAGAAGAGCCATGATGAATTATTTCCTTTAGAATGAAGTTGTCGAGACGACATTCAATGGAGGGATTCATCATGACTCAATATCAGATTACACTAAATGAAGAACTTTTGCATCAATTATTTATTGCAAATTGTTGGAATACTGGTATATAAGGTTCTTTTTTGGGCTGACTTTGTTATTTACGGGAAACGCTGTACCCTTTATCTTGTAACAGTTTTATAATGCCATGCTCACCCAAATAATGTGCTGCACCTACGACAATAAAGTACTCTTCTTCTTTTCCGCTATTCAAATAGCCATCAATCTTCTTAGCCATCTCGATATTACGGTCAATCAGCATCGCTTTATTGTATTCTTCATTGCCAGACATACTATTAGTTAACTCTAACAACTGTTCCTCATCACCACTAACCCACATGTTCGCCATCTCTTTTACGCTTTGATCTATAACATCAAAGTTTTCAATCGCACTTAGTAATGTTTCTTCTTGCAGTTCTTTCGAAAATCCAGCAAACATTCCAAGTTGCGATTCATATGACTCTAGCTCTATAATAGGCATTTTGCGTTCCAGCGCTTTTTGAATAAAGTACAAATCAACACCTGCTGCTGCATCAAAACCTGCTTCTGTTGATTTTAAACTACTTAAAGTCGTTTCCACTATCCACGGTTTGAATGCATCCAACGCATTTGCTTCCATTCCATTCTCTTTAAGAAGAACACCTAACTTTTTGTACGTATCTGCTGAAATATGATCTTTTAACGTTGTACCATCTTGGTACATTCCCATATCTACCATCAAGTTTTGCTGCTCTTCATCAGCCGCTTTACTAATATCTATTTCTACTCCCAAATAATCCGCTTCTTTAAAAGCTTCCTCATACTCTGCACGCAGTGGATAAAAACTATCGTCAGCTAGATGCATAGATCCTACTAAATAAACGGTTGTTTTGCCATTTTCCACTTCCCACATAAATCCGCGTCCAACACTTTTTGCAGTTTCTGTACTATTTCCTTTGGACACTAACAACACAGTACGAGTAGCTTGATCCCAGCGAACATCATATCCTGTAGCATCACCGACAACACGAATTGGTGCATAAGTTACACCATTTACACGTTTTAGCTTGCTTTTGAGCGTTATTTTTTTGCCATCTACAACAGCTACAATCGTATCATTATTAGCAGTTGCTAGTTTTGCATCCATCGCTTCGAGCGTCGAACGTAACGGTACATAAGTCGTATTTCGCTCTATAATTGGAGCACCAGTTGAATATTCTACTTTTTCGTTGTTAATTTTAATAGAAGTAGCAGATGGTGCTGCGGCTGCCGCAACCGGTAACGCTGTTGTTAACAATGCTAGTGCAACCGTCAGTGATAATAGTTTCTTCTTCCAATGATTCATATGTCATATCTCCCTTATTTAAATAATCTATATTACATACGGTTAATAGACCAATAGGTTGCTATTATTTCATGATCTGTTTCATAACTAGAGCCATTTAACTATTTGAGATAAAATAATAAAGCGGTACAATAAAATCAGATGATACCCTTTTGAGATGAGGAGATAGAAAAATGACCAACTCCAATCATACTTCTCCAGCATTTGATCCAGATAAAATTTATGTACAACCTGATTATATATTGCAAGAGCTACAAAAGAACGAATTAACAAAACAATGCTATATTAGCGATATCGGCTGTTTTCCCGAGGCGAAAGCTCATTTGCGAGAACGGCTAAGTGGATGTGAGGAACATATCCTTATTTATTGTGCGGATGGCGAGGGATGGTTAGAATTTGACAATCAACCGAAAACGACTATTAAACCCCGACAACTGATCGTTATTCCAGCAGGAACACCGCATCGTTATGGAGCTGTAAATGATAATCCTTGGAGTATTTATTGGATGCACATACAAGGTACACATGCAATGGAACTGATGCAGACGTACGCATTAACTAGTCAACCTCTTACTTTTTCCACCAACCTACATCAAAGATGGATAGAAGAGATAGAACAATGCTATACATTGTTAACAGAGAAACCATATGCGATGGCAAGTCATATTTATGTATCACAATGTATTCGTCACTTGATCAGCCATGTCGGACTAGCACTAACGAATGATAATAGTAACAGTCAACATGCTCATTATTTCGATCAAGCTGTCCGCTATATGATGACACAACTAGATCGATCACTTTCGCTTACTCAACTTGCGGATCATATTGGATTATCCAAACAACATCTGATCTATATGTTCAACCAGGAAACAGGTACTCCACCAATTGAATTTTACTTACGTCTAAAAATACAACGTGCTAGCCAATTGTTAGCTTTAACTAATTTAAGTATAAAAGAGATTGCCAACTCCGTAGGAATACATGATCCATACTACTTCTCCAGATTATTCAAAAAAATAATGGGATGCTCGCCGACATATTATCGAAACATCCCAAAAGGTTAATAGGATCTATTATTGTTTATAGTCACCTAGTCGACCATCGATTACTGAAAACCCGGTAGGGCGAACGATCTGAAACGAAATTTCTTCCCATCGCTCGACACTAATTGCTGGATTAGTAATCATATAAGATTGTCCTGGAGATAGTGCTGGCAGTATCACTTCTGCATTGTCTCCTTGCTCATTTTCCAAGCTTATTCTGTAACCATCAATAGCATAGTTCGGAATATCATTCCGTACCGTTACCGTTAGCTCCAGCCCCTCAGTCACTGCATTGTAAACTGCTGTTAGCTCTACTGGTGATCCTAAAGTACGAAGTGCATAGTAGGAAGGCTTCGCATTTCCATACATATCCATTGAACCATGGACCCGTTGGCAGAATCGCCCTACTCCTTCTTCCCCCATCTGTGTACGATAATCATTTAGGCTAAAATAGTACAACACAGCAATACTTTTATGTTTACGATATTCGAGCGTATTTTCAATTAATATTTGTTCACGACGTTCGTCTCCACCTGTAAACTTCGGTTCACACAATCCAAACTCAGATATTACTAACGGTTTATCAGGATAGGCAGCTACAATTTGTTTGATCTCTGCTGTACGATCCAAATCACCATGCCATGTGCCAATATAATCGTTCCACATAATCATATCGCCTACACCTGATGCATCTGCTGCTGGATTTTCATGAACGCTATTAGATACATAGTTAATCGACCGTGTATGATCTAATTGCTCGATTACCAATTTTAATCGTTCAAAGTAGCGTACTGTAATCGGAGATTGTGCATTCACTTCATTACCCATTCCCCATGCAAAAATACTCGGATGATTATAATGTCTAGCAATCATGGCTTCCGCATGTTTTGTAGCAAGTGCTAATGTCTCATCGCCTGGATCAAACGGTTGTGCCCAATGAGGTATTTCCTCTTGTACTAGTAATCCATTACGGTCACACCAATCCAATAATTTACTATCTTGTTGCCAGTGGAATCTTGTAATGACACAGTTTGCATGTTTAATATGGGTTAGCATTTCAAACAATTGTTCTTCCGTCTCTGCCATGCCACGCTCTGGATGAGAACCTGGCATCCATTCTACACCCATCAAACGAACCGGCTCACGATTAAGTAACAACTGATTACCAACTGCTTTTATTTCCCGAAAGCCAACGTTTACGACGAGTTCATCAACCGCTTGCTCCACTTCACCTACAAATAGTGTAAGACGAACGGAATACAAATGAGGGTGGTCAAAATGCCATAAATCTAGTTTATCTACCGTTAACTCCGAAAGTGTTATTATGCCTTCTTTAGCTGTCACAGCCTGCTCTACTACTTGCTCCTTCACTACTTGTCCATCTTTTTCTACCGTAACGTTCAAGCGGAAATTAGTAGTGCTATCGCCATCCAATAATGGATTATTCCACAAGTGAACTGTCCCCGATAATACACCAGAGTTAGCGTTGCGTTCATTTTTTTCAAATAGTGGTGCAGCAGAAAGCTTAGCATAATCAATGGCATATTGACCAGTTACGATAAAAGATACTCCCCGATAAATACCGCCATCATCTGCCCAATCAAATGTATTATTCATAGGCAATGCGGTAGCGCTATTTTCATTATTTACAGATACAACAAGCAACTGCGTTGCTGCATTATTTAAGAAAGGAGTAATATCTATCAAAAATGGGGTGTAGCCAGAGCCGTTATGCTCTAATACCTTCTGACCGTTAAGCCAAATGATAGTATCTCGATAAACCGCATCGAATTGCACTCGAACAAGTTTGTCTTGCCAATCTTCAGGAACTGTAAAAGAATAACTATACCAGCCCGTACCTCGGTAATCTTCTAAACCTTCTTGTATATTCCACGTATGAGGAATTCGCACTTGCTGCCCATCCGTTAGTCCATGCTTATACCACTCTTGCTCATTTCCCTCATTCGCCATATCCGCTTGGAACAACCATTCTCCATCTAATGGTACGATTTGTCTAGCCATCATCATCTTCCTCTCATATAAATTGTTATTTTCTTTCATTATAGAAAGGAAACCGCCAATCGCCCATTCATAAAAGTCGGAAGATGATGGACTATATTTTATTAAATTTCCACAAATAGCGCTATCGCCCACTAAAGTACTCTTGCTTCAAAATCGTACCCGAGGTGACGAACATCCGAAGCGATTTCTTGCTACGTTTCAAGGTTATTTACAGGTAGATGGTTGTGCAGGCTAGCATAAGGTGAAAGGAGCAACGCTAGTTGGCTGCTGGGCACATGCCAGACACAAATATGATGAAACAATCAAAGGCGCACCACCTAGTCATGACAAGCCGACGCTGGCTAGTGAGAGAATGGCTTACTGCAACCAGCTATATGCCATCGAGCGAAAATTATCATCTACACAGCAGAAGAACGTTACGTGAAGCGACAAGCACAAAAGGGATCGAGAAAAGGGCATACTGGCACGACCCAGAACTGCTTTCGGAAGTCGTTAGAACACTAACCTTTTTGTGAGGTACTTTTGCAGGAGGTGGGTAAGGTATCTGACCATTGTAATAAGGCATCAAGCCTAGCCTATTCGTCTAGTGTTGTGTTAGGAAGGTGAGCGTCAAATTGCCCACACCTAGCGGTGAGGAAAAAAAGCAGTCAGCTTTTGCCATTGATTAAGGCTGTAAGCAATGGCTTGTCCCAGTAAATTTTTCGGTAAGGTACGAGAGACGTTAATGTGAAAATTAATTCAAATATATTTTAAAGCTGCACTGGCTTCATTTTTTAATTTTTGAACTTTTGCTTAGCTTTCATTTTTATTATCCTACTGCGTAAAAATCCGTAGAAGAGATTTGAGGGCACGAAGAATTGTGATTTTAGGAAAGCTAACTTTTGATGTTTATTTATAAACGGTCTTAATTCAGACTCATAGTTTTCTAATGCTGTCTGTATATCTTCTGGAGATTGAGATAGTTTTTCTCCTAATACATTTGCACCCATCATTCCAGCACTCGCACCCATTCCAGAGTATAAAGTTAAACACCATGCTGAATCACCTAACATTACTACATTCCCCTTACTCCATTTGGGCATTATCACTTGATGCACAGAATCAGTTAATGGATTTTCAGCTTTTTCAAGTTCACTTAAAGCATGGTTAACAAAGTTTTCTCCAGTCATTCCTTTATATTTATCCTTCAATACATCTTTAATCGGATATATGAATTGTGAATCAATATCTTTTGTCCGATAAGTGAATAACACCGTAGGATTTGTATCTTTCAAACCAAAAAACCATACAGAACGATTTTTCTCAACTAAAGTAATACTTTGCTGATTTATTAGGACAGGCAAATCTTTTTTCATTTGAAATGCGACTATCATCGTATTTAGAGATTTCATGTATTTATCGTGAGAACCGAATACTAATGATCGTACTGTTGAACGCAATCCATCAGCACCAATAACTAAATCATATGACTCTGTTTGAACTACATCTGTTAATATATTCTTTAATTTTACGTTTACGACTTGGTCTTTTTGTTTAATCTCAATGGGTACAGTGCTATAAATAATTTTTATGGACTGATCAACAGTTTGCCATAATCCCTCTTCAATATCTCCTCTAAGCGTTGATTGCGGGTTGCCAGGTTGGTCTGAGAATGAAATACCCCTCTTCATTTTTCCTTTTTTATTCATCTCGAAATTTTCTATAGAGTCATCTGGTGTTCTTATTTTGATTTCTTCATATGACCCTAACTTTTGAGCTGCTTTTATACCTTCTGGAAATAAACCAATAAAGTAACCACCACGTCTACGTTCAGAAGCTCTTTCAATAATTACAGGTTCCCATCCTATGTTTTTTAAACTAATTGCTGCAGACATACCTGCTATTCCGAGTCCTACAATTAATACTTTTTTCATAATAATCACCCTTCTTTTAATAAACATATGTATACTTATATTGTATTTGTAGCTAAATTATATTTTGTATAGTATTGGATAACAACCGATAATAATCTTAAAATGTTGTTAAATGATACATATTAGTTAATTTGTATTGTTATCTACGTGAAGGGTGGATTGTGAATGAATAGCGAAAAAGAGGACTTACGTGTTAGACGAACTAGGACACTTCTGTATAAGGCAATCTTAGAAATAATCAACAATCATTCATTTGAAAGTATAACAGTCAAACAAATTTGTGAGCACGCTATGGTAAATAGAGCTACCTTTTATAAATATTTTATGGATAAATATCACTTACTTTCAGAGGCGTTCAGAGAGCTCTCCAGTCAAGAAGTGATTATAAGCAAAGATGACTTGTCCCCCAGAGATATGTTTAAACAGGGCTTAATCTTCGCAAATAATCATAAAAATCTTTTTATGCAAGTTCTATCAGAAGAAAGAGACTCGTTACGAGGAATAATTAAAGAAGAACTACGTGGTGGATTACGGGGGCATCTGGCTATTAAACACTCTTTGCCAAATGACTCAATAATGCTAGATCTATTGACTGAAGCTCATACGGGCGCGGTAATAAATGTGATTTTTTGGTGTCTTGAAAATAATATAAAAACGGAAACCGAAGAAATTTACAAAGTATTTGATAACTTTCATTTGTAAAGTTATGAAAAAAATGTTGTCTTCTTGGAAAGAGAGTGAATCTTGATTCTAGCCACAGCTCGAGACGAAGTTTTCGACTAACGGTTACCCTTAGTCGTCTGTTATGATTTTAGGAATAATCCTAATTTGGGGCAATTTATTGGATGAATCTAGTCCAAACCTATTAAAGGAACATCAACAATTGTTGTTACTCCATGTCTCGTATCAAACGCATATGCTAAACCTCCCCAAGCGCCATTCCTGAGACAAACATTTTGTTCCACTTCTGGTTGTTATTTAACGTGTTCTCTCCACTCATGCATGGCAGCATCCTCTCAATGAAAAACCCATGATTCACCTTATTAAAGGAATCATGGGCCGCAATTCTTACATTATTATTCATTTTTTAATTTATTCTTTACGTAATTTAGTACTTCTAACAGTGTCTTTTCTGGAAGAATCCTTACTACATCTAAAAGTTCATTTCGCAATACTTAACAAGCGTCTAACTCTAAATTGGTTACTCGTTCTTGCTCTATGCCCTTAAGAAGCCAATTTAAAGTTACTCCATATGGTTCATGAATCGACTTCTACAGAAGGGGTACAGTTTCCTAATTCTATATCACTTAAAGTTCCTTGCGAAACACCAATTTTCTTGGAGAACTCGATTTGAGTTAGACCAACTCGTTTTCTTAAACTTCGAATATTTACTCCATACACATCTTTTATCTCTACACCTTATAAGCTTTCATCGCTTTGCGAATTTCTTTCCAGCTTGGGCGTTTACCGTACATCAAGACACCTGTTCGATAAATTTTTGCACTTATCCAAACGGAGATGTAGATCGTAACGAGTAGTATTCCGATGGAGGTTAATACTTGCCATGCTGGTGGATCGGTTAGACCTAATCGCAGTAGCATAACAAATGGTGAGAAAAATGGAATATACGACGTAACGTTAACCATCATGCTGTCCGGTGACGAGATGCTAAAGATAGCAATATAGAAACCGGCTAATGATATTAATGTGATCGGCATAACCGCTTGCCCGAGGTCTTCGGTTCGACTAACGATTGATCCTACCGCAGCGAACATCGTTGCGAATAAGAAAAAGCCAGTTAAGAAGAACAACAAGGAGTATCCAAGCAGCATTGGATCTACCGTATCAAAATTCAAATTCAATTGCTTCATTATTTCTTGGTTATGCGGCAAACTTAGATTAGCTATGAAAACTGCTACATATACCGCTAACTGAATAATAACAACTAGAAACATACTGAATATTTTGCCAAACATTTGTTTGAGTGGTGCCACACTTGTAATCAATATTTCCATGACACGAGAGCTTTTTTCAGCTGTAATTTCCGAAGCGATCATATTACCAGAAATCATTACCGCCATAAATAACAATATAATCATACCATAGACAATCCACATATTAATTCCTTGCTGACCTGCCGTTTTTCCTTCACCAACTGTACCTAATCCACCGCCAGAAGCCGAAATTTGAATCGTCTCAATGGAAATAGGAGCATTAAGCAAAGTAACTTGTTCTTCCGTCAAACCAGCATCTTTCAAGATATCTTGCTGACGAATATTTTTTAATGCCGATTCAATATTACTTTGTACTTGGAATTCCAACATCGCTTCGCTCTTATAAGTCATCTTCGGAAATCCGCTATCATCGAGTTCGCCGAATAGTAAGTATCCTTCAATTTCTCCTGAAGCAATTGCCGCTCGCAATTGTTGTTCATCTGATTCTGCTGACCCTTTACTTTCATATCCTCGTACTACTAACGAACCATCTTCGATTGCTGCAAAATGCTGCTCTAGCTTCTTCCCAGTTGTTGTTCCAAGATCTGCATCGCTCATTTGAATGTAGCCTACTGCCGTTTGTTCTGCTCCACCTGATCCACCTATATTAAATTGTGTAAATATATACGGCAGATTTATTCCTATCGACAACACAATAGCAATAATTAACGTCGTTATTTTAAAAGATTTTGCTTTTATTTTATTACGAACTGTAAATCCGACAATTGTCCAAAAACTATTCATGGCGCTCACCTACCGTTTTAATAAAGATTTCGTTTAATGTTGGCTCTTTAATTTCAAATTTCAAAATATCTGTTTGCTCCATCGCATGACGCAGTACTAATCCAGCCGTTTGCTCATTAGCAATATACAATTCATAGCCTTGCTCATTACGATTTACTTTGGTTACTCCGGCTATTTGCTCTAGCCCTTCTACATTTCCTATCGTGTTCAAAATTACTTTTTCACGTGGAAACTGTTTTTTGATTTCTCGAATGTTTCCCTTCAACACTGTATTAGAGCGATGTAATATTGTAATATTCCGACAAAGTTCTTCGACATGCTCCATTCGGTGGGTAGAAAATAAAATCGATGTACCATCATCACGTAATTCTTTAACCGTTGATTTCAGCAATTCTACGTTGACAGGGTCCAATCCACTGAACGCTTCATCCAATATAACAATTTTTGGTCGATGAATAATCGCAGCAATAAATTGAATTTTTTGTTGATTACCTTTGGATAGCTCTTCTACACGCTTATTATAATACTCCGGCACTTCAAACCGATCTAACCACTGCTTCAAATTTGCCGTTGCATCGGCCTTAGCCATGCCCCGTAATTGTGCCAAATAAATAATTTGATCACTAACTGTAATTTTTGGATAAAGACCTCTTTCTTCTGGCAAGTAACCAAGTAATTGCAAGTTTTTGTTGTCAAAAGGTTTACCATTGTATAATATTTTTCCTTGATCGGGATAGATAAGTCCTAGTACCATCCGCATCGTCGTCGTTTTCCCTGCTCCATTCGCTCCTAGCAGCCCATAAATCTCACCACTTGCTACTTCAAAATTAATATTGTTGACCGCTGTATAATCTCCGTACTGCTTACTTACTTGTTCTACTTTTAACGGATTCATCATTTCACACCTCTTGCGATTTTTGTGGTTGTATTAAATAAAACAAAATTTCATCTAAATCTAATGCCGTTCTTGTGACAGACTGCAGTCGTTGCTCCTGTAACCATTGCTCTACCGCTAGTGCCTCGCTTGTTACAATAGTGTAAGTACCACCTCGTTCAATTTCTATTTTACGTACGCCCGGCAATCCGTATAACTGCTGCTCACTAATTTCTCTGTCGAATATGATATACGCACACCACTTATTAAACAGTTCATCTTTTTCAAAAAAACCTACTATTTTTCCTTGATGAACAAATAATATATAATCTGCCAAACGGCGAACTTCTTCTACAATATGACTGCTAATAACGATACTTCGCTCTTCCTGCTCCATATATTGATGTAATATTTCAATCATCTCTTTCCATGCTAACGGGTCGAGTCCACTGGACGGTTCATCCAGTAATAGCAAATTCGGCTCATGCGCAAGCGCTATAATAAAATCTAATTTTCGGCGCATCCCTTTGGACATTTTATCTAATCGCAATTGATCATCAATTTGCAGCTTCTCTCGCAACTGTTCATAATACGTGCTGTTCCAATTCGAAAATACACTTTTGTAAAAGGATACTTTTTCCTTGCCACGCATATAAGACTCATGTGCCCACGGCAACTCTGGCAAGTAACCTATCTCTTGTTTGTACTGTTCCTTACACTCATTCGTTAACAACTGACCATCTAGTGTAATTTGCCCTGTCGAAGGGTTACATAAGCCGAGTAACATTTGAAATAAAGTACTTTTACCACTGCCATTTGGTCCAACGACGGCGGTCACATAACCTTTTGGAATCGATATATTTAACGGTCCAAGCACAAAGCCATCTCGTACATATGTTACTTCTTCCATCGAAACTATTGCTTGCTCATCCATTGTTTATTCTCCTCTTACGTATAGAATTGATCCAGTTTTTGATGAAACAACTGCTGTAATTCGTCTTTCGTTACTTGCACTTGTTCTGCTTGTCTCATCAGATCGTCTAATGCTATTTCTACAGTTGCTAATCGCTGTTCATCTTTTTTAGCTGTCGAAACATCACTAACAAACGTTCCTGTACCTTGCCTCGTTCTAATTAATCCTTCATTTTCCAAATCGTTATAGACACGTTTAATCGTAATGACACTACATTTCACTGCTTGTGCCAGCTCTCTTATCGACGGTAACTGCTCTCCGGCTACTAATTGTCCACTTAATATTAATGCTCGAAGTTGTACCGTAATTTGATAATATAGCGGTTCAGCGCTTTGTTCATTAATGTGAATCGGAAGTCGCACGAACGTCACACCTACTTTCTTATCAAACAATAAAACTACGTTCACGCATTTTTCGAGAAATCATTTGCCAGCCTAACAAGTAAATAGCGCTCAATACAATCAAAGCAACTGTGCTATATATCCAAAGTTCCCTTGTCGGTAACGCTAACGTCGTTAATACTAAACTACTTTTTCTCACAATGCCTAACACTAGAATAACGACAACTTGGACAATCGCAAATCCATAAAAACCAATAGAATACACTTTTGCACTTTTTACTAACTCTAAATAGATCGTTACAAAGTTAATCATCAAACCAATACAAAACCAAAAGCAAGCGAAAAGAAACAGCTGTAAAAAGACCACTTCGACTTTCATTATAATCATGGCAGCAACTAGTATCATATAAAATACAAGCTGTGAACTAAAAGCAACTATAAATAGCTGCATGATTCGAAATACTGTTATTTGCTCGCTCGTAATCGGTAACGTTCTCCAAACTACTATCTTTTCAGAGAAAGGTGTAGTAAGCCATCCCAACCACTTCAACCTTCCGCCAACTGCACTTAACGAAGTTAGTAAAACGGTAATATATAACAGGTCAATGATCCAATTATACTGGTCACTAGATTGATTTTTTATTGCCCCTACTAAAAACGGTACTAACATAAGCGTTAAGTAAAGTAAAAAAGCGATTATAAATACAATACTAGAGCCGCTAGATTTCATATCATGTTTTAATAACATCCATGCTCCACGCCACGTACTCATCCAAGCACCCTCCCACGTTGCCATTAGCTCTACCAACTTGCTTCATTTCTCTATACATAATCTATATACTGTATATATTGATATACACAGTATATGCATAGTAATCTCGTTTGTCAATAAATTTTGGCTCAAAACCGAAATCAGCGCTTGACCTGTGCTGATGTTGATTGGGTAGCGCGGCATGGAAGACCGTTTTGTACGATTTTTCGTACAGAGAATGGTCATTTCCAGGCAATAATGACTAATTTATACGATAAATCGTACAAAATATCGCTTTTTGAATGACGTGCCTAGTTTTATGTACGATTTTTCGTACAATCGGCATCAATTGGGTTAATTTGGAGGCAACTTGTGTGAAAA
The DNA here is from genome assembly GCF_042684845.1 of Paenibacillus yanchengensis. Classification (NCBI taxonomy): domain Bacteria; kingdom Bacillati; phylum Bacillota; class Bacilli; order Caryophanales; family Paenibacillaceae; genus Paenibacillus; species Paenibacillus yanchengensis. The sequence continues at coordinate 55,692 of NZ_JBHUMH010000022.1, read as the reverse complement.
ATCGTATAAATCGCTTCCTACTTTCCTACTTCCTGTAAATGTCCGAGCTGTAAGAGTCTATCTGAACTTTCACACGTCAAGTACTGATTTTAAGGTAGAGCCTAAATATTTTAGCTTTTTATTTTTATGAATGTACTAAATCAATAAAACAAAAAAACCTCCCAAAGTTAGCAACTAACTTAAGAAGGTCGAAGAATGTGTTTCTAACCAAAAATCGCATCTAACAATGGAACTACTTCATCACCAGGATAAATTAAATATAATAGTGCGTATACAGCTACACCAGTAATGGCAGTAATAAACCAGATCGTCGCTGTAATTCTACCTAGCTTACGATGACGACTATATTTTTTCTTGTAGCCAAGTGTAATTGTCGTAATACCGAACACCGCAGCAGCAGTTGCCAGTATAATATGAAATAGTAAAAACGTGATGTAGAATGGTTTTACACTTGCTGGACCACTCCACGGCGTATTACCGAGAAATACCGTACGCGATAAATACACGATAAAGAAAAGTACTGCCGCTATTGCAGCGTAGATCATCACTTTTTGATGTTGTTCTCGTTTCCCTTGCAATATTAATCGCCAGCCAACAGCTACTAAAACCGCGCTTAAAACGATAAAAAAAGTACTAATCGTAGGAAGTAAATTAAAACTATTCATCTGACTATTGTCACCCCATAAGCCATTAGGCTATCAATTTCAAATAAAAATACTCTTTCACTATATCATCCAAACATTTTAAGTTGTACTTGGGTTAGAAGCTGTTTCTGGTAATATATCATCATCAGCATGCTCACGTTTGAACCATTGTCTAAAGATAAAAGCAAGTATTACACCATACATGAGCTCCTGAACTATTTTCATTACTATACCGCCCAATTGTTGATCTTCTAGGACGTCAAATTTATTAAAAAATTGCGGACCACCATATGCATCCAATAGAAAACTTGTATCTCCAGGAACACAATATCCCATCGCAATAACCCAAACATTCGGATCACTATATGTCGCAAATAACGGTTCACTGGCAAATATAATTAAGGCACAAGCTGGCGTCAATAACATTCCGTTAGCAAATACATACGCCATTCGTTTGACATCGGTTAGTCTCGCCCATTCTTTTACGGGAACAACCACTTGCCACCACATCATCAGTGCGGCAATAAACAATAACACATAGTACAATCGATGTATCGTAAAGTGAGTCATAATATAATCGTGTACAAATGGTAAATGATAGACAGAAAAAGATAGATTAAATGCTAAAAGCGTAACAATTGGATTCATCAAAAACCGGAGTCTACGCCAAAATGGTCGATCAAATATATGTTTCCATACAAATACGGGAACGGACACTAAAACTAGTGGCGGAACAATTAAATAAGAAATAGCCATATTAATCATGTGGAACGTAAACATCATATGCCCCAATATATTAATAGGACCACCATGGGCAATATATATTAAAAGTGTAGCAGCTATAAACATAACCTTTTTCGCTGGTGAAACTGGTTCAGCATCTGGATAATGTTTTGCTTTCCAAGGACCTATAATATAAAAATACAAAATATTAATAGCAATTATTGCAAACAAAAAAAGTGGTGTCCATACTTCATCCCATTTAAAATATTGTAAGCCAAACATATGTAAGACTCCTTTCTATAAAGAAGAGGGCCCAGCCATGGGACCCTCTCAGTAACCTACTTCTAGGCTATTACCACCATACCCATGATAATGCCATTATAACACACAATATAGCAACGAATACTCCACCTAGAATACCGATTATTGCAAATGTGTGTCCACGATCCTTCAGGTGCATCCAGAACGCCAATTGGATGAACACTTGCAATATCGCAGCAGCAATAATAATAATGTACGTGAAGTCTTTGTTAATTCCTCCACTTGCTACTGTAACAAAGGCAACTAATGTAAGCAGGACAGACATAATAAAAGCGACAATATGCTTTTTCGGTCCTTCTACATATGGACGTTCTTTTTTATTTCCGTTCGTAACAGATTGTTCTGACATACATTAACCCACCTTTCCCATCAAGTAAACGACGGTAAAAATGAATACCCACACAACATCGATAAAGTGCCAGTACATACTAGCTACATATACTTTCGGAGCAGTTGTTGTATTAAGACCACGTTTTTTCAGTTGGTAGATAATTAATGATATCCACACAACTCCCAAAATAACGTGCGCTCCATGAAATCCAACTAACGTATAGAAGGAAGAGCTAAATGCACTTGTAGTAAATCCATGTCCCATACCTACATAATGTACAAACTCATAAATCTCTAAACCAAGGAAACAAACACCAAGTGCTACGGTAGCTACAAGCCAGCCGATCAAACTTTTTGTGTTTTGCTTATGCAAAGCATTAACTGCAAACACACTCATCAAGCTGGAAGTTAATAGAATACCTGTCGCTAACGCAATTAATTTCAAATCGAACAATTGATCAGCTGTCGGACCATCTAATACTTGACCACGAAGCGCTAGAAAAGCTGCGAACAATGTAGCAAATAATACCGTCTCTCCACCAAGGAATAACCAGAAGCCTAGTATTTTATTGCGACCTTCGAGGGTCGCCTTTTCCGGCTCATGAGGCAATTGGCCGTCTACTGTATGTGCGCTCATGCTTTCCCCTCCTGATCTTTAAGTACTACTTCCTTCGGAATGTGATATCCATGATCGTCCTTCATAGAACGAACAATCATCGAACCGAACAAGATTGCCAGCCCTACAACACCAACGGCGTGGCCTACTTTAATGCTTCCAACCAATGTACCCCAATCTGGAGCATACATAAAACCAAATCCAGCTATAAACAAACCAATACCCATAACAAATGGCAATATGGAAGAGTTAGGCATATGAATATCACCAATTGGCTCTGCTGGAGTCATTTTCTTGTGACCATCCATTTTCTCTTTCCAATAAGCATCATAACCACGTACTAATGGTGTTTGAGCAAAGTTGTACTCTGGTGGAGGCGAAGGAATCGTCCACTCTAGTGTACGACCATCTTTCCACGGATCATTGTCTGTACCTTTTGGTTTGAAGCTAGTTACAATTGCGTTAAGAATGAATAGTAATGTACCAACACCCATCAACAGAGCACCTACAGTACTAATCATGTTCATTTCTGTCAAATCCATACCGTCTAGATATTGCCATATACGACGTGGCATACCCATCAGACCAAGGAAATGCTGTACGAAGAACGTTAGATGGAAACCGATGAAAAATGTCCAGAATGTCCATTTTCCAATTTTCTCACTAAGCACTCGTCCGAACATTTTTGGCCACCAGTAGGTTAGACCAGCGAATAGACCAAATACTAGCCCTCCAACGATAACGTAGTGGAAGTGAGCAACGACGAAATAACTATCGTGATACTGGAAGTTAGCCGGTGCTACCGAAAGCATAATTCCAGTTACTCCACCCATAACGAAGGTTGGAATAAAGCCAATCGCAAACAAGTTTGCTGTAGGGAACGTTATCGAGCCGCCCCACATCGTAAATACCCAGTTAAATACTTTTATCCCAGTAGGCACGGCAATAAGCATCGTCGCAATCGAAAAGAGCGAGTTAGCTACTGGTCCCATACCCGTCGTAAACATATGGTGAGCCCACACCATAAAGCCCAAGAATCCAATCAAGATGGTCGCAAATACCATCGAGCTGTATCCGAACAACCGTTTACGTGAAAAAGTACTAATTACTTCCGATATAATACCGAAGGCTGGCATTATAAGAATATAAACTTCCGGGTGACCAAATATCCAGAAAATATGCTCCCAAAGTACAACGTTTCCACCCATATCCGGGTTAAAGAAGTTTGCACCGAACAATCGGTCAAACATCAGTGCTGCCAGCCCAACCGCAAGTGCTGGGAAAGCAAACAAGATTAACGCTGATGTAATAAAGGATGCCCATGTAAACATCGGCATACGCATAAACGACATTCCTGGTGCACGCATATTAATGATCGTAACCAAGAAGTTAATTCCACCGATTAGTGTACCGATACCTGCAATCTGCAGTCCCATAACATAGTAGTCCATACCATGCGATACACTGTATGTAGTTCCTGCTAGTGGTGCATAAGATGTCCAACCGGCATCTGGCACGTCACCTACAAGCCAGCTAATGTTTAACAATAATCCACCAGATAGAAACGTCCAAAAACCAAGTGCGTTCAAAAATGGAAACGCTACGTCTCTAGCTCCAATTTGAAGAGGAATTACCGCATTCATAATGGCGAAAATAATCGGCATCGCTGCCAAAAATATCATCGTTGTACCGTGCATCGTAATAAGTTCACTAAAAGTTTGTGCTCCAACGAAATCGTTGAGCGGTTTCCACAGTTGAAGCCTAATTAGAATAGCTTCCAAGCCGCCTATCAGAAAGAAAAATCCTCCTGCTAGCAAGTACAATATACCAATTTTTTTATGGTCTACTGTTGTAAGCCAATCCATAATGCCTCTATACCGTTTAGCTGGCAAAGCATGTGCATGAGCCAAGGTAGTTACCTCCTTCAATCAATGTTCATTTAATCTTCAAAGTCAAGCGTTAGATTCGTTAAGTATTCTGCAATACCTTTCATTTCTTCCTCAGATAACTCATACGCTCCAGCCATATGATTATCAGGCTTGATCGTTTCATTGTTTTTGATCCAGTTATACAAGTTGTCGTAAGTTGTTCCTTCGTGTCCATACTTCGGATCTTCCGTATTAACTAGTACGCCCCCGACACTTTCACGACTACCTATCCCTTTTAAGCTAGGATAAGGTGAATTTTCTGGACCAACTGCGTGACACGTCAAACATTGGCTTTCTAATGCTGAAGCAATGTCCGGATCTGTCGGTAGTGCTGTCGGCTCTTTCATCGCTACAGTCCAACGATCAAACGACGACTCACTAACTGATTTGACTTTAAAGTCCATTAAACTGTGTGAAGGACCACAAAACTCTGCGCATTTCCCGAGAAATACACCTTCAGGTGCTGAGAAATACATAATGTTCTTGATTCCTCCAGGGTTCGTATCAATTTTTCCTGCTAGTGCTGGAATCCAGAATGAGTGAATAACATCATTCGATATTAACTCAACCATAACTTTCTTCCCTGCAGGAATGACGAGCTCCTGTGCTGTTGTAATACCCAAATCAGGATATTCAAACTCCCACCAAAATTGGTGAGCGATTACTTTTACTTGCAGCGCTTCAGGGTCATTTCTGTAATCCTTTCCAAGAGCAAACACAGATTGCAGCGTTGGAACTGCTAAGATTACAAGCATAATAACCGGAATTACCGTCCATACAATTTCCAGCTTGTGGTTTCCTTCTATTTGTTTTGGAATTGTATTGTCTCCAGGGCGTCTACGGAAACGTATAATTACAAACAAAGTAAGAAGAAATACGACTGCGATTACTATTCCCATAATCAAAATGGACAGCTTCATTAGATCATACTGCTGCTGTGCCACCGGACCTTGCGGATTAAGCGCAGATAGATCCTCTCGTCCACATGCTGCCAATACTAATGTCATGACTAACATTAGAGGCGCAAGTCGTTTTACAAACTGCCACCGTTTCATTATTCATCAACCCCACTTTTGACATATTTGCAACCGCCATAATTTGTTTGTGGCAAGCGGACCGGTTGCGTGTTTCATTGATGTTACTGCAATTTCTGCATATTGAATCACTTTATTAAATATAAAGTTGAACCCCCCATTTGTCAATGTTCCATAGAGAGTTCACAAATTGTTCTCAAAGATGTCAAACATCTTGAATCGGTTGATATCATTGCTTTCTTCACACTTTGTTGATCTGTTCTACTCGTTTTATTTATTTTCCACTTTTGACATTAACAAAAAGCATGGACATTTATGTATGTATCCATCATGTATATTTATCGCCTATTGATTCAAACTAAGTAACAACCATTTATGAAAGGGGCGATAATCGATGAGCAAGTTTCATGGAACTTCATTACGACATCCATCTATTTCTGTCTTATTACTTATTTTTATTACCATGACGCTTACTTTATCCGCTTGTAGTGACAAAGAAAAAATTACCGATACCAATTACGATTATGGTAGCAGACAGCATGACGATCCAAAAATGAATGGTGGAAAAGCTTACGGATCGATCAAGCACAATGCTACCCAGCATGAAAATAAATATATGAAGTATGATGATGAACTATCCAAAAAAGTAAGTAATTTGCCGGGTGTTGCTACTGCCACTGTAATTACAACAGATAAAAATGCCTATGTTGCCTTTCTACTAAACTTGAGCGCATCAGGTACTCGAAGTAATAAAGAACCAGAAGAACAAGTGAATACCGAAGGATACCAGCAACAATATATTGCGAAACATGATAAAATCAATGATCCTGAACAAATAGCCAAACATTTCAATTCTAATTTTACCGTCTCCAACCATCACAATATTTCACCAGAATTAAAGCAAACTATTGCAATAGAAGTTAGACGAGCAACCAAAGGGATTCAAGAAGTGCATATTTCCGCTAATATGGATTTCGTCAATCAATTTTTTATTTATGCTAAAGAAGCACGTGCTCAAAAACAACTCGATCCACATCTTCGTTCCTTTAATACACTCGTTCGAGAACAATTTCTCGAATAAGTTTTCTGATGCAACACAGCAAGGCGGCTTCTCATAAGGAACCGCCTTGTTGTTTACTGTTTATTTTCTTTAAATTGCTGCAAAGCTCGCTCATAAACTTTCCGATCACTATCATTACGAGCATATTGTCCAAGTCGCTTCAATTCAGCTTCGTAGCTCTCTGTTAAATCAGCTATTTTCTGCGTCGCTTTGTTAGGTTGATCGCTCGGATAGTTTACACCATCTCTTGTTTGAATAATCAACTGATTATCACTTAAAATTTGACCAATTAACACTTCTTCCAAAGGTACTTTGTATTGCTGTAATTGATTCATTAACCACTGTTTATCAAAACCTGCTGTAATTAGACTTTCATCTATTATAATGCCGTCCATAATAATTGTTTTTGGCGCTTGCTCTTTCGCCATTTTCCAATTGAATGTATCAGCAGTTAGTGGCTGGTATTCTTTTTTAAGCATAAAATTGATACTACCGTTTGATTCCATCACTGCATATTCAATTTGATCGATAGCAAATATATCTCGCGAACGCATCTGACTTAACAACTCATCAATCGTTAACTTTTCTTTCGTCAGATTTTTGAGAAGTAGTTTTCCATCTTGGAGAAGCACCGTTCCTTTACCATCAACAAAATTGCGGATTGATCTACTCTTGAGCGTAGCCCACTCAATTCCAACTGAAATTAATACCCAGACAGTAATAGAGATAAGCCCCATATACCAATATTTGTCCAAATCTAATGAAACATAAGCGGCGATATTACCAATGGAAATACCAGTAATATATTCGAACAGAGATAGTTGCGATAATTGACGTTTACCTAGCATTTTGGTCATGATAAATAATATACTTATCGCAATTACTGTTCGTACAATGACTTCTAGCCAATCTGGCATATACATCCCTCCCAATAAACAGCATACCCACTTCCTAAAGAAAAAATTCCAAGCAAGCTAGATATTGGGAAACAACAAAAAACAGTATACTTTAACAGCCACAATTCAAGTTGCATGCAACGTTGGCTGATGGAGTATACTGCTTATATTCAACACGCTTTTTCTTACTTTATGACATCATATCCTTGTTCTTCGATGGCTGCAATGATAGCCTCTACAGTTACTTGATCGATATTATAATCGATCGTCACTTGCTTAGTAGCCAAATCTACTTTGCCACTCGCTCCAGCTTCAGCAACTGCACCTTCCACTGCGTTAACACAATGATTGCAGCTCATTCCTTCAACATTTAATACAGCTTGACTCATGCTCTCCATTCCTCCTATTCTATTTCATTAATCTGTTAACTGTTGTTAATAGTTCATCGATAACTTCATGCTCACCAGCTTCAATTCTTTCAACGACACAGCTCCGCAAGTGCCCTTCCAACAATAACTTAGCAACACTACCCAGAGCCGACTGTGCGGCTGCTATTTGCGTTAGAACGTCATCACAGTATACATCCTTGTCTATCATCGCTTTAATACCGCGAATTTGCCCTTCAATCCGATTTAAGCGCCTCGTCAAATTCTGTTTTGATTGCTCGGAATGATGGCTTTTTCGTTCAGATGATGAGTCACAGCAGCTGTCTAATTCCTCTGTATGAATAAGTGGATCATTGGTTTTAGCCATCACTATGATACCTCCATAGGGTATTGTATTATTTCTTTATTCTATCATACCCCTTGTGGGTATGTAAAGTTGATTCATTTCTACTAATCCAAACTATTATTACAGCAATTTTTCGATCGATTGCTCCAGCCGCACAGGCTCTGTCGCCGACGCAAATCGTTCGACTACTTTGCCATTACGATCCACAAGAAACTTCGTAAAATTCCATTTGATTGCTTTTGATCCAAGTACGCCAGGCGCTTCTTCCGTTAACTTGCGAAATAATGGATGCATCTGGTCTCCCTTTACATCAATTTTAGCAAATAGTGGGTAGCTAACGCCAAATTGCACTTCACATGTTTCCGCTATTTTACTATTATCGTCTAATTCTTGATTTGCAAACTGCGAACATGGAAATGCCAGCACCCGCAAACCAGCTTGCTCGTATTTTTGATGTAACTGCTCTAGCCCTCTTAGTTGAGGAGCGAATCCGCAGCCTGTAGCCGTATTGACGATTAATAATACATCGCCCTTATACTTCGAGAGGGAAACAACTTCTCCTTGAATAGTTTCACATTCCAAATCATAGATAGACATCTGACATTCTCCTTTACATTCATTATCATTGCCAATAAATAAACCGTTCACCTGGAGCGAACAAATGAAAGCTTTGCATCGGGTATTGATGAAATAAGTAATCTACAAAAAAAGCTGGATTTTCATCGTTATGAGGAAATATACCAACATGCATAGGAACAAGTAATTTAGCTTTCATCCTTCTTCCCAAATCAATCGCTTCTCTATAGTTCATATTGCCAACAATGCCTCGTTCCGTCCGAGAGAAATCACGACCATTAATTGGTAGCATGGCAACATCAATATCACCATCTGCTTTTGCCCACTCTGCGAGCGTACTAAAACCTACTGTATCTCCGGCATGAAATAGTTGTAATTTATCGCCAAAGGAAACGACATACGACAAATATTTATGCTCCCCTTGCTCATCCGTTTCGAATTGGTCGTGCATTGCTTTATGCGCTTTCAACATGACACCATCTGTTAACTTTATTTGCTCCCCATGTGATATCGTAATTACTCTACTTACATCCACACCATAGCTCTCGATTAATTTTTCATGTGCTTTTGGCACAACAAACTTCGTATGCGGGTATGCTGCCATCTGTTGAATCGTTTGTTTGTCCATATGATCATCATGATGATGGGAACAAACGACATAATCAATCGTCGCACATTGTGATGGCGCTAATGGAGATGGATATGCTCGAGACCATGGCTCTCCTGCTGCTTCATAAATCGAATTAGTTAAATAGGGATCAAACATAATTGTTATGGACTGCCATTTCAATAAAAAACCATTCTGACCTAATGCCCATATAGCAACAGCTGCCGGAGGTAATACGGTGTCCGTTATTTGTTGCAATAACATTTTTCCTTGTCTTGTTACATCAAGCTCATGAAAAATAGTCATAATAAGCGTCCCCTTCTCCACAAATTAACTAAACATTTATATAAAGTAATTAACGATTAACTACTCTATATTATATCACTGTCTTTAGCGTTATTGCGAATCTATTCCGTTGCAGTTGCTCAAGCAAAAAACCTGCTCCCCTCATAGAGGGAAACAGGCTATTGGTAACACTATTTTATTTATTTAAGTCCAGCTTCAATTTCATTCACCATTTCAGCTACAGAAATCAATCCGCCGCCAGATAGGTACCAGAACTGAGGATTCAAGTAAAGAACTTGGTCTTCCTTGAAAGCCGTTGTGTTTTTAACAAGATCGTTGTTCAATGTTTCTTTCGCACTTCCAGAACCAGCTACTACCGCATTACGGTCAATAACGAACAAATAATCTGGGTTTTTCTCAGCAATAAACTCAAAAGTAACAGAATCGCCATGCTGTGCATTAGCTTTAATAGTCTCATCAGCTGGTTTTACACCAAATACATCATGGATAATACCAAAACGAGATTTTGGACCATACGCGCTAATGTTACCTTCATTAGATAGAATAATTAATCCTTTTTTATCACTATCTTTTGTTTTTGCTTGAATTCCAGCAATTTTCGTATCAATTTCAGCCAAAGCAGCTTCAGCTTCTGTTTGTTTATCAAAAATATCAGCTAATATAGTTACATTCGATTTGAATGACTCCATATAATTGTTATTATCTACACCCATAAAAATGGTAGGTGCAATTTTTTTGAACTCTTCATAGTAATCTGATTGACGACCAGAAATAATAATTAAATCTGGGCTCATCCCATGAATTGTTTCCATGTCAGGCTCTTTAAGGTTACCTGCATTCACATATTTATCATCAGCAAACTTGTTCAAATACTCAGGTAAGCTACCTTTTGGCATTGCTGCTACTTCTACACCCAATTTGTCCAGTGTATCAAGTGTACCGTAGTCAAATACTACTACTTTTTGTGGATTTTTAGTAACTGTATCTTCACCTAGTTGATGTTTTACAACTACAGTACCTGCATCTGCTGGAGCAGATGGCTCCGTTGTTGGTTCCGTTGTTGCTGCACCTGTTTGTTCTGTTTCTGGACTATTCGTTGCGCCGCTATTGTTCTCTTTATTATCCTTTGCACCGCATGCTGCAAGCACCATAGCTAACGCCAAAATAATAATTGAAAGTGTAAAACCTTTCTTCATTTTCTCCCCACTCCTATTAAATAAATTATAAAAATTTTATGTGAAATAGACTCCGATTCGATTGCCATTGATTTGTTGAATCGGTATGTCCATATCATATATATTACTTAGCACATCTCTTTCAATAATATCGTTAGTCGGACCATCTTTGACGATTTGCCCATTTTTTAACGCTACGATTTTATCGGAATAGCACGATGCGAAATTAATATCATGAATAACGATAACAATAGTTTTATTTAATTCTTCAACCAGTCTGCGTAATACTTTCATAATTTGTACAGAATGTTTCATATCCAAGTTATTTAGCGGCTCATCTAGTAAAATATAATCAGTGTTTTGTGCTATAACCATCGCAATATACGCTCGTTGGTTTTGCCCACCGCTCAATTGATCTAAATATTTATGCTGCATATCTTGCAATTCCATATAAGTAATTGCTTCATCAACATATTGCCAATCTTCTTTGGTCAATTTTCCTTGTGAATATGGAAACCGTCCAAAGCTAACTAACTCTCGTACAGTTAAACGCATATTAATATGATTAGATTGTTTAAGGATAGATATTTTGCGAGCTAGTTCATTACTTTTCCACGCAGAAATATCTTTTCCATCAATTAATACTTGCCCTTTGTCCTTCGTCATTAACCGACTCATCATTGATAGTAATGTACTTTTTCCAGCGCCGTTTGGTCCAATGAACGAAGTAATCTTTCCTTTGTCAATCGTGAGAGATACGTTATCAACAACTGTCTTACCACCGTACGCTTTGCAAACATCCTTTACTTCAATCATGCTCGACTCTCCTTTAGCAGTAAGTACAAGAAGTACGCACCGCCGATAAAGTTTATAATGACGCTAACCGTCGTTTCAAACACAAAAACTCTTTCTACAATAAACTGACCGCCAACTAAAGCTAATATACTAAGTAACATCGATCCAGGAATGAGGAACGTATGTCGATATGTTTTCATAAACTGATAAGCGAGATTAACTACTAGTAAACCTAAAAATGTAATTGGACCAACTAACGCTGTTGAAATAGAAATTAAAATGGCGATAACGATCAACATATTTTTAACTACTTTGTCATACGGAACGCCTAAGTTTACAGCTTGCTCTTTGCCAAGCGCCATTACATCAAAATATTTTGTGAATCTGGAAGTGTATAGAGCAACTATCCCTAATACAACAAACGATAATACTAGTAATTCTGTCTTTACATTATTAAAACTGGCGAACATTTTACCTTGTACAATTAAAAACTCGTTCGGATCAATCAATACTTGCATAAACGTAGATAAACTGCCGAACAATGTTCCCATAACTAAACCAATTAACAATAATAAATATAAGTGCTTTCCTTCTCGCTTAAAGAGTAGGCGATACAGAAATAGTACAAATAAAATCATACCTGTAACCGATATAGCAAAGTTAATATATTTATTCGTGATGGCTACACTTAATGAGCCAAATACGAAAATAACAAACGTCTGGATTAACATATACATCGAATCTAGACCGATAATATTCGGTGTCAATATTCGATTATTAGTAATCGTTTGGAATATCAATGTTGCATAGGCGATAGCAGCACCTGTAAGTGCTATAGCTAATATTTTTTTCACTCTGCGATCGAGCGCGTATTCCCAATTCACTGGCAGATCGATGAACAAGAATGCGGCGATGACAGCTAAAACTGCTACTCCAAGTAGCGTTAGTTTAACTTTCATTTGCTCTTCTCCTCAATAGCAGATACAAAAATATAATACTTCCGAATACGCCGACAGTTAGTCCAATCGGTACTTCGTACGGATAAATAATAAGTCTGCCAAATACATCACATACAAGTACGAACAGCGCTCCGAGCACTGCCGTATGAGCAAGTGTCTTCTTCAAATTATCTCCCATATATAACGTTACAATATTAGGAATAACTAGCCCCAAAAAAGGTATTGTTCCAACCGTAACGATAACAACTACAGAGACAAGCGCCACAATAACAAGCCCAATATTTACTACTAATTTATGATTCATCCCTAGATTAACGGCGAACTCTTCTCCCATTCCAGCAATCGTAAATTTATTCGCATAGAAAAAAGCTACAATTAATAATGGAATACTAATATACATCAGTTCATAACGACCGCTTAGTACTAGCGAAAAACTGCCTTGCAGCCAAGCGGATATGTTTTGGATTAAATCGTTTTTATATGCAAAAAAAGTAGTTGCTGCATTAATAACATTTCCAAACATTAGCCCAACAAGTGGAATAAATATAGCGTCTTTAAATTTAATTCGATCTAGCAGTTTCATAAATAAAAACGTTCCAACTAGTGCAAATAAAAATGCAATTAACATTTTCTCAAGTGTTGATGCAGAACCAAAAATCATAAGCGATACTAATATACCAAGCTTTGCGGAATCATCTGTACCCGCTGTTGTTGGTGATACGAATTTATTACGGCTCAATTGTTGCATAATTAGACCAGCTACACTCATACTTACTCCGGCAATAATAATACTAATTAAGCGTGGCAAACGGCTAATCGTCATTACTTTCCATTGTTCCTCTGACATGGACCATAGCCCGCTAAAAGTAATATCTTTTACACCGATAAATAAAGAAATAAAGGATAATATAATTAGTAGTATTACGAAATATCGCAGTTTCATTGCCGAACCTCACATTATTCTATCAACTGTAGAGATAATCATTCTCATATAACAATTAAAAAAAAGAGCTATTCATTTTGCTATGCCTATCGACCATTATCATTGATAATGATTATCACACTTCATTCATAATAAGCAATATTTATACAACTGTCAACGGTAGACAAGTATAATTAGCGTTGTTTTTTACTACATCTTAACAATTGTGTCAATTGTGTGAATCGCAGACAACAGGCTCAGTCATTTAACTCTGCTAAAGAGCTAAATGACTGAGCCTTTATCTACTGCCTTTATTACATAGCCTATTTTTAGCTTTACAATATAACGCCATCTTTAAATATAGCTATTTCTTTAAACCCATTTCTTTCGTTATGCGTCAACGTTTCTCCAGATGCAATTGCAATCGTTTGCTCCCAAAGATCATCCGTCAATTCTTCCATCGTTTTATCTGTCAGCAATCTGCCTGCATTGAAGTCAATCCAGTTTTTCTTACGCGCAGCCAGTTCATTATTGGTTGATATTTTCACAGTCGGTACAGGTCCACCGAATGGTGTGCCACGTCCAGTTGTAAAGAAGACAATATGTGCTCCTGCTGCCGACAACGCCGTTACAGACACAAGGTCATTACCTGGCGCTTCTAGTAAAGTTAACCCTTGTTTTGTTATGCGCTGGCCATATGGAATAACATCTTTTACAATGGAATGACCACCCTTTTGTGTACACCCTAGCGACTTTTCTTCCAATGTAGTAATCCCGCCTGCTATATTACCAGGCGAAGGGTTTTCATATATTTCTTGTTCATGACGAATAAAGTATTGTTTGAAATCATTAATTAACGACACAATATTGTTAAATACTTGCTCGTCCTCTGCACGATTCATCAAGATCGTTTCTGCACCAAACATTTCTGGTACTTCCGTTAAAATCGCACTTCCACCAGCACCAATTAAACGGTCAGATACAGCACCTACTAATGGGTTACCTGTAATTCCTGAATAACCATCGGAACCTCCACATTTCAATCCTAGCTTTAATTTAGATACGGGTACAGGCTCACGTTTCGTCTGCTCAGCATGTTCCACTAATTGTTCCATTAGTACCATTGCTTCTTCTATTTCATCTTCCGCTTCTTGCGATTTCAAAAATTTCACTCGTCGTTCATCATGTTCCCCAATGGCTTCTTTAAACAATTCAATTTGATTATTTTCACAGCCAAGACCGATAACTAATACGCCACCAGCGTTCGAATGATGAACAAGCGATGCCAATAAGGTTTGGGTATGTGTCAAATCATCTCCAAGCTGCGAACAGCCAAATGGATGAGCAAAATGGTAGACACCATCTACTCTATCGGCAAACTCAGTTGCGCCTCGTCTAGCGATAATTTCGCAAGTTTTATTAATACAGCCTACTGTGTTAATAATCCAAATTTCATTACGTATACCAACTTCACCATTCGGACGAACATAGCCATTAAAGGTACGGTCTTGAAACCGATTCGTTACTGATGCAACTCCATCCCGTTGGCTACTCTCTTCAGCTATGAGCGGCTCGTACGTATAATCTATAAATCCTTTCAATCCAGTCCCCATATTATGCGTATGCATCCAGCAACCAGGAGCAAGATCAGCACTTGCAATTCCGATGGAATAACCAAATTTTAAAATATGCTCGCCTTTTTGCACTGACTTCGTCAATATTTTATGACCGGAAGGAACATCCTCTGTCACGATTAACGTTCCTTGCCCTTCTTCCAGTTCCACCTGCTCACCTTTCGCAAAAGGTTGTAATGCAATAATGACATGATCATTCTCATTTAATCGCACCCATTTATTCATGACTTACTCCCTCCATTTCTTCTATTATATCCGCCAGCTGCTGCGCTAGTTCCGGAGACTTTTCTGCCAACTGATGACCCCAAATATTTGTTTTGCCTAATAGCTCTGTCATTGTATCGACTAAAGATTGTCCTGCTTGTTCATGTTGTTTCCATATAGCAGCTACTTCCTGTAGCAATGCTTCATCATCTCGAACAGTATACGTTACGCCACTAAGCGTTTTACCAACGAATTGTCCCGCTTCCGCTTGCGAAACTTTGTAATAACGAATTAATCCAGCAAAAGCTTGTAGTAATCCACTAGGAATCGATTGCTGCTGCTCCATATAGTACAAATAGTTAGGCAATAGACGAGTAGTAAATTTGCTTAAACTATTCATTGCGATATCAGCTAAACGATGACGAATAAACGGATTCAAAAACCGTTCGTATACATCTTGCGCATATTGTTGCAACGCTTGTTTGTCCATGGGCATCACAGGTATAATTTCTTGCTCTACTGTTTGACGAACAAATGCGCCAATGCGCTCATCTTCCATCGTTTCCCTTACATGTTCTTTGTCATGCAAAATAGCTAAAGGCGTCATTAATGTATGTGCCCCGTTCAAAATACGTACTTTACGAAGTTGAAACGGTACCAAATCGTCTACCCAATGCACATTCAAACCTGCTTGTTGTAGCGGCAATATTTTCTCCATCTGACTACCATCTGCTTCTATCGCCCACAAATGATACGGCTCTGCCGTCGTAAGTTGCGTATCTTCATACCCCCACTCTTCAAACCAAGCATTCGCTTGTGCTTCATCGGGATAACCGGTCACAATTCGATCTACTAACGTATTCAAAAATTGATTATGCTCCACTACCCAAGTTTTAAACGCCTCTGGATAACCCCAGTCATCACTATATTTAAGTACACAAGTTTTCAGAGTATCTCCATTACGTTCCAGCAGTTCACAAGGCAAGCAAATAAGCCCTTTATCCGCTGCTCCGTTAAATATTTGATATCGTTCATATAATAATTTTGTTAATTTCCCAGGAAACGATTGAATCGCGACCCCTTCTTGCAACTGCTCTTCTCGATAAACAAGCCCAGCTTCTGTCGTATTGGAAACAACAATTCGCAACGATTCGTTACGTGCCAAAGCGAGAAACTGCTCCCAATATTCATACGGATCAAAAACAGCACCAAACACAGAAATTACTTCTTTCTGCTCCACTTGTTTTCCTTGATCCAAGCCTCGAGTAACGAGCGTATATGCTCCTTCTTGCTTCGCAAGCGCTTCAATTTTGGGCTTCCCGTGTAGGCGCGGCTGTGTTACCGCAATAGCTCCATCGTATATGCCTTGCTTTCTACTTTCATAAATCATCCAATCAAAAAAACCTCTTAAAAAGTTGCCTTCTCCAATTTGTAAAATTTTAATCGGTAATTGGCTAACCTGTTCATGTAACTGTTTTTGTTGCTCCGTCCACTTATCCTTGCGCAGATGAATGGTACTCATTACTTCTTCCCCCTTACAAAATTAAACGTTGTTATCTTGATTATAAAAGAACATTGAGAGCACATAAATAGTCTAAAACATCTTATTTGTACTCTTTTTTGATATTTGTTACACTTAATAGACAATCATTACTTATTTCATCGTATATTAAAATAAACATTCGACAAGGGAGCGCTAATAAATGAATTTATATCGTAGAACATTTGATAATCAAGCGCCTTTCCCATTTGAATTTGAATACAAAGATACCAAAACAGCTCAAAGCGAATTACCTAACCACTGGCACGACTGGTATGAGATCGCCTACGTATATAGTGGGCACGGTACATTTTTTATTGATCAATCTTATTTTGATGCTGGACCAGGCGACTTATTTCTTATTCCTGCCAACACCATTCATTATTCTTTTCCTGAATCAGACAACCCGAAAACAGCAACGGCTCTATTTTTCAACGCCGCATTTACTTATAGTGCTCCACTAGGTGATGCCTACACTTATTTGCGAGCATTCGAGCTTGCCAAACGATACAAAGCTTACCGGCATGCACTGCAATCAGATGAACAAGCGGTAGTGAGTCAATCGTTCGATCTCATCCAACGTGAATTAACAGAGCAAAAAGCCGGTTACCGTCAAGCTGTTCAGCTCGAAGTCCACCGGCTATTACTATTTTTTAGTCGTTTAAGTGGCTTCACTACATCGACTTCTATTTCACCCGACGTTTTGCCCGTCCCAGACTGGATGAAATTCATTTTACAAACGATTGACGAGCAATTACAAAACGCTCCTTTATTACGTTTAACAGAGCTTGCTACCATGGCAAACGTATCTACCGCTCATTTATCTCGTTCTTTTAAAAAACTAACCGGCATGAATATTACAGAATATGTTACTGCGAAGCGAATTATCCGAGCAAAAGAAATATTACAACATTCGGATCAAAATATAGCGGATATCGCTTATGATTGCGGATTCGAAAGTACCACCCACTTTCACCGCACTTTCAAAAAATTAACTGGAGAAACGCCTGCAAGCTACCGACAGCTCTTTATTAATCCAAAGCAGCGCTCTTTCTCAACTTAACAATAGCAAAACGGATCAAGCCAACTAACACTAGCAGTGTAATAACTACTATTATTAGAAGTTGCCGCGAGTCTACAGCATCGCCGATCAGCATTTGCGCAGCAATCGTTGGTAACCGACTAGGAATGTAGTGCAAGTATTGCAGCGGTAAAGATGATAATAGAGTAAGCCCACCAAGCAAAACTAACGTTGCAGCTGCTGCTGCTATACTACTGCGTAATATGCTACTAAAAACAAGTGTTACACTAACTATGAATACGATCCACAAACTATATAGCGCTACACTACTCCAAAATAATGACAAATCAAAAGGAGCAAACAATAACCGGGTATAATAGCCAGTTATACTAATTCCGATCAAAAAAGAACTCCATGCAAGCAATACGTAAGCAACCCATTTTGACATCACATACGTTGTAATCGAAATAGGTTTCGCCAATATAATTGAAGCAATACCACTTACTCGTTCCTGCGAAATAGCTCCCATTGTAATTAAGACGATAATAATAACAGCAAATATACCATATTGTTGTAAAGTGGAAGCCAGCACTTCTGCTGCTGCCGGTGTAGGGATTTCTATAACTGTCCCAGCAGGTAAATTACCGGCATGATCCAAAATAAATGGTAAATAGTAAGTTACTACTGGTTGCATTATTCCATAAGCAATAAATGCTAGCGGTACCCATATCATTTTATAATTGCGAATAAATTCGATCATTTCTTTCATCATCAGTGTGAAAAAACGGTAGGTCGCAGATGTCGTTGGCACGACAGCATTTTGTTTATTTGTACTTTTTATAGTAGAAGTATCCATCATGCAGTCACCACTTTCATAAACAATTTTTCCAAGTTAGTAGAAGTAAATTGTAAGTCGGTCACGGGATAAGTATCTGACGCTAGTAGCTCCCACAACATTTGCTTTCCTATAACTTCATCCGTCATTTTGCAACTTAAAGTTTCTGTTTCCAGATTACAATCTACAAACATCAATTCCTTTGAATGAGGTTGAACGGCAGTTACCAATTTCCGTTGTAGTTGCTTTACTTTCCCCTTATCATGATCAGTTGCTATAGAAAAGGTCATTCGGACGAGCGGTTCATCATACTTTTCTTTCAATGAAGCTAGCTCTCCCTGCAAAGCAATTTTACCTTCCTTCACAATAATAATATCGTCGCATAATTGTTCCGCATCATGTAACACATGGGTCGAAAATAAAATCGTAGTCTTTCTTTTTAACTGTTGTAGCATCGCCATTATTTCATTACGTCCTATCGGATCAAGTGCGGATACAGGCTCATCCATTATTAACAAATCCGGTTCATGAATGAAAGCTTGAGCAATTCCTAATCGCTGTTTCATCCCACCTGAATAACTGCCAATTCGCTTTTTAGTTGCTAACTGAAGACCTACCTGCTCCATTAACTGTTCCGCTTTTTTCTTAGCTATTGATGCTGACAACCCATGTAACTTTCCAGCGAACACTAAAAATTCTAATCCGCTCATCCATGAAAAAAACTGTGGGTTTTGTGGCAAATACCCCATCCGCTGTTTATATTGATCAGCATTTTTCGGACTATATGCAATGCCTCCCAAAGTAACTTGACCGCTCGTCGCTTGCAACAATCCACTAATAATCCGCAGTGTCGTCGTTTTCCCCGCTCCATTCGGACCTAGCATCGCTACACATCGTCCCGCAGGAACTGAAAAACTAATATTATCTATTACTTTTATACGCCCAAACTGTTTATCAAGCTGTTCTACTTGTAACATCAACGTCCCTCTTCTCTACGCCCAATCGTTAAAAACAATATCGGACCGATCATACTTACAAAAATAATTATTATGAGCCAAAACCATTTATTCCCTAACATCGTAGTAGTTCTTTTCCAAACGATAAGAGCAATTATTACCAGTATCAAATAAATAACTATAATTGGTAGCAACAGCGGCATATATTCCGAAAGCTCTATTCGAGTAGACATTTAACTCCCCCTTTACTTATTCGCTCTATGGAACAACTTCTGCCACAACCTTAATCGAAAAAAAACAATATAAACAAAGGAAGGTGTTGGAATTTGCGTTAATCCCCATAACGCCCATATCCAATAAAAACGGGTTCGCTTGCGAGCATCTAAAAATAACCAAGTGGACTGAGCTAAAAGTAAAACAGCAAGCAATATAAGTAGCCACACCGGAATAGCCTGTAATTTATCCACAGTTATACACCTTCCTCGCCTCGTCTACTGACAAACTCTCGCTTTAATCCAAAGTAAGTAATCATCACAATAAAGATAATCACTTGTAATCCAAAAAATAAAGTAGGCTGCAATAGCAATAAAGTGAACATAACGATAATTAAAGGTACAGCTATAACCCACAATAGCAACAGCTCCTTGCGCAAGCGAATCTTCGATAGTCGTTTGTTTTCTTCTACGAAATATAAAAATTGCTCCTGACTCACCTGCTTTTGCTCGAGCCGCTGCTCTGCTTCAAATAGTGTGAAATCAGCGACCAATCGTTTCATCATCTGTTTATCTTGTTCCTCTTGTTTGTTTTCACTTTTCATGTAAAGCATACTCCTTTCTAAGTAAGGTCAGCGCTTTATTAATCCGTGATTTGACGGTTCCTTCTGCAATCTGCAATAGCGATGCTATCTCTGTTTGCGTAAATTGATAATAATATTTCAATATAATAACCATTCGATATTTTTCAGGCAGCTCCGCTGCTGCTTGCCATGCCGGCATCCATGCTAGAGGTTGTTCCATTTGTTGCCGATCATCATGATGCATCAACTGTTGTTTCTTTGTATGCAACCATAATCGTTCTAACTTCGCCCGTCTTGATCGATCAATTAGCAATCTAGAAGCTATCGTCATAAGCCACGTAGAAAACTTACTTTTTTCTTGAAAAGTAGCTATTTTCTCAATAGCGATCACCATCGTATCTTGTACCAAATCTTCTGTACGTTGCTTATTTAAAGTTACTTTCAATACGTAGTGATACACAAAATCATAATTGGCTTGTAGCAACTTAGCTAAACAATTGCTATCTCCTTGTTTTGCATGATAGATAAGCTCTTGTTCTTCCAACATGAGACAGCAATTCTCCCTTCACGCTATCATCGTTAAAGCCTACATTATTAATAAGACGTATAGCTTCCCTATTTCGTTCGTTTGATAAAATAAATATTTTAAAGAACGCAAAAAACAGAAAGGCGCTGTCCAAAAATTCCTAGTTGACCTTAATAATACGAAGTCATTGAAAAACAAACGACAGGCTTGTAACGTAGTGTTAGTTAGAAAAAAACATGTAGACAAACATGAGAAGGAAATAGAAACGGGGGTTTTGTTTGAAAAAACGTATAAACGAACATGGCAAGGGGCTAGATACGGAGGATTTGTACGAGAAAACGTATAAACGAACATGGCAAAGGGGTAGATACGGAGGATTTGTACGAGAAAACGTATAAACGATCATGCGAAGGAGCTAGTAACGAAGGGTTTGTACGAGAAAACGTATAAAAGGTCATGCGAAGGGGCTAGTAACGGAGGGTTTGTACGAGAAAACATATAAATTTGGCTTTTTGAAGATTATATCAAGCAACTGGATGGAATAATAAATATATTTTCCCATCCAGTTTTTTTCGTTTAGGACTGAGTAGACAGACCCATTTCTGTTTAGCTGCAAATTATTTGTTGCGTCTGTACCACATCCACACCGGTAAAATATGTTGTTCATCCAAACATTTTACTTTGTAAGGAATAAGACTACCTAATGCATGTGCAGAGATAGTGAGTAGTTGTTTGCGTCGTTGACCTCTAGTGCGGGTTATACTTAATGATACAATTTGCGGTCGATGGATCAAACAAATCGTTTTCGTTAATGCGCCAAACCGTAGCGTCAATTGATTTTTCTCCAACAATACACCTGCCGCCTTATAACTTGCTCGCATGACGAGCCAAATTAATGGTACTAAACCTAAAGACCATAGCGCATAACCTTCGAAAAAGAAAAATAAGGCACTCGTAAGTAGTAAAGCTATAATAAGCGGGGTTCTCCAATAATAAAGAAATGCTCGCTTCGGTGCTGAAACTATCTTTTCTTTCTCCGGCACAATGAACTTTGGTAATATCTGCTGTAATATCCCATTTACATCTTGGAGCGCAATAAACGGATGTAACACTAAATTTTCTTTCTCTTCCGCACTCACAACTTGTATTCCGATCTCCACGTAGCCAAACGGCTTTCTTAACCAGCTTTGTCGTACAAGTACTGCCTGCACTTTAGCCGGATCAATAACAAACGTTTTTTTCTCAAATAAGCCATACGATATCAACAACTGATCCTGTTGTTCTTTCATAGTAAAGCCACTATATTTGATCACATATAGCAGTAAGGACAATAACCAGACTACAGCAATAACCGCTAAAACTAGTAACGTTATGACTATCAAACCAGCTCGCAATAAATATTGCGGATTTAACGTATCTTCAATAAAACTTTCAGGCAATAAAACGTCCAGAAACTGACTTCCGAACGAATATAGACCAGCAATAAAGGCAATCGCTAACCCAAAGTTTAAAGACGTCGCAGCTGCTTTCAATAGTTCACTCGTTTTCAAATTAATATTTACTTTTGGATTTAACTGTTCTTCGCTCGTAGTCGAACTGTCAATTGCTGCGGATGCAACTATTTCTTGTGCCTGTTGTTCCATTTGTACATGATCTGCATCCGCTTCTCTAGATTGCTGCGCATCCATTTTCCGATTACGGAGCATAACTGCAAGTTCATTAGCATAGGACAACGACAGTGCAGATAAAACGCCATCACTTTTTTCTTTACCTCCTGGCGTTTCGATCATTACCTGGGCAATACCAAATAAACGATGGAGCAGTTTTTGTTGCACATTAACGGAATGTATTCGACCATAATAAATCGTTTTTTCTTCACGAAAAAACACGCCACTATGAATCATAATTCGATCCGACATCAATGTGAAACTAAATCTCTTCCATCCGATATAAGAAAATAATAATCCAAGTAAAAAAATTGCTATGCTTCCGCCAATCATCCATAAAAAAGCGCTGCTATTCACCCCTTCTTTCACAACAATAATTAAAAATAAAGGCCAGAACACCTTAATAAGCGAGATCGATTGGTCTACAATATATAATTTGTGTAGCTTCTGTTGTTCATCAATTTTCATCTTCGCTCACCCGCGCTAACTGACCAATCCGCCGTTTCAACATTTCTGCTTCTAGCAGCTTCAAACCAACAATTTTGTGAGTGGTCGCAGCAGTTACTACTTCCACACTTGCCAGATCATGTTTACGCATTAATGGTCCGCTACTAATTTCTACGTGCTGCACACGAACCATAGGAACGAGTACATTTTTCAAAAATATAACACCTGATTTAATTTCTAATTCATCATCAAACAGTTCATAGCGAAATACTTTTTCCATAATAGCTGGTGTAACCAAGCCGAAATATAGAAAAGAAACTAACCATAGAGGTGTCGCAATTAACAATGGAATATGACTCCAATCTTCCACTTGGACAAAAACAAAATAAGTAATTAAAACTATTCCCAATATACCATGCAGTATTGCATTAGATATCCGATACACTTTAAAATAATCCGGATGAAGCTTTTTCGATAACGTTCGTAACATACCATGATACTCCTTTATTTGTGAATCAATTTGCAATCTCTTTCTATTACAACAATTTTCACTTCATTAGTCAATCATTGAAATAGGTCATTTGCGCTGTACCTTTTAATGTCCAATCAATAGATGATATAGTACGGAACATTTGCGGATAAATAATATTCCCTATAATGATAACAGCTGGTCGCTCTAACCATACTTCATATTGATATGCTGTATTGACATAATGGTAAGGAAAAGATTGCTCTGCATTCACAATATCGAATACTAACAGCTTAACCGGATTTTGTAAAAATGATGCAGGTAGGGGTTCTCCTTGACTATTTAAGTGTAAATTTCGTTGCAAATATAACATCGCTACTTCTTTTGCTTGCTCCTCATCGATTCGCAGTTCACCTTCACTTAATGCACTTGAATCTAATTGTTGTGCTGCCGCATGAGCCGCACGATTAATTGCCTGCTTAGCTAAATATACTGTTTTTAACGCCATTTCCTGCTCTATTTGGATTGAATGCGCCGTTATCCATACAGACATCATTGCGATAATTAAAACGAGCTTATACATCTTTCTCCCAACCTATCTTATTTCATATATTCGCTCATTTTCATCCCAAATGCTCGCATTCGCTCGTTAGGATGAATAGACGTTATACCGATCAATCTGTCAATAGTAAATAAGTTTTCGTAAGGATAACTAATCGTCAGTGCAATACCAGTTCCTCGAGACAAAGGCTGCCCTGCATTGCTAGGATCACTCCCGCTCGTAGAAAATAATTCGTACTGAAGTAGTTGCGACTGCAAACCAAATTTTTCAAGTCTTGCCCGCGATTCGCGTTGCATCCTAGCATCAATGTATCCATAAGTACCACTTGCACCAACCTCCAACAAATAATCGACTTCTTGTTGCAAAGCAGCTTGTCTCGCAATAGCAACGTGTTTATAAATAGGCGAAAACATAACCCAGCATAACATAGCCGAAAACAACACAAATATTAATATTTGTTTCATGGGCTTATCTTACTTATATGTTCCGACATTGATTCTCCCGAACGCTTTAATTGTTTTTTCATTCCTCCATCTCCTCCAGCTACACTATTATAAATAAGCAATGCTACCATAATTAACATGACCGATATTAAAATAGATCGCATATTAACACCTTCTTCAAAAACTAATTTTATGCGCGATACCCTGCACTCCGCACTCAAACGTTAGCAACCACGATCTATGGAAGCAAAGATTCGATATACTTGTTAGCCGCAGTACCTTGCCGTTCCACTTGACTTCTCGTGCCAGTAGCATCTTTAGAAATAATATTGTTAAATAATACGACCACCACAAGTAGCATCATCACAGTAATTAATATATTTCGCATCGTTTAAACAACTCCCATTCGGATTATTGTAAATTCATAAATAGTTTCTGCCCTTCTTGTACCCATGGATAAATAAACACTTGGAACGTATACAAAATAGGGATACCTGCAATAACAAACAAAACATATGATGTCGTCTCTTTACGACTTTCCTTCGCTAGCTCTATTTTATCTTTATAATCATTAATTCTTTGTTTGAGCAATTCATAATAATGACTACTTTCATGCATCCGAAGTGCATCTATCGTCTCCACAAAATTCATAGCATCGTCAGTTGCTAATCGTGCTTTGAATTGTTGCAACGCTTGTCCAGGATGATGATACCAATCTGCTAACAATCGCTCCAAATCCTGTTTAATCACTTGCGTAAAAGGTAAGCAACGAGTAAGCTTCGTATGAATATGCAGCTGCGATTCAGCCAAATAGTACAGGTGATTACTGACGATATATATTTCTGTTGTTATTTTTAATGAGCGCATATGCCCTAATGAACGGAGCCAAATATGGTCAAACATAAGCATAACTATGACAGCTGACAAACCAGAAACTACAAGTATAGACGATACAGATAGCGACCAATGCCACCCTAATTTCTCCCAAACTATAGCGAGAATAGCTATTACACTACAACCACCTATTAGCAACCGCTTTGCAACAAAATACCAACTGGAATCAACTGAGAATCCACTGCTCTTCAAAAAAAATTCCCGATCCAAATAAGGTTGACTTCGTTGCAGAATATATAAAAATTTCATTAATATCGGTGGTGCAGCTGTCATTTTCCATTTCACTTTTGCTAGATGTGGCCAGCGTTTTCGCTTCGAATTAGTAATGAGCCAAGCAACTCCATAAATCGTTATTGCAATAACAACACACTGTAGCAACCAAGAACTATAATAAATTAATTTGCTCATTTGATTGATCATTGTTTAACTCCTATAACTTTTTACGGGATAACCACAGTCCCATTATGAAAGATAAAAAGATTAATATAAGTGCATTTAACAACGTGTCTCGCCCTTGTGCATCAAGTAAATAATAGTAGTACGCGTTCGCTCGGTTATAATAAAAATTAACGCCAATAAATACGATTAAAAATAATACTGGCGAAAAATTTGCTATTCGGATTTCCAGTAACCGATTGCGCTCCAATTCATTTGCCCGTCTTGCTTTGCGCATATCAACTAGAAGCTGCTGCAATGACTCAGTAACTACCACTCCTTCTTGCATCGCTACTTGTAATATAGTGACGAAGTGATCAGCCCATAAGTGTCCTAATGAACTAGCAAATAATCGTAAACTTGTTTCATCATCATTGCGGATAGATAAATTACGATACAACTGCTCATAAACAGACTGCATCGGTCCAATTAAACGTTTTTCTTCAATTACACGTTGTAAGGCAACTTTCACTTGTCGCTCACCTGTTACAAGATAACATTGATAAAACAGTTCAACTGCCGGCAAAAAATCTAGCTGTGTTTGTAGCCTTCGCTGCACAAGCATCGAACGAATAATTAAATAAGGTGTCAATCCGATAACTACTCCAAACAATAAAGTTCCTTTCGTCGATTGAAAGAAAAATCCGCCAATCATTGTACCAGCTAATAAGAAAAAAAACGTCATCCATCCAAAAGTTACAATCGTCATCGGTATTCGTAATATTTCTAGCAATTCCGCTATATGTTGTTTTATTTTCAAAGTTACATCGGCGTTCTTTTTTATCTTTTTAAAATGAGATTGTTGTGCGGATGACAATGATTTAGCTGGTTCAGCACCCTTCTGATAACGCTTCCAAACATCTGATTTTAAGCGATGCTGCAATGTCCTCTCTTGCTGCCACATCGACAACAAATGATACCAAAGCAAATACTGTAAACTAAACAATAATAATATATAAGCGACAAACGAGACTGTACTCATCTATTTATTCACCTACCTCACGACTAGAAGCATATTGTTTAGCTACTTCATGTCCTAACTGCTCCGCTATTATAACTTGAGCTTGTATAGAAGGGGAGTAAGGGAACTTCCAACGGTGCTGGGTATAATCAAATTGCACCCAATCCCGAATAGAAGTTTCACCATCTCGCCAAACAAATTCACCTATTCGTGCAATAATTCGTCTACCTTGCCAGTACCGCATTTCAATACCAATTTGTGTAACATATTGTGTAATTCTCTTCACCAATCGTCCAGGATTCATTGCTCTCCCATCCAACATACACATGTCAGCAATTGCTTCCGGCACATCTTCTAACCGATTAGCATGAACAGTCGTCATACTGCCGGCATGACCTCGCGTACACGCTCTAACGTATATATTGGCATCGCTATCTCGTATTTCCGCGTGAATAATTCGTTTAGGAGACTGTCGTAACGCTAATTTGAAAGCTTGCTCTGCCTGATGCATCTCATCATCTTCCGTTGCTTCATACTCCACAATATTTTTGTCTGGAAAATCACGACTAATCATCATCTCATAACGTCCTTCTATCGTTACGATCCTCTCTTCACTTGGAATTTCGGCTATAAGTGATTTCATCAAATGTGTCTTTCCCGAATTCGTCGCCCCAATAATAACTAGATTAAATCTTGCTTGTAATACCATTCGCAGCATGTCGATCATCCGTTTATTCATCGTACTGTACATCGTTGTCGCCAGCTCATCTAATGTAAATGTAGTAATCGTATAAAACCTTATCGTCAATGTCGGTTGGGAAGTGAAGCCAAATCCAGTCATCGTCACTCGTGATCCATCCTGTAGCATGACTTCTGCCCAACGTTTACGTGGATTGATACGATCATTGTTGTATAGTACTAAGTTTTGTTGGATGCGTTCTACGTCAGCAATCGATGCAAAGGAATAGGCGGATAGAGACGTTTCACCGTTACGTACTTCATATATTTTAGTGCCGACTACTTGTATTTCTTCTAATTGATTTTTTTGTGCTAAAATAAGCTCTAACACATTCAAGCCTACTACTTCTGCGAATAATGCTTCTGCTAAAGAATGATAAGGCAATTCCATATTACTCATCGTAAATAGCCGTAATCGGATTAATCGTTCTTCGATAATAGACATAATCTGTTTTCGCTGTTGTGGATAACCTAGTACTGCTTTATTTAACACTTCACCATAGTTCCTTCGTTCTTCCTCTGATAAGCCTCGAGGAGCACTTAAAAATGTTCTCACTTCTTCTGCCAGTTGCTGAAACTGTTCTTCCCCTTGAATGGACTGCATATACAATGGGTTTGATTCGTTACTTTCCTGCGTTCTTTCTAATGAAACAGCATAATTAGTCGGTGAAAAACGATCCGTTTTGTTCATAATGTCCTTGCTCCATTCCTCCTATACATCGTTAACTTGCGAAACCATGGTTGCTCCTTTTTCCATTGCAATGCTACCGGAATCTGATGTCGTTTCATAATAGTAGCTGCTCCTTGATTCATCAATTGCTGCCCTGATCGATCCGACACAAGCCAGTGTACATATGTTCCTTGATCCAACTTTGCCAACAATGATTCTGAAACTTTCATTTGATCCCATGTTTTTAATTGTAATTGCTTTTGCACTTGATTCATCGTAAACCCTCCATTTTTCCACGGATAATGTGTCGTAACATATTCGAAAGCAACTTCGGACAGTTGAAATAATGGGGCGACTTCATTCGTCCACTTATTGCGATCTTCCTGAAAATGTGACAATGCAACACTTGTAATCATGACCCTCGTATCCGCCAAACGCATAGCAGTTATCGTTGCTGCATTATCCCAGTACGCACTAACATCTACAATTATTACAGCATACAATTGCTGCGCCACACGAATTAAATGTTCAATATGTTCCGGCCAATAAAACTCAGCCTGCTCTCTTGATAAATTTCCGAATAAAATAGATAGTTTAGGCAATTGTTTGGGCGAATACATCGCTTGTTGCAACTTACTTTTACTTAAACTAAACGCGCGCAAATCGGCTTGTAGCTGGTCTAATGTAGCGATTGGTTGATCTACCCCGATGTAGCGGTGCAATTTTGAACTTTTCAAATTAAGACAAAGATAGCCTATTTGCTTCTGACTTCGTTCAGCAATGCGAACAGCAGTAGCAACAGCGGTAATCGTCGTTCCAATATTAGGTGTCGAACCTATAAATGCGATTAAAGCTCCCGATGAATGGCTTACAGTATGTTGCACAATTTCACCCCCTTTACTAGTTACTTTGCACCTACTACTTGTTGCTGTTCATATGATTCCGGGCTATACGCCACAACTAACTTAGCAGTTCCTGCTTTACACAACTCATCTATTTCCAACCACTGCTGTTCCGTTAAATTCAGATTCAAATATTCAATCATCGCATTGGCATCTCTTCTAGCGACATACATTTGTTCTTGATTTCCTTCAGCCAAAGATAATAAATGTGATTGCTGTAAGTTGTCTACTTCCGTATTACTAGAGCTTTTAACTGAAGCAACTACAATCGATTGAGGAAATAACCGCTCTGACGGCTTATCCGCCGAAGATAAGTAGACAACGACTTTGTCACCAGCTCTTATTCCATTAGAAATAGACAATACGTATTCCTTCGGAATTTGAAACGTCGCCTCCTCATAACGTGGCTGCAAGTGATGGTAATTTAACCTCCAATGTAAAATAGGTTCGTTCTCTCCAAGTGGTGCAATCGCCTCCATCCCTATAATCTCTGACCTACTAACGACCATTTCTTCCGTTACTACTGATCTTGGCAACGACTTGACGACGATATTTTCTTCACTAATCATAGTACCCGCTGCCAGAAAATATTTTGGTACAACTACGTCCACCGTTTCTTGTTCCATCAACTGACTATGCTGCAACTGATACAACCCAAAAACTAGTAAACCGGAAATGATTACTGCAACTACACTAATAAGCAAACTTTTCCTTTTACTCAAAACTTCACTCCTTTGCAACAAAAAAAAGAACGCCCAATTTACCGTTATCCGGTAAACTGAAAGCGTTCCTCGCTTGTATGCTCTATATAATTCAACAACCAATACGTAAATAATACCAAATAGTTGTTCATGTTGTCCATCATTTTTTTAGAAATCAATTAAACCAACGCTAATATGCAAAGCATCGTCTACTTTCCGCATCGTTTCGTCGTCCAAATGAGTGATTTTGTCGGTAAGGCGTTGTTTATCTATCGTTCTGATTTGTTCCAGCAGCACAACAGAATCCCGATCAAATCCATGTGTCGATGCACTCATCTCGACATGTGTAGGCAGCTTAGCTTTTTGAATTTGGGCTGTAATTGCAGCCACAATAACTGTTGGGCTAAAGCGATTTCCAATATCATTCTGAATAACAAGTACAGGTCTCACGCCTCCTTGCTCGGAACCTACTACTGGTGATAAATCAGCAAAAAACACATCTCCGCGCTTTACGATCAAACTTTACACCCCGCTTACAAGACGACCTAAAGTAAGGTCGGCTTCATCCTCCGCCAAAAAAGCCTCTGAGGCCATATTCAGGTTAATTTTAGCCATTTCCATATATCCACGTTGCATGGATTCACGAATTTGACGTTTTTTTCGCTCAACCAAATATAACTTCATCGCTTGACGGATAAATTCGCTACGATTTGAATTCTCCTTGGCTACGATACCGTCAACCTCCTCCAACAAGTGATCAGGAAGACTAATCATTATCCTCTTTGTATTCTGCAAATTGGCCACCTAATCTGCACCTCCAAGACTTTTCCATAGCCACATTATACATTATTGCTTAATTATGGCTTACCTATACTTAAATATATCTATGAGCAACGTATATCACTTATGCTGCAAGAAACATTCTATCGTATCTAGTTAGATCATCACGTAACTATTATTCGAGATCAATCGCTAAAAACCTTTTCCAATTTGCAAATAATTATATTTATTTTATATGGCATGTCGAATTTACTAACTTACTGGATTAACTATAGCAGTTATCTTTCCATTATGTCGATAAATTCTCGGTACTCTTGCCGCTAACATACAAACAACTTCATAGTGAATTGTGCCTAATTTGTCAGCTAATTCGTCTGCTGTAATTCGTTCTCTTCCTTGCTCACCGATTAATACTACTTCTTCACCATGCTTCATCGGCTCGTTATTTGTAGCTGCTAGTATAGGGTCTAATGCAATCATACACTGGTCCATACAAATATTACCCAATACTTTCGTTCGTATACCACGCACTAAAACTTCCGCTTGCCCACTTAACATTCTACTGTAACCATCTGCATAACCGATCGGCAATGTACCTATCCATTCAGCATCGGTTGTCACATATTTCGATCCGTAACTAATTCCCCAATTTTCAGGAGCTCTCTTCACAAAGACAATTTCTGATTTAAGGGATAAAACTGGCTTCAATACAATATGCTGACGATTCACTTCGACAGATGGATATAAACCATACATCCCAATACCAAAACGTACCATATTACCAGCAGCTGACGTGCATTCCATACCTGCAGCACTATTGTCAGCATGTACGTAAGGTATCTCCCAACTACGAGCCGATATGGCATCAGCTATTTGCTTAAACAAAGCATATTGCCCTTGTGTGTGCGTCTTATCTGCCGTATCCGCATTAGCATAATGAGTAAATACGCCTTCTACTATTAGTTGTGGCGTTTTCATACATTGTTCGATAAAAGATAGCGTCTCCTCATAACCTATAACTCCCAAACGCCCCATGCCAGTATCGACTTTAATATGCACTTGTAACTTTAATCCGTCAGGATGATCAGGCAACTGTGCAGCTGCTTGCCTCACATCCTCACGGAATAAACTAATGGTAATGCTATGATCTCTTGCTTCTAATAAACCATCCACTGGTACATACCCTAGTACGAGAATTGGTGTTTTGATGCCTGCCCGTCTTAACTGTAATGCTTCATCTAAAAATGCTACTCCCATATAATCTACAGCTAATAGCTCCAATTGTTTAGCAACTTGTACGACACCGTGTCCATATGCATTCGCTTTTACTGATGCTAACATCTTAGTTGCAGTAGGCAATGCAGCTCGCATCGCTTGCACATTATGCTCTAATGCGTCCAAACTAATTTCCACTGTAGTAGGGCGGAAAAACGTATCCACTTTCACTCCCACCTTTCATCTGACGACCTGCTCCGAGCAACACATATGAAATCAATCGTATACGCTACGCAAGTTACTGTCAATGAAATGATTGGAATTTATATGAGATACGTCTTTCCAAAATTAACAACTTTTATTTTTCCATTTTTCCTTGGACAGATTGTGCAATTTTAGTCATCTCAGTATCTGGCAAATCGGCACTTGTTAATCTAAATTGTTGCCCTTCATATGTCCAAGTTAACGTTTTTAAACTATCCTCGCCTACTGTCATTTCAGCAATAGTAAATCCAAGATCATGAATAATTCCAGGTACTAATGATGCAGCGACATCCTTTGGTTGCGTTTGAATTAAAGTGTAATTATAGCTACCTTCATAGCGAGTCATCATACCCGGATTTCCGCCAAACACAATATCCACTGTTTCACCCATGACTACATCACCAGGCATATAAGAAGGTCCCATAGCAACGAATTGTCCCGCTACGATCTGATCATCGGATTGCTCTGGAGTTTCCATAGCACTTGGTTCTTCGGAAGATTGCTCAGCATCACGTGATTTATCATCGGATTGCTCGGCTTCCTCTTCCTTTACTTGCTCTGTTGTTTCTTCTGTAGCCTCTTCTTTCGTTTGCTCTGTTTGCTGCTCTTCTGTTTGCTCCGCAGCAGATTCTGTCGCTTGATTATTCGCCTCTTCCGCTTGCTGATCCGTCATTTCTGGCGTAGCCGTTGTCGGATCGGCACTGCCCGTTACTGGACCTTCCTTCATATTCGCATCAGTATCGAACATAGCTGGATCAAGCTTGGCATCAAATTCGAAAGCTGTAAATTTCACATCAACCATTACTTTAGCATTCGTATCACTCACTTCTACTTGAAGTGGTCTGTAATCGTCTTTATTCAACCAAATTTTCTGACGAGAAAATGTGCCATTGTTATAATTAGCCATCACATCAAATACGTACTCTTTGTCACTTGTTTCAAATTGACGTGAACCGTCCACTACAATACTTTGTAGCAACGTTTGGTACAAGTAAACTTGCCCTTGATTTTGTGGCCAATCACTCTGGAAACGAAATACTTTATTCAGCTTAGGTGTTAGTACAAAAACACCATCATCGTTTTTCAAAATAATCTGTGTCACATTTTTTTGCTCATTCGTTAGTTTAATTCGGTAGTTATGTGGTTGTTGATACGTTACTTCTACATCATACGTTTGCGGTTGCTCTCCCGAATGTAGCGTCATTGTTCCACTGCCTTGATAACTTTCCATCGTGTTCATTAACTTGTCGAGATCCTTCACCACGGACTCGGCATCCTTTTTCCCGCAAGCAGCCAATAATAATACGATACTTAATACAATAGCCGCGGTCCATGTCATGCGACGCATGTAATCATCCCCTCTTCACAATTTGTTTTTTGCTGATTGATAGATATTTATGTGGGGACTCGTACAAATATGCGGACTAGTTGTGGGCTTGACTAAAGTTTTTTTGCTTCTATATATGTATAGGTGTTGAAACTATTTACATCCTGTACATGGTTCAAGTAATTCATTAACAATTTAAGCTAATCATGTTAACATTATATTCACATATATGAAAGAGGGTATAACTATTGGATTCGAAGCTAGCGGCATATATAACATTAGTTTGTACTTCGGCTGTACTGAATTTGTCTATACTTGTCTATACTTATTTGAGGAGACATCATTATACTAATATAGCTAATTTGTTCATGTGGAATACATTTACTTCAATGATTTATTGCTTTGGTTATGCCTTTAGCTTAACATCGACTTCGTTAGAACAACTTAGATTTTGGAATATTGTACAGTATACAGGGATGCCATTTTTCCCTCCGTTAGGATTATTATTTGTCATGCAATATTTGGGTTATAAATTAACGAGAAAAAGAATAATCGCTTTACTTATAATGCCTTGTCTCACTTTACTCATCAATGTAACAAATGAATCCCATCATATGTTATATAGAATATATGATATCCATTCGGTGCTTGGAGCTCCATATAGTGAGATTAAATATGGGGTATGGTTTGTTGTACATAATATTTACATTTTTAGCTGTATGTTTGCTGCGTTCTTATTGCTGCTTTCACGCTGGAAGGAAACAGTTAGTGTATATCGTCCTCAATTATTTGCCCTCATCTGCGGTCAGTTGCTTCCAGTAGTGTCTGCATTTTTATTATTTATAGGAGTGACACCCGATGGCATCGATCCGGTACCAATGGTTATTTGGTTTTCTTCTGCTTTGTATCTCTGGTCTATCACTTCCTCTCGAATGCTATCAATTATGCCTATTGCGAAAGAAACGATCTTTAATAATATGAATGATGGTGTTATTGTGCTCAATGATACCTATCAATTAATTGAATATAATCAAGCTTGTAAAAATATGTTTAGTGAATTGGATCGATCAACGATTGGGCAGCCATTTGATCAAGTTTGGTATATGCTAACGGGCCAATCATTTCCTGTTCAATTAGATACGATATCAAACAAATTGAATGATACGATTCATCAAGCTGATTATATTTATCAAATACGTATTTCTATGCTTCAGCAATCAAATAATAGGTCTGGCTTACTAATTATATTTACGGATATAACAGAGCTACATACATTACAACAAAAGTTAGAGCATCAAGCCTATTATGATGAGCTTACGCAAATATACAATCGTCGTGCCTTTTTCCAGCAAAGTGAGCAAAGCTTAATGAAAGTAAAGGATACTTTGTCATCTTTTACGATTATTCTATTTGATATTGATTTTTTCAAAAAAGTGAACGACACTTATGGGCATCAAACCGGAGATCAAATACTAGTACATGTGGCTCAAATATGTACGGCTGAGCTGGGAGAACATATGCTATTTGCTAGATATGGCGGTGAAGAATTTGTACTCGCTTTAACTGGTTATACACTAGTGGAAGGGGAAAACTTCGCTAATCACCTTAGATTATGCATTGAACAGAAGCCTCTAGTTGAAAATGACCGATTTGTATCAGTTACCTCCAGTTTTGGAGTATCTGTAACGACAGGAGCTATGGAGGAAACAATCTATCAACTTCTTCAAAAAGCTGATGAAGCACTTTATGCTGCCAAAAGAGCTGGTCGAAATCAAGTACAGGTTTTTACTGAAAAGCAGGAATTTGTGGAATAGTACAGCAAAATATTAAGAAAGCGGAAAAAGTTTGTACACACCAAAATCACTAATGAGTTTGTTTACAATCTACACTATTCAATCTGTGCCATTAAGTCTAACACAACTATTTAACTAAAGATGCTATATTAGATGCATTATCCATATATAAAAATATAGATTGTATCAACGAGAGAATGAAACAAACATATTACAGCAAGGCGTTGCCTTTCTATTGATTAAGCGACTATTAAACATTAATAAGGACTCCGTCCAACCGGTAGAAGTCGTCTTACTTTCCAGAAACAATCCAGATACAGGTTTGCGAGTATTTAAGTCTATAGAGCATTAACTGTATTAAGTGAATTTAAACCACATATTTTCTTTGATGATCAAAAAGTCATATCTAAAAAGTGTTGCAAAATTAGCACCTTCTGTCCATGTTCCTTTTGGAATAACGAATCTAAAAGGGGAGTAAGGTAAGTTAGTTTGATGAGTGGTTTATACCTTTATTAAATTGTATTTAAAATACGGAATAGGAGCGTGAAACTAGCGTGAGAAATATTATACACAACAAGAAAGCAACGATTGCAGTTATTAGTTTCCTTACCATTATTATTGCTGTAGGGATTAGCTTTTTGTCTAATCCTGTAAAGTCACAAGGAGCGATTACGAATGACAAGGAAAAGCTATGGCTTCATCGAACTTCATATATGGGGGATAACAATAAAGTAAGTACGCTGAGTAATACATTACAATATCCGCAGCCATTTCAATACGATCATATACAGTTACAAACAACTAACTTACCATATCGATTAACTATCTTTTTGAAATCCGATCCAACTGTTGAAAGTTATGGGCAACCGCAACTAACTGATCAACGAACGACGATCCAACCACATTTTGATCGCGCCGCTCTATTGTTATTTAGTTTGATTGAAAATGTAGATGAAATTTCCTTTCAACTGCCACATTTATCTCAAGAACAGTCTTTACTTTTCAAAAGAACCGACGCACAACAAATGTTCGATCGACCATTATATAAGATGACAGCAACCAAAAAAGATTTCGATCAGTTTTTCAAAAAACTACAAACGACGAAGCAATGGAATATAGATGGGAAACTAGTTGGCGAGTATTTACTTGAAGCGAATGATTATGACACTATCCCTGCGAATAAATCTGCTAAATTAAGAAGTAGTCATAGTACCCACAAAGGGAATAGTATAGAGACAACCGTAGTTCTAAATAATGCCGAACATACAGATGTTACAATAAAAACTCCGGAAATATTCAAACCGTATATACTAGATTTTCAAACATCTAAGGAAAAGTTAACGCCGCATTCCACCGAATATACGTTTACTATAACTATTTCCGACAAGCTACTAGCAGAAAACGATTTGGACAAAGCCTTTGTTGAATTTGCTCTAGTCCAGCGGTTTAACGAGTTAGAAGGTTCTATTTTCTCATCTATTGATGAATTTGATCGATCAGATTTTGATGTTATATCCAAATAACATTGTAATAATAAATTACAGTAAAAAGCACCTCCTTTGCATAAAGCAAAGTTGGTGCTTTTATACATTGTAAGATGATGCATCAGACGCAAGTAATTCATAGAATCCTATTACTCCATTCAACGGTAGATGATCTTACTCCGAAATTAATGATTTGGAGTAAAACTGCTTGGATGGCGTAGCATATATCCCCTTGAATTCCTGAAATGAAGTCTTCTTTTATTACATTCAAAAATGCAGAGTCGTCTATGTTAGACTTCTCTGCACTTTAGTATTTGTAGATCATCTTTCCCTTATGAAACGAAAATTAGCCAATTAATTTATTGAGATTTTTAGAAAAGTTAAGCTGACAGAAGCAGTCGAGTTCGTACCATCTGCACTAGCTCTAAACGTCTGATCTGCCGTCCCATTTACACGATATAAATCCACGATATCATTTGCTGCTAATCGTAGAAAAACAAAAAAATATGATCCGTCCCATAGAAAGGAATTGAATTTATGAAACAGGCACCCGTCGTTCAGTTTCAACATGCAACGAAAAAAATCGGAAAAAAATTCTTGTCAACGACCTATCATTTGATATCCCAGCAGGAGAAGTATTTGGTTTTCTCGGTCCTAATGGTGCAGGAAAAACGACTATTACTCGCATTGAAGAAATTGTGGAACTTGTTGGGCTAAAAG
This sequence comes from Paenibacillus yanchengensis, assembly GCF_042684845.1. Classification (NCBI taxonomy): domain Bacteria; kingdom Bacillati; phylum Bacillota; class Bacilli; order Caryophanales; family Paenibacillaceae; genus Paenibacillus; species Paenibacillus yanchengensis. Next base: position 18,084 of record NZ_JBHUMH010000022.1, on the reverse strand, counting down.
ACAGAATTCACGACAAAGTAAGAACCTATTCTCTTGGAATGAAGCAACGTCTCGGTATTGCCCAAGCCCTTCTACACCGCCCATCTCTTCTTATTTTAGATGAGCCAACCAACGGGCTTGATCCCGCAGGAATTCATGAATTTCGTCATTACTTAAAAAAACTTGCTCATGAAGATGGGGTTGCTGTTTTGGTTTCAAGCCACCTGATTTCTGAAATGGAATTGATGTGTGACCGAGTTGGTAGAGTTAATTCGCAGAACGGTTGCAGAAGCCGCAAATATGCCACTGAATAAGGCAAATCACTTTGAAATATTGGGTGGAGATACAAGGAATGGATGAACAAAGTGTCGCCTGTCTATTTGACAGGTATTATCGAGGGACGTCAACGGATACCCCCACAGGTAGTACTGGATTAGGAATGGCGAATAACGGGCCTTATGACGATACATGCGCCGCCGATAAGCTTCTTTCTGACGTTCAGCATCCAGCAGGACTGTTGCGACTTCATCAGGAATATTGCTTTCTGCTCATTTAACCTTCATGTTTATGAAATTTTAATTAAATTCATATCGCTAGTTTATTTTTTCACATGCGCTAGTTTATTTTTGGGATGGATAATTAAGAAGACAATAAACTGCTTATAAGCAGAATGAAGGGAAAAAAACATATGCTTACAAAAAACAATGAGACTATTTTACTTAACAATGTAACCAAAACATACGGCAGCAAGACAATTGTTGAAAATGTATCTTTCGCCGTACGCCCAGGCAGGGTAACGGGCTTTCTAGGACCAAATGGCGCTGGAAAATCAACTACTCTTCGGATTTTACTTGGCATTGATCGTCCGACGAGCGGAACCGCTCTGATCGAAGGAAAACCGTATATCGAACATGCTCAGCCTTTGCGAACTGTTGGAGCCATGATAGATGGGGCATCCGCCATTCCGGAGCGTCGCGGAATTGATCACCTCAGTTGGATTGCTCAATCCAATCGAATTCCAAAACAACGTATATATGAAGTGCTGGAAACAGTGGGTCTTACCAATGCGGCCAAAATGCGAGTTCGCAAATATTCTTTAGGAATGAAGCAGCGTTTGGGACTGGCAGCGGCGTTGCTTGGCGAGCCGCGCATCCTTGTGTTGGATGAACCTGTTAATGGGCTAGACCCTGAAGGAATCAGAACTATTAGAGGTTTTCTGCGCGAATACGTACAAAAGGGAAATACGGTTCTGTTATCCAGCCACCTTATGGATGAAACATCCAAGATTGTTGATGATATTGTAATTATCAACAAAGGTAAGATTATCGTTTCTGGAACTTTGGATGATGTAAACAAGGGATATTCCTCATTAGAAGAGGCATTTTTGGGTTTGACTGGTAGTAAAGGAGGCGAGAGCTGGTGATTAACATTATTCGTTCTGAATTTACAAAAATAATGACATTGCCGGGTGTTTGGATCGTGACGGGAATTCTGATGGCCATTGGTCTTCTTTATCAGTATCAAGCATTTTCCATGAATGAGGAGACATTACAAACGTTAGATGCAAATGGGATGCATTGGTGGTATGGAAAACCAGTTTATGCTGAACTTGATTTTTTTGATACAATGGGCGCTGTTCTTTTTAATCCAGGTATATTTTTCACCATACTTGGCGCTGTGATTGCTGGCGCTGAATTTCGCACAGGTCAGCTTGGACTAAGTGTTCTAGCTGTGCCTTCCCGAACTCGATTCGTCATCGGAAAAACGATTGCAACTGCATTGTATGCGTTAATTATAGGGCTGATCCTTGCTGCCATGACGTTCCTATTCACTTACCTGTCTGTAAAGAGTTGGCAACCGAATCTCATATGGAGGCCGGAAGCGCTGATGAAAGTGACGGGCGGAGTATCATTCATTGTAGCTATGACCTTGTTAACGCTTGGCATCACTCTTATTACTAAACGAACTTTGCGTGGCATATTTGTAATGGGAGGCGCTATCTTTGTGACGATGTCTCAAGTTATTGCTTCATTCGTACCAACCTTGGACGCATTCATGCCTATCAGTGCTGCACGAAACTTTCTATTGCAATCGGAAAGCGGTGTTTCCGGTCCGCCATTCACTTCAAGCCCTGAAATCGGGGCAACGGTGCTGGCTGGGTGGATCGTGTTCATACTCCTGGTTTCTATGGCTGTCATTCAGCGGAGGGATGCACGATGAATGTGAATACACTGCAAAAAAAAATCCGCATCCGTGATGTTGTCTCCGCAGAGTTGACCAAAATCATCTCACATCCGGTAGCTATTGCTGCGCTAGCACTCACGATAATAATTAACCTTGCCTTTGCGATTATTGACGCAATCGGAGTCTCGTTCTATGTGAATTCCAATCAGCCGCCGGCGACAATTTCTAGCTTTGGGGTAGTTATGTTCTTTCCTATCTACGTTTTTCTCATTCTGCCCGTCATCGCGGCTAGCAGTGAATACAAAGAGGGACAATTTCGTATGACGCTTACCGCAACTCCAAACCGCCAACGATTGATAATTGGAAAATTAATAGCAATGGTGATGGCTGTACTTTCAGCCATAGTTGTGGCACTTATTCCCCCGCGTTTGATTATTGGGATGACAGATGGACTTAGTTTCGGATTTCTTATAGTAGACCTTGGGCGGTGGATTGCTGTCTATTTGCTGATGTCTATTATCGCTTTCGGATTAGCCGGTTTTTTGCGCAGTATGATTACACCATTGGCCATTTTGATCATGATTCCAATATTTGTTGCCACAGGCGTTCTTCTACATTGGCCGGAAATCTTACGTTTCTTGCCGGATCAGGCGAGCATGAGCCTGCTGGGTACACCCGCCTATGAGGTAACCGAACTTCCGGTAGCAATGGCTCTCCTTACCCTTATATGCTGGGCATTGTTGTGGACGCTCGCTTATTGGATTACGGTTATACGAAGGGATAGCTAAGCTGTTGCAGGGTGTTGGCATTTTCTCAGTGTTAGCTTGGTGATGCTATAATGGACTAAAGAGGGAGTGATCGATGTGCAACATACGAAGATTATGGTTGTAGACGATGAACTGGAGATAGCTGAATTAATAAAGGACTACCTTGAAGCGGAGCAATATGATGTGATCATCAGCACCGATGGAAAGGAGTGCTTGAAGCTATTCAGGGAATATAAACCACAACTTATCGTCTTGGATATTATGCTGCCAAGCTTGGATGGCATGGAAGTGTGTAGAATCATACGAGCCGAATCCGCTATCCCGATTATCATGCTCAGTGCAAAGAAAGCCGAGGTTGATAAAATTTTGGGGTTGGGGTTGGGAGCTGATGATTATGTGGTCAAGCCTTTCAGTCCTGGAGAGGTTGTGGCAAGGGTTAAAGCTCAGCTAAGGCGATATCATCAGCTTTCCTTTCCTGCCGACAAAGGAGACGTTCGGTCATTTCAAAACTTGGAGATTGACTTGAAAGCCTATACGGTAAAGCTGAACGGTCAGTATGTGGACTTTACGGCGAAGGAATTTGAAGTCTTGCGTTTCTTGGTTCTACACCCCAATCAAGTGTTAACCAGACAGCAAATTTATAAAAATGTATGGGGTGTCAATGAATATGGAGACTTAAATACTGTAACCATCCACATAAAAAAAATTCGGGAAAAGGTAAGGGATAACCCTTCTGCACCTGAATTTATTAAAACCGTTCGGGGGGTTGGCTATAAGTTTGGGAGGAGCGAAAAATGAGAGTTGGCATTCGGAAGCGATTGATATTTTCCTTTCTCTCTATGCTACTCCTCCCTATGTTTATGGTACTCGTTACTGCAAATATACCGGAAGTGATGTCTGATGCTCAGAACTTGCTGGTTTTGTTGGCCTTTGCAATTCCGTTTTTTCTTTGTGCAATTCTTTTAGTTTGGATTATTTCCTCCAACATTTTAAGACCACTCTATGAATTGGTTTCTGCAACAAAAAAAATTACAAGTGGCAATTTCGATTTTTCGATTTCCTACAACAAAAATGATGAAATGGGCGATTTATGCGCAGCCTTCGATTTAATGATAGATCAACTTAAAACTTCTATGCAAAAACAGGAAATGCTTGAACATTCCCGAAAAGAGTTGATTGTGAGTATTTCACACGACTTACGTACACCTATGTCTTCTATAAAGGGCTATGTGGAGGGCTTGCAGGACGGTATTATTCATGACAGGGAGAAGTTTAACCGATATATCGCCGTTATAAAAAACAAAACGGAAAGTCTTGATAATCTAATAGAAAGCCTTTTTCAATATTCACAGCTTGACATAAACGAAATCAAAGAGGCGCTTTGTGTTCGTGAATCAAGAGAATTGCTTCAATCCATAATAGCTCCTATTGAAATTGAGTTTATCGATCAGCCAGTGCAACTGGAAGTTATCAAACCGCTCCCCTCAGTACGTCTTTATGCCAATGTAAATAGCCTTTCACAGGTCTTCGATAATCTGATCAGCAATGCGAAAAGATATTTAAGTGAGAATGGAACGATAAGGATTGAAGTGAACATTGATGGCGATAATCTGAAAGTTTCTATTACAGATAATGGGGCAGGCATATCACAGGAGGAATTACCCCATGTGTTTGATCAATTTTATCGTACTGAAAAATCTCGTTCAAGAAGCTTCGGTGGAGCGGGGCTTGGACTTGCAATATGCAAAAAAGTAATTGAAAATCACGGCGGAAGAATATGGGCCGAAAGTGTATTGGATGTTGGAACAACGTTCTGCTTTACTTTGCCAATTAGTTCATTAAATGCAAAATCGCTAGGTCATTAATCCTTTTGACTCACCCATCATTGCTTCAAAAAAACTCGAAAAAATAGGAATCTTTTGCGCCCATTTTTATTCGACACCTTTCAAGGAGCTTCCCTAAAAGGTGTTTTTTAATACCCTTTTACTACTAGTTATGAGCTTTATCAACATTAACGTAATAGTTGGGGTAATATTAGGAATATTAGCTTGAGACATAAACCAACCTCCATTATTTAAACTTCTCGACATTATACGAGAATAAAAAAAAGAACTGTACATTTGATAAAATACTAATAAAAGTGCGTTAGCTTAGTTTAATAAACAAAAAAACAACACTCAAAAGATCGATACGTTCATCTCTTAAGTGTTGTTCAAATTTTAATGTAGCTCATATTACAAATAACCGTTTTATTTTTTAGTTATCATTGTTACTGGTCAATTTCCACTTGTTTAGAGTTCGTATTGTGTGTATCTTCTATTTTAGATTTAGATTGAAAGACCATTTTAATTAAAGGTGGTGTAATAAGTGTCGTCAATATAATGACCAAAACAACGGATGTAAAATATTCCTCTGGTAATAAACCAGCAGCTAAACCAGATGCAGCAATAATAAGCGCAACTTCACCTCTTGATACCATTCCTGCACCAATAGCTATCGATTCACGCGCATTAAATCCAGTTAACCTTGCTCCAATTCCGCCTCCAATTAATTTGGTGAATACCGCTACTATTGTAAGTAACACGATAAACAACAATTGATTGCTCAACCCACCGAAAGTTACATCTAAACCGATACTTACAAAGAACACGGGTACGAATAACGTGTAAGCAATCGGCTCCACTTTCGTTTCAATTGTTTTCTGATATTCTGTTCTAGATATAGCTAACCCTGCTGCAAATGCTCCGATAATACCCGCTACACCCATAAATTCCGCAAAGTATGAAAAGCCTAAACACAATAATAATCCTGCACTCATGATACCTTCCGTTACTTTGAGCTTCGACATCAGTTTTAATACAAATGGAACAACAAACCAACTTAGAGCAATAATTACTGCAAAGAACACTACTTTTTTGGTAATCATCAGTGGAATGGAAACAGCTTCCCCTGTTCCAAGCAAGCTCATCATCACAGCAAATAATATAACAACGACGATATCATCTACTACAGCAGCACCTAATATGGTCGTTCCTTCTCGCGAGTTCAGCTGATTCATCTCTTTTAACGTTTGTACCGTAATACTAACCGATGTGGCACATAACAAAATACCGATAAATAAAGCATGTGTTTGAGATAGATTAAGCGCTACTGCCAAACCATATCCTCCGATAAAGGGTAAAATAATTCCTCCAAAAGCAACTGCAAACGATGGTAGCCAATTTTTACGAAGCTGATCGATGTCCGTTTCCAATCCTGCAATGAACATTAATAATAAAACCCCAATTTGAGCGAACATATCGATCAATGCCCCATCTTGGCCATCATGAATTAAATTGAACACGGCAGGACCCAATATAATTCCAGCTAACAATTTACCTAACACTGCTGGCTGCCCTAAGCGAACGGACAAATCCCCCGCAAACTTCGTCGCAATAATAATTAAAACAAGACTTAAAATAAATTCCATGATGTAACTCCTTTCTCTCTAGTAGTAGCCTGAAAATTCCGTATTGAAACATAACAACACAAAAAAAGCCAATCAAAACATAAGTGCTTGTAAATAAATACAAGTATCCTATGTTGACAGACTCCACCGGATAAAACTATTCTTCTGCCACTAATGTTACGCTATTCTAAATTGGAATACAAGAAGTAATTATTAGCATACTAGACAGTAATCGTGACAGCAGTTGTTTCCATTATTGTTTCATTTATAGTTTCGTCAATATTTTATCATTTTTTTCTCTAATATTTTTAAAAAGTCGCTTGGATTCATCGGCTCCAAAAGGTATGATGGAAACAGTGATATTTTATTGGGATACGAAAAGTAGCAGCGTATTATACATACTATTACTATCCTTTTGATTAAATGAAACAGGAGTGAACCTAATGACAAAGAAAAATATTATCATTATCGGAGCGGCTGGAAGAGATTTCCACAACTTCAATACGTATTATCGTAATAACGACAGCTACAATGTTGTCGCATTTACGGCAGCTCAAATTCCAGACATTGATGGACGCAGATACCCAGCAGAACTTGCTGGTTCGCTTTATCCAGAAGGTATTCCTATCTATTCACAAGATGAATTGCCAAAGCTAATTAAAGAATTACAAGCAGATGAATGTGTATTTGCTTATAGTGATATTCGTTATGAAGATGTTATGAGTGTTGGCGCTATTGCTAATGCAGCAGGTGCAGACTTCACTTTACTAGGACCAAAAAATACGATGCTAAAAAGTAATAAACCTGTTATATCCATTTGTGCAGTACGGACAGGAAGCGGCAAAAGCCAAACTTCTCGCAAAATTATCGAGCTACTTATGGAGCATGGCTTGAAGGTAGTTGCTGTAAGACATCCTATGCCATATGGCGACTTGGCTGCGCAACGTGTGCAACGATTTGCAACGGTGGAAGATTTGCAGCTTCACAAATGTACGATTGAAGAGATGGAAGAATATGAGCCACATATTACACGTGGTAACATTATATATGCTGGCGTTGATTACGAAGAAATATTACGTGCAGCAGAAAATGATCCGGATGGCTGTGACGTTATAATATGGGATGGCGGAAACAATGATTTCTCTTTCTATCAAGCCGATCTAGCAGTTACTGTACTTGATCCACACCGTCCTGGACATGAATTGAACTATTACCCAGGTGAAGTAAGTTTGCGCATCTCTGATATAGCTATTATTAATAAAATTGACAGTGCTACGCCAGAAGCGATTAAAATAGTAGAAGAAAATATTAAACGTACTAACCCTACAGCTACTATTATAAAAGCAGAATCAAAAATTACGGTCGACAATCCAGAAATGATCAAAGGAAAACGTGTACTAGTCGTAGAAGATGGCCCAACATTAACACACGGCGAAATGAAAATCGGTGCTGGAACAGTAGCTGCTGAACGTCTAGGCGCTCAAGAACTAGTTGATCCACGTCCTTACACTGTTGGTACACTAACCGATACATTGAATAAGTACAGCCATATTGAAAATCTGTTACCTGCTATGGGTTACGGAAAACAACAACTGAAAGACTTGGAAGAAACAATCAATCGGACAGAATGTGACGTCGTTATCATTGGTACACCAATTGATCTTTCACGAGTAATTAAAATAGACAAGCCATTCACTAGAGTTCACTATGAACTAGATGAAGTGGGCAGCCCTAACTTAGAGGAAACATTGCGTGAATTTGTTAAAAAGCATCAATTAAAATAGTGCAGCGACAAATAACATAATACAGGCAACAAACAAAAGGTTGTTCAAATGACAAATGTCAATTTTGAACAACCTTTTACTTTATACTTTCAAACTATATAAAACAATTTAGTTCTTTATTTATAATACGATGCTGTTAATGGGACAAAAACCGCCGTCTTATCCTTCACATCACCAAAAATGTATAGTGAGTCAGCTCCACCAATATCCACTTCAATCGTTGCCAAACCTTCTTCAGGTGTAATCGTAGCTACCTGCTTAAGTATAACATCCTTGTCAGCATCTTTCACTGTAAAATTACTAATATCCCCATCGATCGTTGCTACTTTCAAATACAATGTTTGATATTTTTTGCTTGGTTTGAGCATGAAGGATGCTTCACGATTGCCCGGGCCGTTGTTAAACCATCCTTCTTTATAATCGTGTCCTTTATATGTCGTAAGTTTGCTATCTTTCGTAAAATACATATCGCTGAAGCCTTTCGCAATAGAGACACCATCTACTTTTTCACCAAGTGAAATTACTTTCGTTTCTTTGTTATAATCCACCGCAGTGTCTAAAGCACCAGCTATTGCAGCAATAGGAAAATAATTAAGCCCATTATAATTGATAGAAGCCAATTCATTACCTTTACCATCACGCATCGTTTTGAATGTTCCATCTACTTGCACTTTAATTTCTGGATTTAAGTATGCTTTAATTTGTTGCAATTTGGTAGCTGCAAATGCTCCCGTTGCCATACTAGCCAGCATAGCAGTACTTAATATGATTACAAATGTTCTTTTTTTCATCGATTGTCAACCTCCACTAAAATATAAGCGTCTATTATTTAGTATACATTGGAAAAATGATATAACAATATTTTTGGCGAATTTTATATATTACAATAGTGTAACAAAAAAAATTATTTTCGGACTGCTTCAAATATATAGTGACAGCTGTTTAGAATAGTCCGAGTTTTTTTGTTATCGATAAGTTAACCATTCTCCTGTAACAGCGTCGATTAGTCCGCTCAATTCTTTCTCAGGTCGAGTTCGAGCTACCGGTTGATAAACTAGATGGTATTGTCTCTCCGAATGATCAGCAGCATAATCATCCTGCCACTGTTTCACAAATGTAATGCTACTTTGCAATTGATCGGCGATGTCTGATACTTCATAAAGTGGTGTGGTTTGCAGTTGTTCTACATCCGCCCCAGTAATATCCGGAACCATCAGCATTCTAATTTGTCCTGTGCAGCGGTGAACCGCCATACTAAACTGTTCAGACAGTGCGTGACCTTTTTTTTCCAAAATGAACGTAAAGAAATATCTACCATCGTTTTCTCTAATCGATTCTAGTCGTAAATACGGTATTAAATCGGTGTATAACTGTTGCATTGTATGCTTGACCACCTCCAAGCACTTGTCTACGTTCCATAAATTACGAGCAACTTCCCCTACCCCTTCATGTCCATCTTTTTTAATAACCTCATCATCTTCAAAGGAAATAAATCCAAGTACTCGCTTCGTTTTTCTGTTCCATTTTATTTTAATCGTTTCTTCTATCCCATCCAACAGTAAATGTTCAAATGTTTTTTCTTGTTTTCGTTTTGATATATAATGACGTTTCCGCCATACTAAACCTTCTACATGTTCATTTATAGGAGAGCTTCTTATTAATTCGTAGTTTTCGGGGTCAATAGCAAAAAACTGCTGTAATTGTTCGACAGTTTGTAAACGTTCGCTTTGTTTCATCGTTTCCAAAGAAAAGTTTGCGATCTTGTCGATATAGGACTTAGCTTGCTTTTCTTCCACTTCTGATGCTTCGTCTTCATCATGTATATCCGCTTCTTCGTCGGCATCCGCCAGCTTTATTCTTTCCATTATTTCTCCCCAATTGCTACCATCTACTCGCCAACCATGTATAAGAAACCGCGCAAAATATGCTAGTTTTAATCGTGGTTGTTCATTCGTAATTTCTATATTTAAATCGAGCTGTTTTATAAGAAACTGTGCGAAATATCGATACAATTCGGAGGTTGCTTGATCTGGCTGATCGGATAAATTGACAGCTTTAGTACCATAATAACGAAACTCACTAATTTGTTTATTGTGTTGAACAACAACATAATACCCTGAATAAGGAACGGGTAGTTGCAGCTCTTCTTGTTGCCAATAAAAATAATATTTTTCTTCTTCGTTTTTCACTTTTGTCAACTGATATTCATCGCATCGATAACCTGTTTTTTGTTGTATAAAAGTAAGAGCGATCTGATAAGCTTCATCCTCCGACAATGCTGGTTGCGACTTATCTTCCTCCATCTCTGGCAATGTATTTTCTGAACTTAATGCCGTTTCCCCTTCCCGACTATATTCCATGATGCGACCAATCTCATTCAATTCCAACAATACTGCCACTTGCTCAGGGTTGCCATTTATTATTAATTCACCTGTGTTCGTCCAAACAAATTGATACTGTTCTCTTTCCTCGCTATTGCGCTCCACCTCTTCAATCGCTATTGAATAATGCGTAGGTATAGCAAGTAATTGTTTGTAATATTGTTGCAGTTGCTCCATTGTCTCTTGTTTTGTTAGTTCTGTTTTTTCTAGTATTTCGTTAATTATTATCGGATCAAATGGAGATAACATATATATCGACTCCTTAATACTTCTAATATCTCGCTTGCATCTTACTTACAATAATCATAACAATGCGAGTAAGCGTTCATCAACTTATTTACAATATCGTAACAATGCGAGTAACCGTTCATCAACTTATTTACAATATCATAACAATAAAAAAACAGTATTTTTATATAAAGTGCAACAATTCGAAACGTTGTTTCGTTTAGAGTAATAGGTACCTTAACAAAATCGCTATACATCGTAAGGAGAGAAAATAATGAATAAACTAATGAAGAAAACATTTATCGGATCTATCTCTATAGCTATGTTATCTATGTCAGCTGCTGGCATTGTAGCAGCCAGTACACCGTCGAGTGTAACACCGGTCGCAGCAGAACGAGTAATCAAACAACATGACGCAGCTAATCAAAACGTACAAGCAATTAAATTTATGACTGTTACAGGTGTCGTAGATAAAATTACAGAACATACATTACAAGACAATACAAAAATCGTTACAGTCAAAGCAAAAGATGATAGTATTACTAACTTCTACGTTACAGATGAAACATATGTAGCTAACGAATTAAAAACTGGAGCCAATGTTGTTGCATACTATAATGGTAATGCGGGTGCTCCTATGATATTCCCACCACAATATCAAGCTCTAGTTATTGCTAATAGTACAACTGGTGAGTCTGTTATCGCAGATCACTTCGACAAAAATCTTATAAGTGCAGATGGACAATTAAAACTGAACATTAACGACAAAACGGAAGTTGTGAGCTACGATGGAAAAGCATTTGATGGCGAACTAACTAACAAAAACTTACTCGTTACTTACAGTGTTTCGAATGAAAGTCTTCCTGCACAAACAATACCAACCAAAGTAGTTGTATTAAAACAACAAAATGTAGTGGAGGAAGAAGTGAATGTTGGCGACTACAGTAACGTTACTGGTAAAATTACAGCCATTACTCCACACGAGACGGACAAGTCTCGCAAATCAGTAAAGATTGAACTTGATAATAAAGAAACAGCTTACTTGAACATTAATGCTGAAACATTTGTTAACGGCGAACTTAAAGAAGGTGCTACTATAACTGCTTTCTTACAAAATAATATGCCAATGATTATGATCTATCCGCCACAATATACTCCAATTGCTGTGAGCGTGGATACAGATGATTCTTTTACAACAGTAGATAAATTCGACAAAGAAATGGTTAGCTCTAACGGTACATTAAAGCTAAATGTTGATGAAGACATCAAAGTAACAGATACTGCTGGCAAAGCTTACACTGGTAGCCTCGTAGATCAAGTGTTGTTCGTAGAGTATGGTGCTTCAACTAAGAGCATTCCTGCAATCACCACTCCACAAAAAATTGTTGTACTAAAAGAACAAGGAATTGCACAAGAAGAAGTAGCGATCGACAAAAAGCAATTTATCGTTAACGGCAAAACAATTAAAGCGCCAGCCGCTTATATAAATGATAAAGATGTTGTCATGCTTCCAGTTAGAGCTATCGCTGAAGCGCTAGATATAAAAGTAACTTGGGAACAACCAACGAAAACAATTCGCCTTGGTAATACGATCTCTTTACAATTAAACAAAGATTACTACACATTTGCTAAGCTAGCACCAATTAAATTAGGCACTGTACCTGTCATCAAAAAAGACGGCAATGCCTACGCTCCACTAGCGTTCTTCGATAAAGTAATGAAACTAAGCGAAGTATCCGTAGGTAGCGACAATATTGTTATTAATAAATAATAATTGATATTTGATTTGATTACTTATAATTGATTAATCAACTATGACTTAATGTCTAATTGTTAATGAGCAGCTAGCAGCTATCAGCTATCAGCTATCAGCTATCAGCTATCAGCTCCATTATTGTTGCAAATCATTTTACTATCAAGTAGGGGGCATCCATAAATCAGTGCAACTGACAACTGGACGCCCCCTTTCTACTGCATTTTGCGCTTTCATTGATTTATACTGTCACAAATAGACTCAACAAACCGCCATATTGTCTATATCATCGAAGGTTCCATGTGCGATACTAGTTGAATCACGTCATCCAAGTGAATGTGCAGATGACATCACGCTAAGGGAGAAAGTTTGTATGAAAAATCGTATAAACAGTCCTGGACAGACCTATGGAACGAACGTTTTGTACGTATTTTCCTATAAACGGTCACAGTATAACCTTTGGAGCTAACACTTTGTACGTTTTTTCCTATAAACAGTCACAAAATAGCCTTTGAAGCTAACACTTTGTACGTTTTTTCGTATGAAGATCATCTGCAAACCATAGGGAAAACGCTTTATTTGATTTTCGCATGAATGGGTATTTTGATGGAAGACATACTAACATTAGTAGCACTTCACTTGGTCTGTGTTATAAATGTTAGTATGTTTACTTTCTAGCATATATCGTTCTAAACCATCTACATCGTTATTCATTTGCCATCATTCTGCACGATCTATACTACTTTTTATTTGCCATCATTCTGCACGCTATACACTACTTTTCATTTGCAATCATTCTGCACGCTCTACACTACTTTTCATTTTCCATCATTCTACATCATCTACATCATCTACATCACTACTCATTCAAATAAGTGGATACTCGATTTTGAATGAGTTTACTTACTTCCTCCGCAGTTTTTTGGTTGTTCATGTACATTTCGAATTCTTCAATTGCAATGGATTGGACTTTGTGATCTAATTGCAATTTGTCTCCTACATTCGTGAGCAGTTCTTTTAATTGTACCGCTTGCTGCTCTGCAACTTCGGCTGATACAGGATCGGCGTATTCCACTTCGCCATTGACAAGTTTCGTAGCAGCCTCTTCTATTCGTTGTTCTGCTACCACTTTATTTATTGGGATACCTGATAGTTCAAGCGATTGTTGCATATGGTCTGACAGTAAAAATTTCAAAAATAGCCATGCTTCTTCTTGCACTGTTGATTTGCTATTCATTCCCATCATTAATTCCGATCGAAATGGAATGCCTTCTCCTTTGCCGCTAGCTGTTGGACTTTTAAATAACACACTATTAGCCATACTCATCGTTCGCAGCGCACCTTCTGGGCTAGACAATGATGTTTGTGAAAATAATGCCTTATCATAATCGTATGAAAATTGCTGCTGCAATACTTGCTCATCATATAGTGATTTAATAGATGCCATCATTTCCCGGAAATGATCGGAATCAAAATGGGCGGTTCCCGTTTCATCAATTAAAGTAGACAAATTTTCTTCCATATAGTTAATTAATAAATGCATCGGAAACACGTTAATAAAAGCATAGTAATCTTCACCAACCGTTTGTTTTAACTGTTTCGCTACTTCTTTAAACTGTTCCCACGTCCAAGATGCATCATCGATTTGTAACTTAGCCTTGTCTAATAAATCTTGACGCCCTTGTACCATATCGAGCTGCATTGCAAATGGTATAGCGTACAAACCATCTCCATCTTGTGATGCTGTTAACACACTTTTATAAAAATGATCCAGTTGAAAATCACTATCCTGCTCCATTTTGTCATACAAATTAACGAGCATTTTTTTCTCTACCAACTTTTGTTGTGGCAACTGATTCATGACGATTAAATCCGAGCCTTTACCCGCCATAATTTGTGTAGTAACCGTTTGTATATACTTTTCAACATCAGCTTGTGCAATCGCTTCGGTCATCCCACCACCTGTCGCTACTTGTGGCATCGCCATATAATATTGTAATTCTATATCGATATCCGTATATTGTTGTTCAAATGCAGTAGCAGCTTCCTCCAAAAATTTATTTTCACCTTGTACAGCAACCACTACTTTTTTCTGCTGTTGATTGCCAGCTTCTCCAGCCGACTCCCCTTTATCGGAATAATTGCTCGGTGCAGAACATGCTGCTAGTAGCAACAGGAGCATCAAACCTACTATACCTATCTTTTTTCTCCAACTTATAATTATCATTATTCCCCGTCTCCTTTACTCTGCTTCTTGTCTTATTAATAAATTCGGACTCGATTACCTGCTTCTATTGGTTCGCTTGCTTCAATAATTACTTTGTCATCTGCTGTTAAACCACGGGTTATCATAACTTCATCCCCCACTTCCGCAGCAATCGTGACGTATACTTTGTCGGCAATGTAGGTATTGCCAAGAGAAGATTTTTTCTCACGTACTACTAGGACGTAACTACCTTTGCTATCCCATTTCACAAATGATTGCTGTAACACAACTCCTTGTTCTTCCACTGGCAAAGTATCAACTAATTGAGCCTCCGCTCCAATCCAAGACGGTTGCACCTCCTTACTCGACAATTGTAGCGTCACTTCTGCTAGCTCTACTTTGTCTGGTAACTCTTCTTCTTCTTTTGTACTAGCTACTGTTTCATTAGAACTACTACTAGACGAGCGAGCATCTATTCGTTTTATATCGCTAATCTGTCCAGCTGCCTTTTGCTGCTTTCCTTGTTCCTCTTGTATTGTCACTTTCAGTTGCTGTCCTAGCTGCAAGCGATCGGCTAACGGTTTGTCCAAGACGAATGTTATTTCATACCCTTCTATTGGATCAATCAAATGGAGCACGGACTGTCCATTCGTTACTTGTTCCCCTTCTTCGACTAACAACTCAGCAACTATTCCAGCTTTTTCTGATACCAATTGTCTACTCGTCCTCATATCTTCACGCAACGTATCTAACTTAAGCTCCGCTAATTCCAAATCTAGCTTATGCAGCTTAATATCTCGCTTCGCTTGGGCAATGGCATCCGTATCTGCTTCTTTTACCGCAGTAACATATTGCTCCTGTAGCAACTCCCCTTGCAGCTGTTGTTTATCATATTGCAGTTCCCCTTCACGCAATTGTCTTTCTAGCAGTTTTCGTTGTTCATCATCAAAGGTTAGCAATATATCTCCTTTCTTTACCGTTTGCTGTTCTTTTACAGTAATTTTAGCAATTCCTCCACTGATGCTACTTCGGATAAACTGTACTGCTTTGGGAGTTACTGTACCGCTACTTTGCAACGTATAAGACAATGACTTCGCTGCTGCTTGCGACGTTACTACTTTGGGCAGCATCGCCGTTTGAATTGTATTACTAAACAACGTCAGCAACAATAATATTGCAAAAAAAATAACCAATAAACTTATCCACACCCGCTCGCTACGTTTCTTCATCGCTTTAAGTTCTCTGCTCCTTTTCTATCGTTCCTTATCCTTTAATTCCTGACAATTCAATCCCTTCAATAAAATATTTTTCTGCCAGCAAAAATAACAACAGCATCGGAATCATATAAATGACGGATGCTGCGAATGATACGGAGAATGCTTCTTTTTGCAAACGAGATAAAAATACCGACAATGGCTGCATCTCTGCGTTTTGCAAAAAGATTAGTGGCTGCTCCACCATATTCCAATAATCAGCAAACAATAAGACCACTAGCGCTGCTAAACCCGGTTTTACCATCGGTAATACAATAGAGCGGAAAATTCGGAAGTAGCTAGCACCATCTATTTTGGCTGCTTCGATATAAGCCGTCGGTATTTGTAACATAAACTGGCGTAGCAAAAATACACCAAACGCCGCAAATATACCCGGCAATATAATAGAAGCTGCTTTATTCATTAATCCAAGCTGATCAATCATAATATAGTTAGGTACTAACGTTACTTGAAATGGCAACAGCATCGCTAACAAATAAATAGAAAATAATATCTCACGACCAGGAAATTGAAGTTTACCAAATGCAAATGCAGCCAATGCCGCAACAACCACTTGCCCAACAATAATCGGTACGACTAATCCAACCGAGTTCCAAAATAAATAAAGATATTGAGGTGTTGCGATTAACACTTGATAATATTGCTGTAAGGACACCCAATCCGGTATCCACTTTAATTGCACTAATTGACTAGATTCGGTACTGCCAAGCATACTGTAATTCGCTAATATTTCTTGCTCCGTCATCAACGAATTAATGACTGTCAACACAACTGGAAAGAGTAATGCGACACCAATAACTAGCAAAATAGCAGTACGTCCAATCGCATATCCCATTTCTTTGCGCTTCCAACGGTTCATAACAAGCAATTAACTTCCTCCTTTCTTCCCTTTATCCCCTCTTTATTCCCTCTATTCCATAAAAGATCGAAACACCTTCTCCACTCGAAATAAAACAAATACAAGCACCAAAATAGCTATAGCCATCAAGACAGCTGCTGCCGACAGCTTCTCCATATCTAATGATAGAAATAAGTTGTTCATATAATGCTGTAGCATATAAATACTATCGTGCGGATATTCCCCCGCTATTAGATAGGTTTCACGAAATATTTTAAACGAGTTTAAAATCGACATTAATATGACTAGAAAAAAAGTTGGCACTAAATAGATAATCGTAATCGATAGTTTGCGCCACCTTCCTGCTCCTTCTAAACTAGCAATTTCATAATATTGCTCCGGTATATTTTGTAGCCCTGCTAAAAAAAGCACAACGTTATACCCTGTATTTTTCCATATATACATCATAATAATGACTGCTTGCGCCCACTCTGTTTTCATCCAATCTACTCGCCCCCCACCCAATCGCACGAGCCACTCATTCAACGCTCCGTTCCAATCAAACAACAGTTGCCACACTAAAATAATGGAAGCGACAGGCACGACTAAAGGCAATACGTATGCCGTTCTTAACCATTTTCGTAAATAAACATGACTGTTCAGCATCATAGCAAGCGCCAGCGAAATAACAACGATCAGTGGAACAGCTATTGCAATAAAACTGCCCGTGTTGCTAGCCGCATTACGAAAGGAAGAACTCGCTACTATCGCTTGATAATGTTGTAAAGTAATACCCCTATCACCACCGTTAACCAGTCGATCTTGCAAGGAATGACTTATCGTCTGTCCGAATGGAATAATATAAAACAAAGCAAACCCAATCAAACTCGGTAATAAAAAACAAAGAGCTATAACTATCTCTTTCCTTGCCAAACGGCTATACTTCATCTCGCTTATCTCCTTACCATGTTTGCTACTACGTATTATAATCGAGCAATATGTCAACCGAATGACAAGCCTACAAAAAAAACCGACCCACTCAAGTAGTTGTTACTGGATCGGCTACACTAAGGTGGACAGAAAAAATAAGGGCTTGTAGAATAAAACTATCATGGTAAGGAGCGGATCTCTACAATGCCTAAAAAACAACGTCGTACGTTTACGACCGAATTCAAAAAACAAATGGTGCAACTCTATGAAAATGGGAAAACCAGAGCAGCGATTGTGGAGGAATATGAACTC
>NZ_JBHUMH010000021.1:0-112496 GCF_042684845.1 Paenibacillus yanchengensis | reverse complement strand
TGAGCGAAGAAAGTTCCCCATGTAGCTTCCGATTCTGTATCTCCAATCTCCAGCCCTAATACCTCCCTGACTCCATCCTGACGGATACCTGTCGCAACGAGAACACCTCTAGAGCGAACTCTGCCATGCTCACGTACTTTCACATACATCGCATCGACAATGACGAAAGGATAGATGGCAGTAAGTGAGCGATGATTCCAGTCTTGAACGATCGGATCTAACGTTTTGCATAGCTCACTTACCGTAGATTTTGAAAAGGATGTGCCGCACAATTCTTCGGTGATTTTGGTGACTTTACGTGTGGATACCCCCTGCACCACCATTTCCATCAAAGAAAGGACAAGTGCTTGCTCACTTCGTTGATGCCGTTGAAATAACTCCGTAGAAAAACTTCCGTCTCTGTGTCGAGGAACCTGAAGCGTTAATTTTCCTAAACGAGTAGTTAATGTACGGGAATAAGAGCCGTTGCGCATGCCTGTACGTTCTTCATTTCGCTCATATTTTTCAGCACCTAGCTGATCTGCAGACTGCGCTTTTAATACTTGATTGAGTACTGTTTCCAACAAGGCAGCGATACCAGCATTCCTAGCATCTCCAATAAACAATTGGTGCAAAAGTTCTTCATTTAGTGTAATCTGATATTGAGTCATGATGAATCCCTCCATGGAATGTTGTCTCGACAACTTCATTCTAAAGGAAATAATTCATCATGGCTCTTCTTATTTTCTTCCAGATGCATTTTACACAATTATATGGACTTTACTGTTGGGGTCTAAGCTTTGTACGAATTATCGTATAAACAGACTGGGTAGAGGTTTGTAGTGAAGCTTGATACGAAAACAGTCATGCCTTCCTTTGTCAGGCAAAAAACTATAAACGAGCTTCGGCTTGGAATGACAGTTGGAACGTAAACTGTGAATGAGATATTGTAGTAGGACGGAAAAAACGCCACGTTTCTTTGTCCTACTTTTAGTTTAGCGACTTATTGAAAAGCCTATTTCCCTATATTCCAATTATTCATTCCAGACATATTTACGCAACGCTTTAGCTGCTCCGTCATTGTTATTCGTATCCGTTACATAATCTGCAAGCTCCTTCACTTCATCTGGCGAGTTCCCCATTGCGACTCCAAGACCAGCAAACTGTAACATAGATACATCATTAAAATAATTGCCTATGGCAATAACCTGTGAGCGATCGATTTGTTTTAATTTGGCATATGCCTCTAGCGCGTTTCCTTTTGAAGCTGTTTTGCTCTGAATGTCGAGGAATTGTTCTCCGCTTCGAATTAATTGTAGTTGTTCTGGCAGATCCCAGGTTGCCCATATTGCTTCTACTTCACTTATAATAGATTCTTCAGCAAATACCGTCATTTTGACTACTTGTTGTTCCAACCTATCTAAGTCGGAGCAGAGCACTGGACTTTCTTCGTAATCAATATACATCTGCGTAAGTTCAGGCGTCGTTGTTTCAATCATCATTTGCAGCGCAGTATTGACATCAAAGTTAATATCATGTTGCCGGCAATACGTAATAAATGGAAATAATTCCACAATCGAAAACCCATTTTCGTATAATACCTGCTTCGTTCCTGCTTCAATGACGACCGAGCCATTATGAACAATAGCACTGCCAGTTAATGACAGCTTATTTAATATCGGAATCGTACTAGTCGGACCTCGTCCTGTACATAGCACAACATCCGCTCCTGCCCCTAACAATGCTGCTATCGTAGACTGCATTTCCTCCGTTATTTCATGCTGATCATTGATTAACGTACCGTCGATATCTAATGCAATTAAATTATATTTTAATGTTTGTAATAGGTTTTGATTAGTCAAAGTCACTTCTCCCCTTCTTATGTCTTCGTAAGTGGCACTCCAATCGCTTGTAAATCTGCCAATTCTTGCTCCGTTAGCTCTCTATATGTTCCTTCCGGCAAGCTTTCATCTAAATGCAGCGTCCCCATCGTTATCCGCTTCAGATGTAACACCTTTTTTCCTACCGCCAAAAACATCCGTTTTACTTGGTGAAACTTCCCTTCATGTATCGTCAAATGGATCAAGGAGCATCGACCTTCCGCTGCTGTAAAACGATCTAATATAGTTAACTGAGCTGGTAATGTAACATATCCATCATCCAAAGTAACACCTTGCATAAAAGCCGTTTGATCTTCCTGATTAACTGTGCCAAGTACTATAGCTTCGTATGTTTTGGGTACCTGCTTTTTCGGAGATAACAACTGATGAGCAAGTTGTCCGTCATTAGTCAGTAATAATAAGCCTACAGTATCTTTATCTAATCTTCCAACTGGAAACGGAGCAAAATGCTTTTCACTATCAGCCAATAAATCAAGAACAGTCCGATCACGCACATCTTCGGTAGCCGAGACGACTCCTGCCGGTTTGTTCATTAACAAATAGATGTTTTCTTTGTAAAGCACTGGAGTTCCTCCAAACGCAATCGTGCTATTATCACTCCGGACAATTAAGCCGGGATCTTTTACAATCTCACCTGCTACAGTAATTAATCCTTGTTTCATTGCTTTTTTTATTTCACTACGCGTTCCAAACCCTGCATGAGCAAGTAATTTGTCGATTCGCATTTTTTCACTCATCATAACACCCCAACATTACACTTTATTAGTTTAATAGTTTATTAGTTTATCTATGACTATATCACGCTTCTACTGTTTTCAACAAAGTTGTAGTATAATAATGACGGAACACAAATCAAAATAAGAGAATACTATAATTATGCGGAGGTCGTAATTGTCAATGAAAAAAAAGTCTAACTCAAAAATGATTTATTTGTATCTAGGTATTATTGTCGTCTTAATTGCAGGAATCTTTGCTTTCACTAAATTAGAGCCAAAAAATAGTTTATACGATATGCCTACATCCAAATTAAACCCAGCAACTCGTGACCAGCTAAAAGATTCTAACTACCAGAATATCATATTACCAGCAGCACTGGACAAAAAAATTACAGATAAAGAAGATTTCTTCGTTTACTATTTTTCTCCAACTTGTGGGTATTGCCAACTAACTACACCTGAGTTGATGCCACTTGCGAAAGAGCTGAGTGTACCAATTCATCAATTAAATGTACTAGAATTTAGAAATTATCAAAGTAAAATGAGTATCGAGCATACACCTACGCTTGTTTATTATGAAGATGGTGTTGAAGTAGAACGTATGGAAGGTGGAATTAAAACTCCGGAAGCGCCAACTGGACATCCACTTGATGACTATAAACAATTTCTAACGAAACATCATGGTAGTAACTAATGAAAACAAAGTATTGGATCGTATATAGCTTTATGATGGTATTCGGTTTTGCGACGATACTGACCGCTTGTTCCACTGCTCAAGAGCAATTATCTTACAAAAAAGCACAATTAGTTGGAAGTGAAACGTGGCAAAGTACGAATAGTGTTGATATGCTCCCTTCCTTTTTGGATGAAAGTACCGAGTACAATCGCTCATTGTATGCAAATGTTGGTGCTCACGCCCATATTATGCAAGAGATGAATTGTTACTGTGGCTGTATGAAGGGAACAAAGTATGATGAGGCACATGATTCTTTGTTGCGCTGCTACTGGGCAAAAACACCAGATAATACGACGGAACAAGCCGAAATTGTTTGGACAGATCACAGTACAACATGTGGTATTTGTAAATTAGAATTGCAAAAGGTTATCGAAATGCAAGCAGACGGTAAAAGTGTGGAAGAAATTAAAACAACTATCGATCAGGAATATACCGGACAACACTAATTTCCAATACTATTTTAATTAAACAATAAAATGCAAATACAAAAAGACTAATAAGAGCTTGGTGGTTAACCACATTCTTATTAGCCTTTTTTCTTTTCATAACATTATTGCATTATTTCATTTGTGGTAATAGTTATTTGTTGCCCGATTGTTTTGCCTTCGCAATTTCTTCTTGAATCGTGGCTGCTAGCTGCCATAATCCTAAATAGTCAGATGCAGCATATAGTTCATTAAACCGTTGTTGATATTGCGCAGCATGACGTACTAAATGACGGGCATACAATTCATGAATGCCATTCAATATAGTCGCTACTACACTTGCTTCCTCTTCAAAATTAATTTGCGCATCTAATATTTCTCGTCGAATGCTTGCCATCTCTCGATCAAGCGCATAAGCCGCTTCTGCTGCTTTT
The DNA here is from genome assembly GCF_042684845.1 of Paenibacillus yanchengensis. Taxonomy (NCBI): domain Bacteria; kingdom Bacillati; phylum Bacillota; class Bacilli; order Caryophanales; family Paenibacillaceae; genus Paenibacillus; species Paenibacillus yanchengensis. The sequence continues at coordinate 108,305 of NZ_JBHUMH010000021.1, read as the reverse complement.
TTCAAACGTAGACGTACATCATCTGGCAAACTTTCTTTAAATTTATAATTTAGAGAGTGCTCGATCGTCGCCCAAAAATTCATTGCGAGCGTTCTAATTTGAATTTCAGCTAGTACCTCTGTATAACCAAGCGCGGTTTGTACAGGATATTGTACGATAATATGATAGCTACGATAGCCACTTTCTTTGAAATTAGTAATATAGTCCTTTTCATAAACGAATGTAAAATCTTTTCTAGTTCGTATTAATTCAGCAACACGATGTATGTCATCTACAAATTGACACATAATTCTAATTCCTGCTATGTCTTCGATCCCGCTATCTAATTGATCCATCGGTATACTTAACCGTTTGGCTTTGTCCAATATGCTCGATATTCGTTTAACACGTCCAGTAACAAATTCAATCGGAGCATACGCTTCACGCATTTTCAATTCACTGCGCATCGTTTTAAACTTTACTTTTAATTCTTCTACCGCTTGCTCGTATGGCTGTAAAAAAAAATTCCAATCTCTACCGTCCATCCGGCCGCCTCCTGTATTAGCGATGATCTGCGCCCACTGCTTCAGCTATGTTACGGTAACCGTCTTTACGCAAACATTCTACTAAACCAGCTGTTAGTTCTTTCATAATCCCTGGTCCTTTGTATATTAACGCTGAGTAAATTTCAACTAAAGAAGCACCTGCACGAATTTTATCGTATGCATCTTGCGAAGAAAAAATGCCTCCTGAACCAATAATAGGTATTTTTCCTGCCGTTTGCTTGAACACTTCACGAATTACTTCAGTTGATCTTTCACGTAGAGGTACACCGCTCATTCCTCCAGTTTCTTTTGCATTGGCATGAGTAAGCCCATCGCGAGATAATGTAGTGTTAGTAGCAATTATACCCGAAACACCACTATTTTTAATCGTTTCTACCGTATTTGCCAATTGCTCATCCGTCATATCTGGAGCTATTTTCACCAATACCGGTTTCGTACGACTACCAAGCCGCTGACTTTGACTATTCATTTCAGTCGTAACAGCTGTAAGTAAATTCCGCAAGTCATCACCATGTTGTAGGTCTCTTAATCCTTGTGTATTCGGAGAACTAATGTTGACCACAAAAAAATCGCCATATCCATATAGCGCTCGAATACATGCTTCATAATCTTCATGTGCTAATTCATTCGCTGTGTCTTTGTTCTTTCCAATATTAATAGCTACAGGTATATGATGCAATTTACGTTTTTTCAAGTAGCCTGCCATCGCAGCAGTACCTTCGTTATTAAATCCCATTCTATTGATCAACGCTTCATCTTCAGGCAAGCGAAACAAACGAGGTTGTTCATTACCTGGCTGCCCCTCTGGTGTAACTGTTCCCACTTCTATAAAACCAAACCCGATGCTTGAAAATCCATCTGCACTCTTTCCGTTCTTATCAAGACCTGCTGCTAGTCCTACTGGATGAGGAAAAGATATGCCAAACACCTCTGTTTGCAGTTCTGGCATCGGTTTAATTCCATACATTGTATCCAGCATCCGAGTTACGCCCGGTACTTTTCCTGTCATTGCCAGTCCATCAACAACGAGATGATGCGCTTTTTCTGGATCCATTTTGAAAAATACAGGCTTTAATATAGTTCTATAAAGCAAGCCTCTCACTCCCGCACTAGTTATTTACTCCAACGAACAGTTTAACTTCTTTCTGAAAAAAAGAAAAGAGGTTTAGTCAGTAAATTTGTGTGAATACGATTGTGAGCAACTTGCGACAAACCGATAAAACGATTAAAATGCTCATATATGCAGCTATTAATAATATGATAAGAAAGGTTGATAGATGATGAGCGCAGCTAAACGGAAACCAGCTCCAATGAAAACTAAACCAAAAGAAGAAGTGAATAAAAAAGCAATTATATGGACGGTTTCGCTCGCAGCGGTACTTATTGTAATTATTGCACTACTTCTCATTTTAAGTTAATTATACCTGTTTAATTTAACCATTGATATAGCTGATCGCTGTTAGTTTCCTCTTGCTTCGGTGTTAACTTGAAACGATCATCCGATAACGCTGGAGCAAGTGGATCTAATTTAGGTAAACTACCATGTGCTATTTTGACAGATGTTCCAAGTGGAATAAGATCATATAGTTCCTCGATATCTTCATTGCTCAGACGTATACAACCTAACGATTCATCCGCACCGATACTATCCTCATTCCAAGTACCATGAATAGCAAATAATGTATCTGACAGCACCATGCCACGTGTTCCAAATATATCTGGCTGCTCCCCTGTAGGATGCTTCACTTTTTCACTAATTTCAAACTCACCTTCAGGTGTTCGCTCCCCACCAAGCCCTACCTCATAGCTCCGTATAATAATCTGTTGATAAACAACTGCCAAGCTATAATTTGTAGGATCAATTATAATTTCTAACGGTTGTTCTTTATCACCATCCCACCCGCTCGCATCTAGCAAAGTTGTCTTTTGAAAATCATTGTTATGAGGTCTAGCATTTTCTTTCTCTTTTACTTGAACTGGTTTCTTTTTTTCTGTTTTTTGCAGTTGCTGTAAAGTAGATGTGAAACTAGCGGCCATATGTGGGCTGTCTCCAGCTAATATATTTTCTGGATATGGTTTTACAAGATCATCTAGTTGCTCCGGCCACACATCGTTTCGGTTCTTGTATTGCATTATGGCACTAACTAACGTCCATTGATGCAGCTGATTCTGTTGCCATGTATTTAAACGATTACTCATTTGCTGGTTATCTGCTGGTTTACATTGACATAACGCTTCATTAAAAAATATAACTTCCCATGATCCATTTTGTTCCGCTTGCTGATTAATGACAAATTGCGGCTGCATCACATCTGGCCAAATGTGAAAGTTTTGTTTCTGCTCTAATGCTACTGCAACATACATAGCTGGCGTTTCAGAACTGGCAGTCGCGATAGACTTCATTGCATCGCCTACTAGATTGGGTTGTTCTTCAGACAACAGTAAAACGCCAAGCTCCCCAGTTTCTTCCTCTGCCACATCTGCCACTTGCGATACGACTAGTGATTGATCTCCTTCAGCTGCTAGCTGTTTAGAAGTTAGCTTTCCATCCTTCGACATAAGCAAAATCATCGTTAAAGGAATAATTAACATCCACAACCACTTTCTTTTTTGCGTTCGTTCGTGCTGTGTTTGTGATTGCTGTAGCTGCTCCATTTGTAATAACACTAGCGGATGATGTTCATCCTCAAATGCTTCATAAATATCACCAGCTTGCACAAAACAATAATTAGCCTTTTCATGTTTACCAGCATTGGCATAATGTTTTCCGAGTAAATACCATCCCATTTGGTTATCTGGATGTTGTTTAACAAATTTTTTTAAATGAGTAATATCTGGCTTCTCGTGCAATAATGTCCCTCCTTCACCCGAAAATAGGACAATCTACATTTGACCATTCTTCCTAGTCCATATTTATCTTCATTATATACAAAAATCCTTTTTTAGTTTCTCGTAAATGGTACGATAGACTGAAAAAAGGATACTTTCTATATCAACCTTCTTTATTAAACGGTTCATCTTCTATTTTTATGGAATCCGTCGGACAGCCATCGAGCGCATCGTACATATCTTCATGCAATTCTTCAGGAATTTCTGTATTACCGCGATTACAATCGTTCTTGTATACGACTTCAGCTACTCCCTCATCATCGTAATCATATATATCGGGTGCTGACGCTCCGCACGCTCCGCATGCAATACATGTGTCCTTCTCCACCCAAGTATATTTCGCCACACTATTTCCCTCCCAAGTTTACACCATATGGCACTAGCTTCACTCATCAATATATAACAAACTATCATCTTTTTGCAAGGACGTCCCACGAATCCTTTTGTTACGTATTAGTGTCGACGGATCATCACCTAACATACCAGCCGTTAATACAGCTGATTCGCCATACTTGTTACGAATTTGGTCCATCGCTTTGGTTAAAGCTTGTTTTTTGGGCTGTTCTTCGTACTGAAACAAATCTAATTGCTCTACTGCATGCGATGCACTAGTTAAGTTTTGCAGCGTAACACCAAGTAATCGGATGGGATCTCCTTCTTGCCAATTACGATCCAACAACTGACAAGCTTGATGATAGATTGTAAAAGTGTCTTCTGTTGCTGTAGATAACGTTTGTGAACGGGTAATCGTCGACATGTCCGGTTTTCTAATGGTAACTTGAACAGTAGATGCAAATAATTGTTGTTTACGAAGCCGTCTACCCGTTTGATCAGCCAGATTTAGTAATATGCGATGCACCTGTGTCCGTTTTGTTACATCTGCTGGTAACGTTGTCGTATGCCCTATAGATTTGTTCGGCTCTTGTTGATTGGTTACTTCTGTATGATCAATGCCATAAGCAGCAGATTTTAACCAACTGCCCATTACTCCAAATTGTTTAATCAGTAATTGTTCATCCGTCTTAGCTAACTGCTCGATCGTCATAATATTCATCTTAGCTAATTTCATCGCTGTTTTAGAGCCAACACCAAATAATTCACGACATGGTTTAGGCCATAATATACGTGGAACGTCTCGCAATCGAAGAACAGTTATTCCATTCGGTTTTTTCATATCCGATGCCATTTTTGCTAGTAACTTATTAGGCGCTAATCCTATTGAACATGGTAATGACCATTCCTCATGGATTCTTTGCTGCAATTCAGTAGCAATATCGAGTGGCGTACCGAATATTTTGGAGCCAGTAATATCTAAATAGCATTCATCAATAGATACTCGTTCGACAAGTGGAGTATATTGTTCAGCTATGTGCATAAACCCACGAGCATACTGACGATACAAATTAAAATCTGGAGCAATTAGTATTAATGAAGGATAGATTTTTAAAGCTTGACGAACATTCATCCCCGTCTTAATTCCCAAAGCTCTTGCTTCATAAGAACATGTAACGATAATACCTTTGCGAGCTTCTACACTACCAGATACAGCCGTTGCTTTCCCTGCATACTTGCCCGGCTCTTCAGCCGCATGAACTGAACAATAGAAAGCATTCATATCCAAATGGATAATTACTCGACCTTTTTCTGGATACATCGATTCAACGTGACGGCTTGGCTTTTTAGGTTCGCTCATGACGACTTCACCCCTTTTCAAATTACCAAACATACATTCTATTTTTACCATATATTTTGCTTTATCGATAGCTATATTTAAAAATATTAACGTAATGGTTACTTTTTCATGACTAACTTACGATTATCACTCTACTTTACTCGTGCAAAGTGATATAATAAGAAATTATTTGTGCTGTAGGTATAGTGAAGGAGGTTTTATAATGATGAATGATAACATCTTTATTTTGGACACTACTTTGCGTGATGGTACGCAAGGGGAAGGAATTAGTCTATCAGCGGATGACAAACTAAAAATAGCTCTCAAACTGGATGCTTTGGGAGTTCACTATATTGAAGGCGGCAATCCAGGTAGCAATAGTAAAGATATTGAATTTTTTCAACGAATTAAAGATTATAACTTAAATGCTAAAATTACTGCTTTTGGCAGTACACGTCGCAAAAATAGTAATGCAGAAACCGATGCTAATCTACTCAAAATCGTCACTTCCGGAGTGCAAGCTGCTACATTAGTCGGGAAATCATGGGATTTTCATGTACATACCGCCTTGCAAACAACACTGGAAGAAAATTTGGCGATGATCTATGACTCGATTGCTTTTCTAAAACAACATGAAATTGAAGCGATGTATGATGCGGAACACTTTTTTGACGGATTTAAAAATAATCAAGATTATGCACTCGCTGCACTACGTAAAGCACAAGACGCTGGCGCTAACTGGCTAGTACTTTGTGATACGAACGGTGGAACATTGCCTGACGAAATTCAAGAAATTGTTACCTATGTAAAAGAACAGCTACATGTGCCTATCGGTATTCATACGCATAATGATTGTGAACTAGCAGTCGCCAATACACTTGCTGCGATCAAAGCAGGGGCTAGACAAGTACAAGGAACGATTAATGGCTATGGAGAACGTTGTGGTAATGCCAATCTTTGTTCGATTATTCCAAACTTGCAATTAAAAATGAACTACAACTGTCTGCCTGAAAATAATTTAGCTGCTTTAACTAGTACCGCTCGTTATATTAGTGAAATTGCTAATGTTCATATGCCAGTGGGACAACCTTATGTTGGCAACGCTGCCTTTGCGCACAAAGGTGGTATTCACGTCTCAGCTATTTTAAAAGATGCAAAAACATATGAACATATTGCTCCAGAGTTAGTCGGCAATAAACAACGAATATTAGTTTCCGAGCTAGCAGGGCAAAGCAACATTATTTCCAAAGCAGTAGAAATGGGATTAGATATTAATACGAACAATGAAAAAACGAAAACTATTATCGAAAAAATAAAAGATTTGGAACATCAAGGGTATCAATTTGAAGGTGCTGATGCTTCACTAGAGTTATTGCTACGAGAAGCGTTTGAAGAAGTAAAAACATTGTTTACAATTGAATCTGTTAAAATGCATATCGAGAAAACAAATGGCAGTATGATTTCCGAAGCGATTGTCAAAATCAATATCGATGGACAACAAGTGTACACCGCAGCAGAAGGTAATGGACCGGTGAACGCACTGGACAATGCTCTACGCAAAGCTTTAGTTCAGTTCTATCCTAACATCGAAAAAATTCATTTATCCGATTACAAAGTACGTGTCATTGACGAGAAGGATGCCACGGCTGCCAAGGTACGAGTATTGGTGGAGTCAACAGGACTAAATAATACGTGGAGTACTGTTGGTGTCTCCAGCAACGTTATTGAAGCTAGTTGGGAAGCGTTAGTCGATAGTATACGTTACGCCTTGCTTCATATGGAAAAAGTAGATTTGAAAATCGAAACAACTGATCGTATAGGGCTTATTAATCATTAATTTAAAACTCCTGTTAGAAAGTAATGACTGGCCATTGCCAACCACTTTCTTAACAGGAGTTTTTTTCTTTTATTTTTCGAGCCACTTTTCAATTCTACGTTCCCAATCTTCGTATGTAATAACGCCAGGTATTCTTTCGCGAATAACACCATTGCTATCGACTAAAAAATTGGTCGGATAAGACTGTATTTTAAATAATTTCGTAATATCTCCTTCGCGATCAAACACGACAGGAAAAGTAAATTTATAATCTTCTACAAATTGACGCGCAGCTCTTTCTTTATCATTTTTCGTAGAATTAATACCATAAATAGTCATAACATCACCATACTTCTCATGAAGCTTCTGCAAGTCAGGCGCTTCTAACTCACACGGTCCACACCATGATGCCCAAAAGTTAAGAAAAATAAGTTTTTTCTCGCCACTTTTTATCCATACAGACTCTTCCTCCATATCAGGCAGCTGAAAAGGTACCATTTCGTGCCCTACTGTCGGACTAAATCCAGCATTAACCTTTAGAATAGAGCCATTTTCATCTGCTGCACGATTATATTCTACAACGGAAAACCCTGCTAATACGAATGCAGCAATAAATAACATCATTACCTTTCTCATCGATGTCCCCTCCTAATCCCATATATCGACCTCTACATGTCGGTGACCCGTGTTCCATCGTATCATGATCATCCACTTCGCTCAAGCAATCTAAGTTGATTTTCATGAAACCACCACTCCATTCCAAATAATATCTATAATCAGAACACAGCATATGCTATACTGTTCCCTCGTCCACTTAATTCATTCCAATGATATGTAACTAATGACACATTAATTACAAAGTAGCGAATCGTTTGACGACAGCCTTTCTAACTATTATCATTAGAGTTAGAAGACGCTTGTATAGAAGGCAGGTGAAGCAATGTCAGATGTACCACAAATGTATAAAATCGGAGAATTAGCTAATCTTGCTAATATAAACACCAGAACAATTGATTACTATACTACTATAGGTTTAATTGCACCAATTGAACGCTCAACAAGCAATTATCGCCTATATTCTGATGAAACTTTGGCTACGTTACATCGTATAGAACAATTGAAAAGAAACAAACTGACATTGGAAGAAATTAAAGCCATTTTACACAAACGAGATAGTGATCTGACAGAGGAGAGTGTTACACAGCGATTAAACGAATTAGAACTACAATTATCGAATATTGAACGAGAAGTAAAAGCGTTAGAACCAGTATTAAAACAAATGAAACCACGACAAGCGCGACAACTATTTACTAAGCTTACACCTCAAACAGCTGCTTGTATTGAAGCCTTAATGTTACTTATGAACAAAAACACTTTTATGTAACATCCAATAGTTAAAAATTACTAAAAATAATGTTAAGTATGAATAGGAGGTTTTCCAATGGGATTTCATCCAATTGATTTTTTAATCTTTATCGCTTTTGGTATTTCTATTTGGGCACAATTTCGTGTAAAAGGAACATTTAATCGCTGGGCTCAAGTCGAAGCCTCCAGTGGGCTAACCGGTTATCAAGCTGCGCGCCGGATGCTCGACAATAACGGATTGCACGATATACCTATCGAACCTGTTCCAGGCGCACTTAGCGACCATTACGACCCCGTTAGCCGTGTAGTAAGGTTATCAGAGCCTGTCTATTATGAACGCTCTATATCAGCAATCTCAGTCGCTTGTCACGAAGTCGGTCATGCGATCCAACATGCAGAATCTTATTCGATGCTTGTGCTTAGACATCGCATTTTCCCAGTCGTTAACTTTGCATCATCGATTGCCCCAATATTGCTAATTGCTGGATTTTTATTAAGTATGAATAATACATTAATCGGGCTAGGAATTATCTTTTTCTCCGTAGCCGTTGCCTTCCAGCTTATTACATTGCCTGTTGAATTTAACGCTAGTAGTAGAGCTCGCGATCTAATGGTTGCTGATGGCTTTATTACAAATAACGAAGAACGTGGAGTCGCTAAAGTATTAAACGCCGCAGCACTCACTTACGTTGCAGCAACACTTATTTCCTTATTGCAATTGTTTAAGTTTATTGCAATATTCCTTAATAATCGAGATTAAAAAAAACGGTATCGGATCTCATTTGCCTAACAGATTACACTGTTAGCAATGATCCAATACCGTTTTTCAATCTGTATTAACTGGCTCATCAAAATATTGAAGTAAAAAAGTATGGAATAGATTAGACACATGTGGCAACTTCTCGTGAGTTCGATGGATAAGCCCAATCGTCCGCGATACTTGTGGATAGCTTAGTGTCACCTTTACCGCTTGCAACGGTCCCGTATAGTGTAATGCCATCTCTGGTAATATACTAACTCCCATTCCAGCTGCAACGAGTCCACGTATCGTATCAGTTTCTTCTCCTTCAAAACCAATCTTCGGTACGAAGCCAGCTTCTTTGCATGCATTCATTACAATAGGTCTTAATGAATAGCCTTCACTAAACACAACGAATGTTTCTTCTGCAAGTTGTTGCAATTCAATTTCTGTTTCATTGGCAAGCCGATGATTAGGCGGCAATATGGCATACAATTGCTCTGTCAATATCACTTGTCCACTTACATCATCATGATCATTAGGAAAAGGAGAAATGAAAGCCAAATCGATATCTCCCTGCACTAATTCTCGAATAAGTAATGGGTACATTCCTTGCCGAAAACGAAACTTGACATTAGGATACTTTTTACGAAAAGCAGCTACAACTTGTGGAACGAGTGAAATACCAAGACTATGCGGAAATCCTAACCTGATTTCGCCACGTTCTGGGTCCAAAAACTCATGCACTTCTGTTACTGCTCGTTCCAAGTCTAACAATATCGCTTCTATTCGTTTTTTAAACAAATGTCCCGCTGGTGTAAGCTGAACATTACGCCCTTTTTGTACAAATAGATTAACGCCAAGCTCTTGTTCTAGCTGATGAATTTGACGACTTACCGCAGACTGAGCAACATGTAATTCCTCTGCCGCCTGCGTTACATGTTCTTTCTGTGCTACTTTAACAAAATAATGAAGCTGACGAAGTTCCATTGCGGATTCAATCTCTCCTGTATAAGCATATTTATATTATTTGTTACGAAGCTTCGACATCCTCAATCGATCAAACAAACTGTATAACAAAAACCCAGCTATTGCTCCACCAACATGTCCCCAAAAGTCAATACGTGTAATGATAATGGAATATACTACACCAAATCCTAGTATAATATAAATTGTTTTGATTGAGCTGACATCAAGCATCGTTTTCCGGAACAATGCTATAAATAGAAACGCACCATACACACCATATATCGCTCCAGATGCCCCTACTGCCACTCGTAACACTTGCGGATCGCCAAACCATGTCGTAGCCGCTGCACTTGCTAAGCCCCCGCCTATACCGCTTAAAAAATAAAAAATCAGATAGCGAGAAGTTTTAAGTAAATGCTCAAGTGGCGGAGCAAACACGATCAAAGCAAACATATTATAAAGCAGATGATCGAATCCACTGTGCATAAACATAGCAGTAAAAAAACGCCACGGCTCTAGCATACCATAAGGTGCTACTTCTGGATTCGAGATCAACCCGCCAAACTCTTTCAAATGGGTGGGATCATTCGTATTGCCTTGTAAAGCTAGAACGATAAAGTAAATCACATTAATGACTACGAGTAATGTCGTACCTGGGTATTGACGTACATACGATCGAAAACTTTCATATCTTAAAAATATCATCTGTTTCCTCCTTCTGGCTATCCAGTTATTGGACAACAATTGCAGTTTATGATTATAATGAATGTCGTACAACAAATACTTTTAATCAAGGAGGATTTATTCATGGCTCAAGAACGTACAGGTGTTGCAACTTTTAAAGGCAACCCATTAACATTAGTTGGACCAGAGCTGCAAGTAGGCGATCAAGCTCCTGATTTTACTTTACACTCATCTTTATTAGATACTGCATCATTAAGCAATTTTGATGGTAAAGTAAAATTAATCAGTGTTATCCCATCTATCGATACAGGTGTGTGTGACTTGCAAACACGCCGTTTTAACGAAGTGGCAAGCGAACTAGGAGACAATGCAGCCGTACTTACTGTAAGTGTGGACACACCTTTCGCACAAGCTCGTTGGTGTGGTGCAGCCGGTGCAGAAAAAGTTACGATGCTGTCCGATTACAGAAACCAAAACTTCTCTTACGCTTACGGCGTTTATATCAAAGAATTTGGACTAGCTATGCGTTCAATCTTTGTAATCGACCAAAACAACAAGGTACAATACGTAGAATATGTAGCCGAAATGTCGGAGCATCCTAACTACGATCAAGCAATTGCTGCAGCAAAAGCACTTCTCTAAAACGTTGTGACGGCAAACAAAGCGAGCAAGGGATACCTTTGCTCGCTTTTATTTATTTAGCTTTTAACTTTATAAGAGGCTAGTTTTTTATCAAGCGCGCGATACAAATCGAGTATCACTCTATAATTAGATCCCAAATCACCTAAAGAGCCACGGGAAGCAGAATAAATATCGACTGCTGATGTAAGCGGGTTAACACCAATTACGGAAACTGTAATATCCATCGTCCTACCAAACATAGTCCTTTTTTCTAACACAATTTCCCCAACAGATTGTACCTCATGCAATAATTTATATCCTTGCATTTTTTTTATAACAGAAATCACTTCATCCCAAGCCTTGTCCTTTGAAAGTTTATAAAAATGTGATTTCAACAATGGATCTTTGGCTTTGTCGCCAGTTTGTTCATGACTTCGAATTACTCCGACCAATGTCCGCTTCAACAACTTTCGCTCTCCCCCTCTAGCTTCTGTATACGTTACTTTATATGATAACATGATTTGTCCTATGAAAAAAGAGCATTCGCAGTAATTAACCGCTGAAAGCTCTAGTTTAAATGATTATAAATTGAAAACCCGCCAATGCCGTCCGACTCCAAAGTTTCTGAACCCGCTCTCGCAGGTGGGTGTCCGCAGAAATAAGTTTGTGATCCTCACGAGTGAGGCGTGACATCGTTATTCCAATATTAGACTCCCGTGAAACAGCCATTGGTTCAAAACAGCGTAAAGCCGCAACGCACACAGCAGGAGTTTCAATTACTGTATTGTTATTATAGACCGTAACATCATAAAAGTAAACGTCAAACGTCTATCCTAATAATGTTATTTATTAAAATCGTGTTTATCATCTTCTTTTCTTGTCTCTTCTGGCAATGATTTAACACTATTTTCTTGCTCATATTCATCTTTAATTACATCATCCGGATCTATTTCTACAATATCATCATCTTCTTCTGCCAGTTTAGCGTACTTTTCAGCTTTCTCTGCTACTTTTGCATAAGCTAAATTGAAATTCCAAAAAGCTAAAAAAGCTACAATGCTTCCCATAAAAAATGGAATCAAAAATTGAAATTTAAAAAAGCTTAAGTAAATAACAAATCCACACATTATAGCAGTAGATAACGAACGTAGCGGTGTTCCAATTGTAAATAAAATAGACCGTTTCAATAATTGAAATGTTTTTATTTCAAAATGAACAATTACCGAGAAAAAGTTAAACAAAGAAATAAAAATCAAAACAAGAAAAGCAATAAACACATATGCTAACAATGCCAGCTTTTCTTTGTAGACGATAAAATCAACAATCATAATAAAGATAAGTAGGGTGTAAATAATTCCGCCAATCATACTTTGCTTGTAATTTTCTTTGTAACCTCGGAAAAAGGTTTTAAATAACGGTACATCAACTTCACCTTGCACCCATTTACGGGCTACAGTAAACATCGCTGAAGTAGCGGGAAACAGTGTAAACGGTGCCACAATCCCCATTACCATCGATACAAATTTCATATTATCGAGTATTTGTTGTTCAGTTCCTTCAATAGGTACAATTAACCCTAAAGCTGCAAGCGCAAACGGGAAAGAACAAATAATCCACAGTAAGTTGATCGCTGATAGGCGCATAATCCATTCTGAAATTCGATAAAAACCACCCATGATTCCTCTTGGTTCCATTGCTGATGCCTCCATTAACGTCTTTTTAATTATGTATTGCTACAGATATGAGAAAAAGCAGCCCAAATCGAATTCTGCTAGACTATAGTCTAATCACAAATGCCTAAACAGAATATGATGTATGGTGTAATATATTATACGCTTTTTTAGAGGAGGTTTACAAATGAGCAGAAAACATGTACAACATCCTGTTGATGCCCATCAACACCAACACCAACACCAACACCAACACCAAATTAATAACAATAACAGCTTCAATTCAACTGCTGCAGTCTTAGTTCTTTTTATATTGCTGTACATTATTTTAGTTACATTCTGTTTCTAAATTAAAATGGAGAAGAACGGTTTGCCGCAAGGCATCACGGTCTTCTCCGTCTTTGTTAATTATTGTCTGGTGATTTTACACGGCTACGTCTGTCATTGCTGTAGCTGCGATTTTCATTGTTTCGTTTGGAGCTATAGCTACTTGATCCGCTTCTATCCTTATCACGGTAGCTTTTTTCACCACTGCTTTTGTTAGCACTACTGCCACGATTATCGTCACGTCTATAATTCCCACCACCACTGCGTCCACCTGTTGATGAACTGCGGTTAAATGGGCGTCCTGTGGAACGAATATCCGGTTTACGTTTTTTAGCACGAAGCGGCTCTTCTGGTGTTAGCTCAATTGTTACTTCCTTACGATCACCAGTAAGCAATTTAACTGCAGCAGCTAATAAAGATACAGAATCATACTCTTCCAACAATTGGATAGAGATTGCTTTGTATTCCGTAAAATCATCACTTTCCACTACTTCAAGTAAACGCTCAGCCGTTATACGTTGTTTACCTTCAATTGCCTCCGACAAACTTGGAAGCGGCTTACGAGCCATACGCTGACGCGTCACTCGCTCTATAAAATGCAAATGATCCATTTCACGTGGAGTAACGAACGACCATGCCTTACCTTCTTTACCAGCACGTCCTGTTCTACCAATACGGTGTACATAACTTTCTGGATCTTGCGGTAAGTCAAAATTAATAACATGGGATACGCCGGATACATCAAGCCCACGTGCTGCTACATCCGTAGCTACGAGCACATCAATGCTACCGTCACGGAATTTTCTCATCACGCTATCACGTTGATTTTGTGATAAGTCACCATGTAATCCTTCTGCTGAATAACCACGCTTTTGCAATGCTTCACTAAGTTCGTCTACACGACGTTTAGTCCGACCAAAAATAATAGCAAGGTCAGGCGATTCCATATCTAAAAGACGACTAAGTGCTTCGAATTTTTGACGCTCATGAACTTCAATATACGCTTGATCAATCGATGGTGCCGTTACTTGTTTTGGAATAACCGACACATGCTCTGGATTTCTCAAAAATTGTTGTGCTAAACGTTGAATGTTTTGTGGCATTGTTGCAGAGAACAACATCGTTTGGCGTTCTGCGGGTACCAGCTTCAAAATAGACTGGATGTCTTCCATAAAGCCCATATCCAGCATTTCATCTGCTTCATCTAGTACTACCGTTTGAACATCTTCCAGACGAATCGTTTTACGATTAATATGGTCAAGTAATCTTCCTGGAGTACCAATAATAATTTGAGGTTTTTTCTTTAAAGCTCGAATTTGTCGTCCAATCTCTTGTCCGCCGTATATCGGCAACGAACGAAGTCCTTTGTATCGAGTCAACTTCCCGATCTCTTCTGCTACTTGAATAGCAAGCTCACGGGTAGGTGTCATAATTAATGCAACAATTCGATCTTCACTAGTCGGTATTTTGTTTATAAGCGGAATTCCGAATGCCGCTGTTTTTCCTGTACCTGTTTGGGCCTGTCCAATCAAATCTTTACCTTCAAGAGCTATTGGAATAGCCTGGCTCTGAATGGGGGTTGATTCCTCAAACCCAAGGTCCGTAATCGCTTGAAGCACTTTTGGCTCCAAGTTAAATTCTGCAAATGTTTTCAAACTTGTCTCAAACTCCTTCTATCTTCAGCCTACTTAAGAATATCTAAATCATTATAACACATAAGTAATTAGTATTACTAGTTGGCCAAAAAAACATTCATTTTTATTATCATTAGCCGACAACTTTTTTTTTGCAGCGAATACTGCTATAATAGCAGTTAATGAGCGCTATTGTTTCATTCCCTAATCTTTACCCTGTTAGCTTGCAAGTGATTTTATCATTTGAAGAAAGGGTGATGTTTCATGGATATGGAAACTGTTAAATTATCGCAAATTGTTGAAAAATTAGCACCTGAGTTAAGCCCTTTTTTAACGTCAATGGAAATGAACATGGACATTGTTTTAAGGGACGGAATAGATTTGCTCAGACCAGCAGATGTAATGGAAATAGTAGAATTTAGTATTTGCAACAAGCAAAAGAATGGCTTATTACACTAAAGCCTCCACAATGATCACAAACAAGCTGGTCGTAATTGACTAGCTTGTTTTTGTATTGACATCACTTGACAGAGCTGCTGTGTTTGCTCTTTTTTATTTCGATACATACACAGCAGCTTCAAACCGCCCTACCTTCAGCAAAGAACCATTTTTAGTTACTGAATTATTGTGAAAGTCGCATCGCCAATTCATATAATTCCATATTAAATGCGCGTTTTGTATGCACTACTTTATCAATATCTGTAGTTACTAATTGACCATTAACAACGCCACAAGCTTTGCCTGAATCACCATTCATTAATTGACGAACAGCAAAGTCACCTAATCTACTTGCTAAAATCCGATCAACCGCTGTTGGCGTTCCACCACGTTGAATATGACCAAGTACCGTAACTCGCGGCTCTATTCCACTCTTTTCGTGAATAACTCTGGCAACATCGTCACCTTTTCCCGCACCTTCTGCAACTACGATAATACTATGACGTTTGCCAGTAGCAAAATTAACTCGCATTCTTTCAGACACTTCGTTAAGATCAAATGGCACTTCGGGAACAAGTATAGTTTCTGCACCACTCGCAAGCCCAGCATGAAGTGCAATATCGCCACAGTGGCGCCCCATAACTTCTACAACAGAAGATCTTTCATGAGAAGACATCGTATCACGTATTTTATTAATAGCATCTACTACAATACTTACAGCTGTATCAAAGCCAATTGTAGCATCCGTATAGGCAATATCATTATCGATAGTACCTGGAAGACCCATAGCTTTAATACCAAGTTTACTTAGTTTATTCGCTCCTTGATAAGAACCGTCCCCACCAATAACGACAAGCCCATCAATACCTCTTGCTCTCAGCATTTCTGCTGCTTGGCTTTGCCCTTCAGCTGTTTCGAATTCTTTGCAACGGGCTGTTTGTAATATCGTTCCACCACGTTGAATAATATCACCGACACTGCGTAAATCCATTGGGCGCAAATCGTCATTCAATAATCCTTGATATCCCCGTTGTACGCCAAAAACTTCCAAACCATAATAATGCGCACTACGTACTACAGCGCGAACGGCTGCATTCATTCCTTGTGAATCGCCTCCGCTTGTCAGCACCGCAATTGATTTGACTGCAGACATATTAAATTCCTCCATCACCAAATATTATAATCGTCTCCATCGAATCCACTTACTATTGATGAAAAAGAACAAACGAGATAGCGTGCTGTTTTTCATAAGTTGTCTCGATATTTGACGAACGTTTGACTGCTCATGCACTTTTGGATCAGACAAATATAGTGCTAATAAGCCGTCAATAATTAAACGATGAAATTTTGCAGCTGGCAAACGCTCCGCACTTTTTCTTGCTTGCCGTAATATAAATTCCAATCGATCAACTAATTCGATCGAGCTGGGATAATAACTGCAAAAGTTCAAATCGCCACCCAACATATCTTCTTCCATGTCAATACAATAATCTAGTAGAATATGTAGACTACAGATATAGGGAAAATAAGCCTGCTTGTATAATGCGACTTGTTCCTTCGTTAACTGTTCGTCCGTAGCTGCCAAAAAAAGTACAAACATGGCCAGCGTAGATCCAGCGGCAGCAGCAAATTCATGCCATTGTAACTGAGGATAGTTAGTGCGATGTAGTTCCCACCAATCAAGTAATCTCTCTTCTCGCAAATGAGGAGCTATATGCTTGTACACTTGCAGTTCACTGTACAACTTAACCAACTGTTGCACTTCACTTTGCACATAAGAATATGCTGGTAAGTTACTAAGCTGCTGTTGACAAGTTATAACTAAAAACTTCAAATATCCAGCATCATTTTGTTCTGTTCGTTTGGCATAGTAATTGTCAAGCTCCATTCCAGGTGTCACTGCTGTATACATCGCTTGATGTAGCAATGCGAAATCATCAGCATCCATGGAGGTGCTGCGATCACACAAATTATCTAAATAATCACTAATAGTTTGCAGTGCCACAATAAGAGGAACTAGTACAGGCATATAAGCCGGATGGGCAGCAGCATATACGCTCCCTCCTTGACAATGAAATTTTTTAGTGGATATGCTGTCAAGAGCCTGTTTTCGCAATTCTCTATCTGGGATTTGTTTTGCTCGTTCCGTAATTCGCTGCAACTGTTCATTCACTTGAGGCAATATATATTTATAAACGCGGTGCATCAGACCGAGCGTACTTTGTGGAATGACACCACTTTTCGCTGTTATCGGCAACGATGACACCTCCTTTTTCTTATATCCCTCTTCGCATACTTAACACAATTACACCATTACACCATTACACATATTACCTCATACCGCTCACCAAACTAAAATGCTCCACTGTTTAATGTACCATTTCACTAAAAATATATCTACCTAGATTATAAGTTGACGTTTTAAGATATCGTTAATTGTACATTTCTCTGCTTTTTATGGCAATATGTGCGAACCTTATTGAATTAATGATGCGAATAAAATATACTATCACATATTATCTATTTTGAAGTGGAGTCGATACATTAGCTATGAAATTATTCACAACTTTTATGAATTTATTTAGAACTATGTACCAACAGAAACGGTTACCGCTATTTTCCACACCAGTTATTTCTATTTTTCTATCGCTAGCTGTCTTACTTGCAGGTTGTAGTATCGATACTAGCAATGAAAATAATACACCTCTTACCAGTTTTACCGAAGTAGCGAAGTATATACGTGAACATCAACAGTTACCCGTAAATTTCATAACAAAAGATGAAGCACGTAAACTCGGCTGGGAACCACAAAAGCAAAATTTACATCAAGTTGCACCCGGTAAAAGTATTGGTGGCGATCGTTTTGGAAACAGAGAAGGATTATTGCCAAAGCAAAAAAATCGAATCTGGTACGAAGCAGACATTAATTATAAATCTGGCGCACGAGGGGCAGACAGAATCGTTTATTCTAACGATGGGCTAATTTATATGACGGAGGATCATTACAAAACCTTCACCGATATATCTCAGAAAGGGCCATGATGCACATGAATACTATTGCATTGTACGAAACAGATTTAACAAATTATATGACTATCCAGCAATGGCTAAAACAATCGCTGCAATTTCCTGAGTGGTATGGAGAAAACTTGGATGCTCTATATGATATGCTGACAGGCTGGCTACCGCTACCTCTAACAATCGTTTGGTACGCGACAGAAAATCCACAGCTAAATAATGATTCTTCTACAGATTTACAACACCAATTATTACTGTGCCGAGAAGTGTTTGCTGAAGCTGCTACAGATACCGATTCACTACTTATATTTGAATATAGACCGTAAGTCTAGACAAAAAAAGCGATACTGGAAATGGTACCATTTCCAGTATCGCTTTTATATGTTTATTGTTGTTATTACACTCTTACTACGTTAGATGCTTGCGCACCACGGTTACCTTCAGTTATATCAAACTCAACCGCTTGACCTTCATCTAGAGATTTAAATCCATCTCCTTGAATTGCTGAGAAATGGACAAATACATCTTCTCCACCTTCTGCTTGAATAAACCCGTAACCTTTTTCTGCATTAAACCATTTAACTGTACCTTTCAAATGTACAACCTCCTAAAATATAAACCATTGACTATCAAAGTCATTATGATTGTTATTCTCTACTTATATGTAGGGAATGACCATATTATACCTGCAACACCAGATGAATGCAATCTAATTTGTAATTATCACAGTATTTCACACATCCACCAATGGATAAATAGAAATTTCTAATGCTTTTATGCTGGGGCATTGCTTACACCGATTAATATCGTTATGATAATATTACTACTACATTATGAATAAAGGCGGAGTAATTATGTTTAAGAAACATCTGATTTATAAAACAGATAATTACAATATGTTATCGATTGAAGTACAAGGAAAAACGATTATTGCACGCGAAATTTCCGATCAATGGGGCGAAGATTGTCACACTTTTTTAAGTCGTCCAGCTCTACATGATTGGGCAAATCGCCGATTTAACTTGTCTGATTATGCACATGATGAAGAACTTTACCACTCTATTATGAATGCGATAAAAGAGGTGTAAGGAGATGTCACATGCAGCCAGTATGATAGTAATGATTATCGCTTCATTTTGTCTAGCAGGAGTCATTTTGCTAAAGCGTGAATCGATACCTGATAAAGCTAGAAAACCTCTTGCATTAACTGCTATCGGTTTAATTCTTTTTTCCTTTTTTCTAATTGTCTATTCATTAGTCACTCTAGGATAGGCATAAACTAAATAAACAATCGCAATCCCAAAACCATGAGTATACTTTTTGTTTCTCCAGGAGAAAATAACCAAAATAAAACTTGGAGGCACAATAATGACGAAATGGTTAGCCGGATTGCTTAGCATTACTTTGCTATCAACCAGTAGTTTACATAATGTTCAAACGTCTCAGTTAAACAGCACAGTTACTGTAGCATCTGATCAAACACATTCTGATATTTTAAGGAGGAGTACAATGAGTAAGTTGCCAAAACGTACAGAAACAGCGGTCGAAACTCGCTGGCGGTTAGAAGATTTATATGAAAATGAACAAATGTGGGAAAAAGAATATGAAGCAGCAATCAAATTAATTCAATCTGCTGATCAGTTTCAAGGAAAGCTCTCCAGTGAAGAAAAGTTAAAAGCTTGTTTTGAGCTAGAAGACAAATTGTCCTTATACGTAGAACGTTTATACGTGTATTCTAATATGCGCCACCACGAAGATACGGCAGAGCCGAAATATCAATCATTATCCGAAAAGGCAAAAAAGCTTAGCGTGCAAGCAAGTGAAGCTCTTTCCTTTATTACACCAGAAATTTTAAGCTTATCCGACGAACAATTAGAACAATTTATTCAAGCAAAATCACTGGCAGATTATCGTCTTACACTAGAGGAAATGCGTAGACAGAAAGCGCACATTTTATCTAAACAAGAAGAAGCTTTACTTGCTCAAGTTGGCAACATTAGTTCCTCTCCAAGCACCATCTTTAGTATGTTGAACAATGCTGACTTAAAATTTCCAAAAGTTAAAAATGAACAAGGCGAAGAAGTGGAACTTTCACATGGGCGTTATATCCAATTTTTAGAAAGCACCAATCGTGATGTACGGAAAAATGCCTTTGAGGCAATGTACGGAACATATGGCAATTTAAAAAACACGATTGCAGCTACTTTAAATGCCAATGTGACGAAAAATGTATTTTATGCTAACGCTCGAAAATTTGATTCACCACTAGAAATGGCGCTTTACGGCGATAATATTCCAAAAGAAGTGTACACGAATTTGATCGGAACGATACACGATCATTTGCCACTCATGTATCGCTACATGGACCTACGAAAAAAATTACTACAAGTCGATGAGTTACATATGTATGACTTATTTGCACCACTTGTAGATGAATTCGATATGAAGATTACTTACAATCAAGCGAAAGAAACAGTAGCTGCTAGTTTAAAACCATTAGGTGAAGATTATTTGCAAGCACTGCAAGAAGGTTTTGATAAAGGCTGGATCGATGTTTACGAAAACGAAGGAAAACGTAGTGGCGCTTACAGTTGGGGAGCATATGGCACCCACCCTTACGTTTTACTTAATCATAAAGATAACTTGAATAGTATGTTTACACTTACGCATGAAATGGGTCACGCTTTGCACACGTATTATGCGGATGAGACACAAAAATATCGTGATGCACAATACACTATTTTTCTAGCTGAAGTAGCCTCCACGTTGAACGAAGCGTTGTTAATGGACTACTTGCTTAATAAATCGACAGATGTAAAAGAAAAAATGTATTTGTTAACTTATTACGCAGATCAGTTCCGAACTACTGTATTTAGACAAACGATGTTTGCAGAATTCGAACTACTTATTCATGACAAAGCACAACAAGGCGAAGCATTAACTCCGCAGTTGTTGAGTGACATATATTACGATCTAAACGTTAAATACTACGGACCAAATGTCGTCGTAGATAAAGATATTGCCATGGAGTGGGCACGTATTCCTCACTTCTACACCAGTTTCTATGTTTACAAATACGCGACTGGATTCGCTGCTGCCACTAGTTTCTCTAAACAAATTTTGGACGAAGGTACGCCAGCTGTTGACAGATACCTCAACTTCTTGAAAAGCGGTGGCAATGACTTCTCCATCAACATATTGAAAAACGCAGGAGTAGACATGTCCTCACCTGAACCAATTAAACAAGCAATGAGTGTATTTGAACAACTAATCGAACAAATGGAACAACTTACTAGTCAATTGTAATTCCATTTCATTTACTAGTAATCCCTAAAAATAAAAAGTTGGGCGAGAAAACGTAAGGTTGGCGTTGCACCTCAAAGGTTAGATTTTGTACTTTAACTTTTGGGGTGCAGCACCGTTTTACGTCCAATTTTTTTGTGTAGCTACTTTTGCAGGAACATCGTTCAAAATTCGCAAATATATACGATATGTCATACAACGACGTCCTCCCCAGACATAAAAAAGGACTTGACCTCTGATCATGACCCCTTTGTACGATTTTTCATATAAAGCTTCCACTCCACCCGTCTTTTCATGAACTTTTATACGTTTTTTCGTATAAAACTTCCTCTACAACAACCCGTACATTGTCCATTTATACGAATTTTCGTATAAAGCCGTCTCTACAACCCGCTCCACATGTCCGTTTATAAGATTTTTCGTACAAACTTTCTACTGTTGCGTCATGCCATCTGCACAATCACTTGGATGATGTAACACAACAAGCATCGCACCCATAGCAAAGTCAAAGGGCGTTCAAAGTCAGTTTTCATTGACTATAAACGCCCACTACTTGTTTGTGTACTTTTTCTAACACTCTAAACAGATAAACTATGTTTTTATCCAAGCCATAGTCCAGCAGCTACAACAAGCAAACACGCCGCCACCAAAGATGAAATCATGTTGACACGATCGTTATTCATAAAGTTGAATCCTCTTATCCGAACAGTAGTTAACTGGCAATGAGATGTTCGTTCTGTTTCGGTATGACACTTTGGACAACGATACATGGCTTGCACTGTAGCACCTAGATAAGAATCGACCATAGCTCCAATAAACCCTGCCAAAGCTGCAAATATAACTAGCCAAATCGATGGTAGCCAAATGTAAGCTACTACTGCAATAAAAGCTGCTCCGGAAAATGCTGCAACGCTTCCTAATATAGTAATTCCTCCGCTTGTACCCGGCTCCACTCGTTTACCAGTAACGATAGATCGCGGTTTGGAACGGCTTAATGCTCCAAGCTCTGTCGCCCAAGTATCGGCAGTAACTGCCGCCATCACCCCGATATAACCATATAACCAAAAAGGATGTGACCAAATCGCAGCTAGTATGCAAAAGATTAATCCTATACCGCCATTCGCCCAAACTTGTCCCGCATCTCGTCTACCTGTTTTTTCATACTTTTGTTCAGCAGCTGCTTTCGTACGATTCTTTTTTTTCCACACCGACCAAAACGATGAACTTATGAAAAAGGAAAGTAGTAAAGCAATCCAGATCGGCTCACCGAACAGTACAAAACTAGCTCCCATCACAAACGCTGCCCATGCTCCAGATATAGAAAGCGCTCGAATACGATATGCCGCCGCAGCAGCAAGACCGCCACCGACAACTCCAAACAACAATCGTATCCACCATTCGTCTATTACGCCAACCATGATGACACCTCTTTATATCAGTCTAACTACATTACTTGCGATAATTTTCAAGCAATCATTTCGATAGTTTCGATAGTTTCGATCATTTCGAACTCTTACTCATTTCGCTACTTTTGACCATTTTCTACCTTCGATCATTTCCATCATTTCGATCACTTCGATTTTTTCATAATTTTACCATTCGAATCGACTTTTGCATTTACAGAAATACTTTGTAGTTTTTCAAATAGTTGTTGTGCCATTTCTTCTTCCATAGGGACGGGCTGCGCCATCTTAACTTCCATCGGATGGAATTGTAGTTGACAATCTCCTGCTTTACTGCAAACTGCATCTAATACACCTGTTTCTGCTTCTGCGTCCTTCGGATATGAGGAGAAAATAAAATTGCCCAAGCTATAAGCGATCCACTTTCCTTTGTACTCTTCAAAACCTTGCAAAATATGAGGGTGATGACCAATGACTAAATCTGCACCAGCATCGATATAGGCTTTCCCCAAAGAAAGCTGTTTATCGCTCAATGTGGTCACTCGTTCTTCTCCCCAATGAATAAGTACAACAACGACATCCGCTGCCTGCTTGGCGTCTTCTACCGCTTGTGTCGCCCGTTCAACATCATATGTCTCGGCAATACCTGCTCGATTATCTGTTACTTTAAATTCTGCGTAAGGAATGACGTGGCTTAGAGAAACAAAGGCTATAGAAACACCGTTCACTTCTTTAATAACTGGTTTATATGCTTCCGTACTATTATTACCTGTACCAGCATGAGCAAGTCCCGCTTTGTCCAAATGAGCTATCGTATCGAGCAAACCTTCTTTACCTTGGTCATATGCATGATTATTAGCTAAACTCACCATATCAAATCCGGCATCCAACAACGGCTGAATGACATTCGGCGAGCCTTTATATACGTACTTTTGATCTATTGGCTTACCTGCTTTTGTAATTGGCATCTCCAAATTTCCAACCGTAATATCAGGCTCACTCAAATAAAGTAATGCTGGTTCAAATAAGTAATCATAACCATATTGATCTACAATTGGCTGGATATAATCAGAAATTAATATATCACCAACGAATGCCATCCCTACCGTTCCAGCTTCGTTTCCATTTTTACCATCTACAGTAGCAGTATCATCAACATTTTTCCCATTTACAGCAGTAGTATCAACACTATTTTTACCATTTACAGTTGGAGTGTTATCATCTTTTTCCGCATCTACAACATCATTCGGTAATTGTTCAGACGCATCCGTTGTTTGTTCGTCATCCCCATTTTTTCCGTTTGTTTCGCTATTTTCCTCTGAGACCGTCTTTCCTTCTTCTTTGTCTCCACTTTCAGCAATTTCAACATCGTCTTCAAGTAACTCCTTAGTCTGCGTTTCTTCTTGTTGTTGCTCACTAATTAATTTTACTGGACTAAAGACACCTGTTTTCCACATAGCAAATCCGATAATAAATAAACTACACACAATAATGGCATTGAATATAATAATACTTTTCTTGCTGTTTTCGGCCTGTTGTTTATGTACTTTTTTTGGTTTATGACGTTCTGATCTAGGTTCCATTTATTCCTCCATTTCTCTCCATACAAAAAAAGAGAATCTAGTTATTGTACTATGTACAATCAGACTCTCTCATTATACCTACTATTCGCTAAAATGCGAAGATGTTTGTATCAAATTTTGCCACTATTTCCCGTTTATTCTTTCGTTATTTTAATTCCATCACTGATTCTGCTAAAGTTTCCATATAAAGCGGATCGCTATTTAGCATCGTAATTCGTTCTAATGTTATCCCCAATTTTTTAGCTTCTGCTTGTGCTTCGATATCAATATCGTACATTATTTCTAAATGATCAGAAACGAAACCAATTGGTGCTACTAATATAGCCGTTACACCTTCATCACGAAGTGTCGCCATCGTTTCTAACAAGTCAGGACCAAGCCATGGTTCGTGTGTTTGACCAGCACTTTGCCATGTGAACTGCCAATTTTTCACGTTTGCTGCTTGGGCAATTGCTTCTGACGATTGTAACAATTGTTGTTCATATGGATCATCAAGCTCTCTAATTCGAACTGGCAAACTATGTGCGCTAAACAGCACCATCGTTTTGTCCATTTCGGCACTGCGCTTTTCTAATCGCTCCACTCCTGCCACTACCCGCTCTGTTATTGCTTGAAGCCATTTGGGATGCATATGATACTGTTTTACACCGCTCATCGTAATACCTGCTTGCTCTGCTGCTACAGCTGCTCGTTCCAAGTAACTACCAATACTCATCGTAGAATAATGAGGGGCAAGTACGATAGCTACCGCTTCTGTAATACCTGCCTTTGCCATAGCAGCTACCCCATCTTCTATATAGGGACGTGCATGTTTAAGCCCTTGAAAGCATTGATAACGACCGGGGGCTAATTGCTCCAATTTATCTTGCAAACTTGCCACTTGAAGATTCGTATGTTCACGAAGCGGAAACACACCACCGACAATTGCTTCATAGCGCATCGTTAAATCATTCAATTGCTCGTCTGACGGCTTTCTTCCTCGTCTAATGTGCGTATAGTAAGTTTCGATATCATCTAATGATTCCGGTGTGCCATAAGACATCACTAGTACACCGATTTTTCCTTGCATGGCTGTCATCACGACTTGCCCCCTTGCGCTTTAGCAATCGCTTTTTCTGAATATTCATGAACAAAAGCAGTTAATTCCGCCAACTTTTCTAAAGACGCTTCCGGAAATAAGCCATGTCCCAAGTTGAATATATGTCCAGGCTGCTCTATTCCTTGATCAATAATTTCTGCCGCATAATGTTTAATCATTTTCATTGGAGCTGTTAACAGTGTAGGATCTAAATTACCTTGTACAGCAAACTTGTCTCCTAATCGCTTTCGACCTTCCGCTATAGAAATGCGCCAGTCTAACCCAATAACATCTGCTTTCACATTGGAAAGATGCGGTAACAGTTCAGCTGAACTAACACCCGGAAAATATATTTTTGGCTGTGGTAAATCTGACAATTCGGAAAAAATACGTTCAATGGTCGGTAACACATATTGTTTAAAATCTGCCGGAGATAATGCGCCCGCCCAACTATCAAATATTTGAAATGCTTTTCCACCATTCGCAATATGCGCGCGTGTATATGTAATAACCATATCACCAAGCTTGTCCATCAATTTATGCCAAACTGCTGGTTCATTATACATAAGTGCTTTCGTTCGCAAATAATTTTTCGATGGTCTACCCTCTATTAAATAACTAGCAATTGTAAACGGTGCACCCGCAAATGTAATTAAAGGAACCTGTAATTCTTTATCTAATATGCGAATAGTTTCTAACACATGTCCTAGATCACCTTCAACATCTATCGGACGTAAGCGATCAATATCCGCAACAGTTCGGAGAGGTTGATCAATAACTGGACCAATACCAGCTACAATATCAAAATCAACACCGATCGAAGCAACCGGATTCATAATGTCAGAATACAGAATAGCTGCATCCACATTTAACTTTTTAATCGGCATCATCGTAACTTCTGCCGCCAGCTCAGGCTGTTGACAAATTTCTAGTAACGAGTACTTTTCTTTAATTTTACGATAATCCGGATCATACCGCCCTGCTTGTCGCATATACCAAACTGGCAAACGGTCTACTTGTTCTTTGCGACAAGCACGCAGAAAACGATCATTATAAGTCATTACTGCTCCTCATTTCTATGTATGATAGATGTTACATATTAGTCTAGTATTCATTATGCCCCTTTTCTAGCACACTAACAACCGTCCCGCTTGATTTCCTATGACAATAGTTTGACAATCATGATTTTTACAAAATGTGTTATACTATAACTATGGAACAATGGAGAAAAAATCTGATCGTACTTTGGTTTGGCCAGTTTTTAGTGATGGCAGGCATGACGATGATCATCCCGTTTATGCCGCTTTATTTGCAATATGATTTAGGAATGACCGATACAGAGCAAGTGGCACTTTGGGCGGGTATCATTTTTGCCGGAAACTTTGTTACTGCATTTATTTTCCAGCCTATATGGGGGAAATATGCCGACCGTTACGGGCGAAAGCTTATGATTATCCGTTCCGGATTTGGAATGGCTATCGTCATATTTTTAATGGGTTTTGCTACTGCACCATGGCATTTGCTCGTACTTCGGTTGCTGAATGGAACAATTTCCGGTTTCAATCCAGCTTCAATCGCACTCATTTCAGCTACTACACCCAAAGACAAAATCGGTTTTGCCATGGGTTCCGTTCAATCCGGCGCAATCGCAGGAACGATATTGGGACCTTTAATCGGTGGCGTACTAGCAGACATGGTTGGATTTAGACCAATCTTTTATTTGACCGGTGCTTTACTACTCGCTGCTACGTTGTTAGCGTTATTCGTCGTCAAAGAAGATTTTGACCGGAAACAAGCTGCCAATTCTAAATCAGAATCAGTAATCGATGGGTTAAAAGAACTTAGCCGTATCCCACAACTACTTGCTTTGTTTGGCGTTACTTTACTGATTCAATTTGCAAATATGAGCCCGATGTCGTTAATCCCTTTATTCGTGCAAGAATTACATCATTCCGCCACCAATATAGCCTTCTGGGCTGGATTTGTTGGTTCGGCAACGGGATTATCTAATCTAATTGCTTCACCGGTGCTCGGACGATTAAGTGATCGGATCGGTGCCGAAAGAATACTGGCTGTATCGCTACTCGGAGCAGCTCTTGCGTTTATCCCACAAGCTTATGCCGGGACCGTCGGGCAATTGTTAATTGCACGTTTTGGGCTAGGATTATTTTTGGGTGGGCTAATTCCAACTGTAAATACACTCATCCGCAAGTATACACCTGATGGTATGGAAAGCCGCGCGTACAGTTTTAACAGTAGCACCCTCGCACTTGGAAACATGATTGCTCCTATTGCAGGTGGTGCTGTATCAGGCTCCATCGGAATAAGAGGGCTATTCCTTATATCTTCGGTACTCATGTTATTAAATGGTGTTTGGGTATGGTATACATTACTACGAGGCAAACGGCATTTACAGCAGCCTAAAAAACAGCCAGAAAATAATCAATCTCGTGGATCATAAAGCAAAGCATAGTCTACTTACTATTTATTTTTCATCATAATATGGATTTTCCACATAACAAAATGACGTAACTCACTATGTTACGCCATTTTGTTGCATTACGTTTAGTTATTTTTCTCCAAGTGCACTACTTCGTTTAGATGAGCATTATCTTCCTTATCCCCTGTTATCGTATGGAACAATTGTTTTACTAATTTCCGGATGTTTCCCATTTCCCAATATTCTGCTGTTTCTGCATGTACTTTAATTAATATTAAATTAGGATCATCATTTGTCGTTTGCAACATTTTCTCGTACGCTGCATTCCAAAATTGTGCTATCTTCGCTCGATCATTGACTATTTCTGCTGTCCCTCGTATAGATACATAGGATTTGCCAACATAGTTGACATTGACATGCGGATTTTGCTTAAGTTCATCATATTTATCCGTATCTTTCATTGTAATAAACCAAAGATCACCGTCAAATTCAACGGCTTGTGTTTGCATTGGTCGAGATACTAGCCCTTGCGCAGACACTGTAGTTAACATGGCAACGTCAATGCCTTTAATCAATTTTCTAACTGTCGCCAACGCTTCTTCATCTGTTGTTACTTGTTGATGAGTCATATGCTTCCCTCACTTTGTATAGTTTCCAATATCGTTTACTAGTGAAGGGCATCATATACATCTATTTTTTGACGATTGCGATAGTAAGTCCATCATATCCCGGCAAACTGGTGCTTAACAGTCGTGGATCAGATGCTATACGCTCGTTGAATTGTCGCATCGCCTGTACTGCTGGTCCTTGCTTAGACTCATCCAGTACTCTTCCCCGTAAAAAAATATTATCAGCTACAATTATCGCACCGGGACGAGCTAATTTTAATGCAACATCCAAATAAAACGGATATCCTTCTTTGTCCGCATCAATAAAGAAAAAGTCGAATTGCTCATCTTCCAGCAATAACTGCTGTAAACTATCTCTAGCATCCCCCACCATATAAGTTACTTGCTGATCAAAACCAGTTAAAGACATATGACGAGATGCTAAATCAGCATTTGTTTGGTGCAGCTCAAGCGACACTAACTGACCACTTGTCGAGGTAAAACCGCGCGCTAAACAAATGCCACTATATCCACCTAACGCCCCAATTTCCAATACACGCTGCGCATTATTTAACTGTACTAACATCGTTAATAAGCGACCATAACCAATGGGCACTGATATATCTCGCAAACCAGCAGCTACAATTCCCGCTCGTACCATTTTTAATTGCTCGTCCTCTTTATATAATTGCGCTATGTATAATTCTTCTCTCTCTTGTTGTTCCAATTCATCCACCCCGCTGCATTTAATATTTAACATTTGTACAAATGCGTACATTCTAATATACTTAATTGTAAGTTTTTATAACAACGATAACAACTTATTTTAATAATAGAAGCGAGTGAATGCAAATGACGCAACTACAACTAATTGCAACTGCACCGATGGGGCTTGAAGCAGTTGTCGCTAGAGAGTTACAACAACTAGGTTATACTGAACAACGGGTCGAAAATGGACGAGTACATTTCAAAGGAACCTTTATCGATATTTGTCGTGCCAACCTATGGCTCCGTTCTGCTGGACGAGTATTAATTAATATGGGACAATTTCCTGCTACCACTTTTGAACAATTGTTTGAAGGGGTTAAAGCGATGGACTGGCCAATGTGGATTCCAGAAGATGGAGAGTTTCCAGTTAACGGTCGTTCCCAAAAATCACAACTATCCAGTGTACCAGCCTGCCAAAGTATTGTAAAAAAAGCAATTGTCGAGAAATTAAAAGAACATTATCACACCGATTGGTTTAGCGAAGATGGCGCACGTTTTGTAATTGAAGTATCACTATTACATGATGAAGCGTTAATTACGATTGATACATCTGGATTTGGATTACATAAACGGGGATATCGTACGCATGCTACCATTGCTCCATTACGTGAAACGATGGCAGCAGCCATTGTACAGCTAAGCCGTTGGCAGCCTGATCGACCGCTATACGATCCTTTTTGTGGCTCTGGCACTATATTGATCGAAGCTGCAATGATCGCCTGGAATATCGCTCCTGGATTACGCCGTGAATTCGATAGCGAAATATGGCCTATCATTTCTGCTGATTTATGGAATAAGGCACGTGAAGAAGCTTACGATGCGGTGGATGATTCCATTCCATTGCAAATCTCTGGATCAGACATCGATCCGCACGCCATAGATGTTGCCCAAGCAGCGGTTAGCAAAGCCGGCTTGAACAAAGAAATCTCATTAAAAGCTCTATCTGTCTCCAAAGCAAAACCAGAAGGAGATTACGGTGTTATTATTACCAACCCACCTTATGGTGAGCGACTTGGCGATGAGCAAGAAGCCGAATTAGCTATACGAGACTTCGGAAGAACGGTGCTTTATTATCCTAATTGGTCTTACTTTGTATTCAGCCCTTCCAAATCTATTGAGACATATATGGGCAAGCCTGCAAATAAAAAAAGAAAACTATACAATGGTCGAATTCAATGTGACTTGTACCAGTTCTTTGGACCACTTCCACCTCGTTAAAAATAATAACAATTAATTATCGTCTCCTTGCATATGTTGTACAAAGGAGGCGATTTTTTTTATGGAGCAACAACTTGAGCGCTATCATGCCATCAAAATGCAGCAAAAAGAACTTGATTCAGAATTACAGCAATTACGAACAGAAATATTAGCATACTGTGAACAGCAACAAGTAAGTGAATATAATAGTGGTGCTTACAAAGCAAAAGTAGTCACACAAACAAAAAAAGAATATGACGAACAAAAATTGTATGCTGCCTTACCCGATGAAGCGCTTTGGCGAATGATTTCAAAACCGGATAACAGTAAAATAAGCTCACTTATTACACTTGGTGTACTGAATGAACCGATGCTTCAGCATACGCTAAACACGAAACAAACGACGTTATTGTATGTGGATAAACTATAACCGTTAACCAACACTAGAACGTGTCTGAAAACTGATCACATTTTCTATTCAAAAATGGAATACATGTATATGAGTGTGAAAAGTAGATCTTAAGGTGGTTTTTTGCTTTTCCAAGTGTTATAACCATTGACTCTCGGTCGTTCGGACGTAGCTTTTATCGCATGAGGTCTTAAAGTCTAATGTGAACATTTGTATAGGGGAGTACAGTAGAGGTTTATACGATAATACGTACAAACATTCAAATAAGTACTGGAGGAGTTCAGGTTTATACGAAAAAACGTACAAGTTTACCGCTTCATTCATTGATCTGAAACATGACCTAGTAATAGTAACAAGTGGCTACGAATAATTGATACGCCAGTCATTTTCTCCATTCATAACATAAAATTATTTAGTTTTCAGATACGTTCTAATAGGTTGTACCTCTATGCTCCGCTTCTTGCGCCAGCCATTGCAATATATCATCGATTGTTTGGACAGCGACAACTTGCAATTGCGGAGCTGCTTTTTTCGCTACTTCTGCACCAGCTAGCGGTACAAAAAACACTTCTGCGTTCGTCCGACTGACCGCATATGCCTTCTGTCTTATTCCCCCGACCATTCCGATAGAACCATCCTGCTCAATCGTTCCTGTACCTGCTACTTTTATTTGCTGAATTATCCCGCCAGAGGTTAACTGATCAATTAGCGCTAACGTTAACATTGCCCCATGCGATGGACCACCAATATGGGCAATGTAATCGGTATATTCCACATGCTTAGTAACATCGTATTCGTAAGCAGTGTCAATCGCTATCCCAATAACAGCTTTTGCCGGTTCATCACTAGCAGCGGTTGCACGGATAGCTACCGTTTCGATCTGCTCCCCATCTCTTTGTACCGTCAGTTGAATCGTTTGTTCCGGTTGTATCTGTTGCATTTGTAAAAATAAATCAGAGATGGTCATGATCGGTTCATCGTTAATCGCGACAATAATATCTCCAGCTCGCAATACACCATCAGCGGGACTATTCCATTCTATTGCCACGACATGAACGCCAAGAGGTGTCACCCCTTGTCCTTCGCCTACATATTTAAGTGCAATTGCCGCTGCTAATTGATCGGTTGTTTGTTTCATTTCGATCACTTCAGCAAACTGCTCCGTAATCGGAGGCTCACTTGCTGGTCTTTTGTACCATTCATACGCTGGTAATAGCCGCGCTGTCACATAATCAAGTAAAACAGCAGGACGATCGAACACAAGTACACCATCGATAGTTCCACTTGCCGTTCCACCTTCTATTTTTGCATAACTATTCATATCAATCGTAAATCCCGGATATATAACATTGAATGGAACAGGAATAGCGACTATTGAAAATACCGCAAAAGTAACCCCTAATTGTGTGAGACGACGGGTTTTCATTCGCTTTGCTGCCGAAAATGTAAGCACTACCAATTCTATCGCTACGAGCGCACAAACAATCAGTAATAGTAACCACACCAAATAATTAGAGTAATACTGTACTGCAATACAAATTAACGCTATAAACGCAAAAGTGATAATGACAAGCAGCCGTATATTTTGAAATAATTTCTGCTGCTTTGCATGATACAGCTGGTACACTGCCGCTACGATCCAACACGCTGGAATAAGTACTAAACTATAATAAAGTTGATCAACCCACACAATGAAATAGTGTGATGACGTCTGGATGTACGGGGCAGGCAACCATAAATATTCCACAAATAATATAGCTGCAACGATAATTAAAAAACCTGAAAGATAACTATAATAGGCAAAAGACTTTGCTTTTATCGCTTCCTCATGCTGTGTAGTTACATGCCCTACTGCCATCTCACTACTTCACTCCTTGATTACAACTAATCCGTTTTTTTATTCAAAAATTGATATTTCCTGCGCATCCGCTGTGCAAACCATTCCGCCAATGCCATCGTTACTGCGATATCATCCACCGGCAGCCCTGGCAATATATCTGGTAATATCCAATATAATAATACTGGTATAGTAAAAATAAGCTTGTCCAACAATGCAACTTCCTTACTTTTCATCACTTGAAAAATAAGGAGTAGCGTACTTTTCCAATGTCTTAACGATAATAGTTTACCCATTTGGCATCATCCTTCATTGCTACATATATAACTACATATATCACTAATCTAATCCTTAGATTAATCGAAGTATAACACAACTATTATCGCAAATCGATAGCAGCTGCTTCCACTATATTTCACTATTATAGAAGGATATATTCTAACAATAATGGTTGTATTTTCGCATAAATTTGTTCAAAGTGTTCAAACGGCAACGGCGTTCTGCCATATCCCGCTTCGATCGTAAATCCGGGTTTGCGATACTGTTTAATAAACCAATCTTTGTATCCTGCGTCGCTTCCAGTTAATTTAATTGCTTTATACCCACTAACCCTTTTTAATCTTGCTGCAATATGTTGTGCTTCTGGTGGTTCATAATTACGATAATTCCAATAAATCTCTTCACCTTGCGTATGAAGTGCTGCCACCTGCTTAAATCTTAATGTCTCTGTAAATTGCGCCATAGCAGCTGCTTCTGGTTCACTTAGTGGATACGGTCCGGGATAGTCACTAGCAGCTGGTTCAAACACACCTCTGCGAGCACACTCTTCATCCCAATACGCCGGAAACTGATCATTTAGATCAACACCACGAATGTTCGATTTCCAATTTGAAAAATCCGCAGAACCGCCATTATTATGAACGAGTTGATGATACATCGGATGACTTTCATGAATACCACACTGCACAAGCTCCGCTCCATCTGGATTCACCATAGGAACTGCCCATACCGTCACTTCTTCACGCAAATAAGCTACTTGATGATCTTCCAGCCCCCATACATCAATACCTCCGTAAGTAGCGCTCAGCTCATTCATAAATCGCATAAGCAATGCAGATGTTATCCATTCATTCCCATGGAAAGCAGCATTAATATGTATTTTTTGCTCTCCTTCTCCGCAACGCAATGCAAGCAACGGCTTCCCCATGACGCTATGACCAATAACGTGTGCCGTAACAAACGGATACTGATAAGATAACTGACTACAACTAGCCGCTACATCTTCATTTAAAAATAATGTTTCCTGCACTTTTCTCCCACCTCTCTTCCCTCCTCCCTAATTTATGAAAGTAACAAGTTGTCCTATACACAGTATTTTTTCAACAAAAAAACGACTACACACCATAAGAAGGAATGAGTCGTTTCGCAGTAATTTCATTAACTTATATTAGGCACTTGCCATATAACTGGAGTCAGTTCAATTTGTTCGCCCAACCATTGTTGCGCAATGAATTTAAACATTTTCGGATCTCCACTACAAAAGAAGTGATGGACAGGTATGTGTTCGCTTTTAGCTAGTTTTTGTTGATCTTGCAAAATAGCACTTACTTCGCGTGCAGTTTCTTCCGCTGAGTTAATCAGATTAACCTCTTCGCCCATTACTTCCGAAATCGTTTCGGATAAATAAGGATAATGAGTACAGCCCAAAATTAAACAATCAATCGGATAACTTCTCATATGCTCGATAGCGCTACGCACTACTTCGTAAGTTTCTACAGATCGAAAATTACCTTTTTCAACTAAAGGAACGAATTGTGGACACGCTTCACTAACGACTTGCACATGTGGTGATAATAATCTTAGCGCATCTTCATACGCTCTACTTTTAATCGTACCTTCTGTGCCTATAACACCAACACATCCCGTTTTCGTTCTTCCTATTGCTGCCCGAGCACCGGGATTAATAACACCTACGACAGGTATATCTACTCGAGCACGGATATCAAGCAACGAAACAGCAGTTGCTGTATTACATGCGATGACGATCATTTTGGGATCATACTGTACTAAATAATCTACAACTTCTCTAGTAAACTGTCTAACTTCTTCCGGAGTTCGTGGGCCGTATGGTGCTCTTGCCGTATCTCCAAAATAAATTACTTTTTCTCTTGGTAATTGCCGCAGTACTTCCTTAACAACTGTGAGGCCGCCTACGCCGGAATCCAGTATCGCTATCGGTTGTTGCACAAGCACACCGCTTTCTTAAACGTAATATTATTTCTTAAACATTTCACTATATAATCTATGATTAATATTGGTAAAACGTAACTTCATCTTATCGTATATAACGTCTTGTTTCAACAGCTTTACAATGAATTTCAAAAGACGTTTGCATTCCTTTCGACAATTATCGCAACTGATCTCAATGTTGTTTGTCTAACTCTACTTGTTCACTTTCGGTCTCTTGCCCTTCCAAATCAACACCAGCTTGCCTGATCCGATTATTTTGCCACAGTTGCCATGCTAGTACAGCTATTTCTGCCCATTGCAGTGATTCATCAATATGCTTTTGTTTCTTGTGAGAAGTAAGTTCGACATATCGACTAGTCGTTGTTGATAATAACTCCGATAAGTAATTGGCAGCTTTCGTCATCTGCTGTACAGCATCAGTCGTTTGCTCAGCAGCAGTAAAAATCTTTTTACTACTTTTTAACTGTTCATTAATTCTATCTACTGCTTCTTTCGTTGGTTGCAATATTAATTCAATCTCCGCTTGCGTTGCTTGTACCTGCATCCCTAACCCTGCTACCGTTTGTTGAATTTTTATCCAATGCTTTAGAGCGATATGCAAAATAGTCAGTAAGCCAATCGTTAGTACGATGAATGTCAGCGCAATAATAATAAGACTCCCTTGCTCCATTATTATCTCACTTCCTTTACCATTTTGTTCGGCCAATCGACTATTTTTCCATAGCCAAACGCCCAGTTTAATATTAGTATAAGCACATAACACTTGTCTTGACACTAAAAGTTATCATCCAGCTCGCTTCCATTTTTGAAACACAAAAAAGCAGTTAACCGATAAGTTATCAGTTGACTGCTCGAGCCAAACAAGCTTTATTATTTACTACTGTATGCTGACTTTACTAAAGTTCACGTTCTATGTACTGCTCTACAGCTTGTTTAAACTGCAACAATATTTCTGGTAATCGGTCCGAGAGCGGATGTAACTCCGCTCGTGGCCATGCAAAGTATTGCTGTACTAAAGGTTTTCGAAGTAGTACCAATTCCATTAATCCATCATGTATTGCTTCCGGATATACGCCTTCTTCTCCAATAATATCTACAATGTCTTCATAGCTACTAGCATCGCGCATAATAAAGCCATCAATTATATAATTACCAACATCGGTTACAATTTCTGCCGCCAAATGAAGTGCCCGCTCCTGCGCGAAACTTTGTAATGTATCGCCTTGCCAATTAGTAGTAAGCTGCTTCAACACTGTAACAATATTTTCCACCATAGCTAGTCGAACAGCTATTTGCTCCACATTAACAAAATACATAACATACGCTCCTGCTCTAATTATCTTTTTGTTTTTTTCTTGCTTTTCGTTTCAATGCTGCCACCATAATTATACTACCAAATATAATAACTAATAAATAAGTGAGCATTTCATACACATCACGCATGGTAAACACTTCCTCTCGAACCTGGATAACCTGAAAACTACCTACAGCTCATAATCCACACTTATGGATGATTCTCGTACTTGCTGCATATGTTTAATCACTTCTTGGTGCACCGGATGAACTTGATACTTGTCCATATCCGCCATTGAATCAAATTTCGTAATTAATGCAATGTCATAGGAACGTTCAGAGTGCAATACATCTATCCCAACCTCGATATACTTCAACTCTTCAATTTTCCCTTCCATATTACGCAAAACCTGTGCTGTTTCTTCTACTTTGGCAGCGCTATTATCTTTTAGCTTAAATAGTACGATATGAGTTAACATGAATAGACCTCCTATTATTCGGATAAAATTACTCCTTTGGTCACATAATAACCTACATAGCAGTTATATCGCAAACATTTCTGCAAAGGAGCTATACTTATGCGTTATAAAGCCACTTTAATAACAACCCTTTTTGCTATTTTATTATGCGCCTTTAACTACACCGGTTATGATCCACACAACTTATTTTTTTTTATGTTTAGCATACCCGTTTGGCTTGTTAATCTTTTTGCCGATATTCACCAAGTAAGCGTATTGTTAATGTACATCCTCACTATTATAACATGGGCGTTACTCGGATTCGCTATTGACTTTTTAGTTGCCAAACAACGTAAACAACAATCGTCCAAGTAATGCAGCGAAAAAGACCACGTATGTATGGGATAGTATCGATAGTACATGTTACTAAACCTAATCATACGAATGGTCTTTTTCTATTGCGTCTATATTTTCAATCTATTTGTTGGTGACTATCTTCGATTAAACTTTGTACAGTGTCAAAACTAATAAGTAAAATCGGATAGTCTGTCGTATCCTGTTTTTGCTTGGCTTGCTGTAATGTATAGCGTGGACTAGCGACAGATGCTTCTTCATCGTAAAATAGTAACAATCCATCCGTTCGACGAAGTAATAATTGATCACGTGCTTTAAACTGCCATGGTCCTTCATAAGCACGATTACTTGTACTAGTGTAATAATCCGCTTGCGATATCATTTGTGCTAAAAACTGTTTTCTATCTTCTTTCCAATCCGCAGCATAATC
The DNA here is from genome assembly GCF_042684845.1 of Paenibacillus yanchengensis. Lineage (NCBI taxonomy): Bacteria > Bacillati > Bacillota > Bacilli > Caryophanales > Paenibacillaceae > Paenibacillus > Paenibacillus yanchengensis. The sequence continues at coordinate 70,507 of NZ_JBHUMH010000021.1, read as the reverse complement.
GTTAAAAGCCGCAATAATGGCTACTTGCAAATGAGGATAGTCTACTTTCAGCTCATACGCTACTTCACACGCCCATAAATCAGTACCATATTGTCCACAAGTAATGATCCACTCTAGTCCATCATCCAGTAGTGAAAACAGGTGCTGCTTAATCGCTTGTTTTATATAGGGGATCGCTTGATGTTTATCATTGTAAATTTGTAATTCATGCGCGCGATAACCAGTAACCCATACACTTTTCATTGACGGACAACACCTCTTTCTTTTCCCATTACACGATAGATATTATCGATTATCAATTTTCTCGGGATATAAATCATGATTTTGCAAACGATAATCTGCCATTTGTTCAAATTTTGTCCCAGGTTGTCCATAGTTACAATACGGATCAATCGAAATTCCACCACGAGGCGTAAATTTACCCCACACTTCAATATAACGCGGTTGCATCAATGCAATTAAGTCATTCATAATAATGTTCATACAATCTTCATGAAAATCTCCATGATTACGAAAACTAAATAAATAAAGTTTTAATGATTTACTTTCCACCATTAGTTTATCAGGAATATAAGAAATATATATCGTAGCGAAATCTGGTTGCCCTGTCATCGGGCATAAACTTGTAAATTCTGGACAATTAAATTTAACGAAATAATCACGATTCGGATGTTTGTTTGGAAATGACTCTAATATTTCTGGTGCATAACTAAATGTATACGTCGTTCCTTGATTACCTAACAAAGTAATATTTTCTAACTCTTCCGCTGTTCTTCCTTCGGTATGCATAATCATCGCTTCCTTTGTATGAAATAAATAACTGCATTATTATCACTTAAACGCCTTGCTTATTTCCCCATAGCCATGTATGCAATTGTGGCAGAACATATACACCACGTAGCACATCATCATTCATCACTTGCTCAACGAGCCATTCGTATCGTTCTAATAAATACATTAACAATTGTTTCGTATCTTGTTCCTCTATGTGATCATTACCAACTTGAACATAAAACGGTACGTTGTCATATCTCTGATGAACTTGCTTCGCATACGTAAAATCTAACTCATCCATAATGACTACTTTCAAACAAAACTGACGGTTGTTTTCAGTCAATGTCGTTACTATTTCATCCAACACTTCCCAATCTGTCTCCATCGTTGAACTCGGTGGTTTCGGTGAAATAGTTAACTCATCAATTTCCAAAAACCACGGCTGATAACGACTGCCTTGCGTTTCTAACGCAACTGTCCATTGTTGTTCATGACATACTTGAATCAATGGCGTAAGCTGAGCAAGTAGTGCTGGATTGCCACCAGAAATCGTAACATGGTTAAACCGTTCGCCACCAAGCGAAATCAACTCATCGACGATTTGACTAGCTGTCATCATCCTAATTCGATCTTTTCCACTTCCATCCCATGTAAAAGCAGAATCGCACCACACACAGCGATAATCACATCCTGCCGTCCTTACAAACATCGTTTTGCGACCAATTACCATCCCTTCCCCTTGTACCGTCGGTCCAAATATTTCGAGAACAGGAAGCTTTTTTTCTTGTTCCCTCATACTTGTTCCTCCTGCTGCCAATTGAGCAATTTTTTCGGTCGATAAATACAGTAGCTACTAGGCGTTTCACGCAAATATATTTGCAAACATTGGGGTCGATGATGTAACGTGTCCAAATGTGCTTGGACAATATCATATATCGTTCTAGCAACGACTTCCGTTGTTGGAAAGTAAGCTGCATCTATATTATTAAAATATTTCGTTTGATCGTTCAGCATTTGATGATCAAATTGCTCATGGATTAGCTTTTTTAGAAAGGTAAAATTAATAAGGAATCCACTAGCGTCTAGTTCATTACCACCAATAGTCACATTAACAAAATACGTATGTCCATGTACTTGCTGGCACTTTCCAGCCTCTTGGTGCGGAATATAATGTGCAGCTGAAAAATGAAAATCTTTGTTTAATTCGTAAGTATATGGATGAGGTGGAATAGCATAAATCTGTTGTAACATTTAACTTGTCACCTCTTTTATTACCGCTGTAACGCCGTCATTCGTCTGCTTAGCCATTCGCATATGCAAATATTGCTGTAGACCGTTGTTGCGCAGCTTACATGCCGGACATTCGCCACAACCACTCGCCATAACACCGTTGTAACACGTTAATGTTTGATCACGCACATATTCAAACACTTCCAGCTCATCTGCTAATCGCCAAACGTCCGCTTTATTTAACCACATTAATGGAGTATCTATAACAAATGTTGTATCCATCGCTAAGTTTAACGTTACATTCAATGACTTAATAAATACATCGCGACAATCCGGATATCCGCTAAAATCCGTTTCACTTACACCAGTAACAATATGTCTAGCACCGATTTGTTTAGCCAGTACAGCAGCAAAACTAAAAAACAACATATTTCTTCCTTCTACAAAAGTGGAAGGGGGCTGATCTGAATGCTCTGTAATTGCGACATCTGATCTCGTTAACGCACTAGGTGCTAATTGATTTAATAAAGCTAAATCCAGTACGTGATGTTTTACATTACACTCAGCCGCAATAGCTGCCGCTACTTCCAACTCTGCTGCATGTCGTTGCCCATAATTAAAAGTCACTGCCTCTACTTCTTTAAACTGACGTATTGCCCAAAACAAACATGTCGTGCTATCTTGTCCACCACTAAAAACTACTAATGCTTTTTGCTCGTTCAACTTCATCACTTTCCTTCCTAAGATGGGAGGAGGTATCTACTTCACCGCTATATAAAACAATAACGGCGTGTAACTATCCTATCGAAGGATAGTTACACGCCGAACACAAAACAACGATGCCTAAAATAGACAAACGTATCGTTTAGTTTTTTATAGAGGGAGTTCGCGAACCTCTCCTGACTAATTAGCCAGACTTTTTATATAATTGTACCCCCGTACTATAACATACTCCTATATAAGCGTCTAGTTTGCAGCTGGAAGGCTCTTTATTTGCGTTACGCTAAAAATCCCGTATACTAGAGTATAGGGGATAAATATATGGTAAACTACATCTTTGCATTGGCACGATAAGTCTTATCATATACATACTACTAAATTCGTAATAACTATCGGGGTGACAATGTGGAAGATATGAATAAATACTATGAAATAATGGGACTCCCTGCTGCTTCTAGTAAAGATGAAGTCGAGAAACGGTATGACTTATTATTAAAACGAGAGCGTGAGCGACAAAAGACGGAACAACGATTAGGCCAATATCTTACAGCTACGGAACAAATGGAACATGCAGAAGCTGCTGCACAGTTTGCAGAAATTACGAATGCATTCAATCGTATATTAGATTATGAAAATCAAGTATATGCTGAGAAATTTAATGAACAAGAATATGGTAAGTACAGAAAATTGTCAACTACAGCTCAAAAGTTCGATCATTTTTGGCGCTATTACAAAGTTCACACGATAAGTGCCATTCTAGCAGTTGTATTAATTGTATACGGTGTAATAGCTTTCATCGATAAGCAAGAAGAAAAACGTTATTTGGCAAGTTTACCGCCTGTAGATGTAAGCGTTACTTTTTTGGGTAATTTTGCCACAAAAGATAATGACAGCAATTATGTTCCTATTAATGAAGCGTTTCTATCGTTATCATCAAATTGGCAACGATTCGATGCTGATATTGTTTACGTTCCACCTGATGAAATGAGTCAAGTCGCTTATTTACAACGAGCACTTGTTGTCGTTGCTTCAGAATTTGAAGATGTCTATGTGATGGACGAGTTTATGCTACAGTGGTTCGGTGGACAAGGTGGACTTGTTGATCTCGAGACTATTCCTAACCTGAAGCCATTATTAAAAGAAGAAAATAGCAAAAAATTTGCAACGGAAGAAGATCCAACGATGCGTACTTATGCCATTAAGATGGACCCGAAATTGATGATGGAAAAATTCCCAATTTTGGGACGAGATTTTTATATCGGGGTGCGAGTTAACGCTGAACGAAAAGACAATGCATTTTTACTTTTAGAGCAACTGCTAAAGCTTAATGAGAAGCGGTAACTTTCCAGATCAATAGCAAAAAACCAAGCTTATGATGACATACTTCATGTATGCATATTAAGCTTGGTTTTTGTTATAACTAACGGTGCAACAACAGTTAAGCTAGATTAAACGCCACTTTCAGGTCATCTATTCGTTGTTCGTCAATATGAACGATATCCCCTAATGCTTGTGCGGCTAAAATCGATTTCGCACTATATTCCGCAACTTCTAAGCGGTCGAATGTATTCAGCAAACTTTGACCCGTTACGATAATACAATTGTTTTCTACTAATGCTATTGGCGTGCACTCCGTAAATACAGCTGCTGCTTTCTCTGGTTCATTATACACCGCATCAAACGGAAGTTTCGGCGTACCTCTGAGCAGAATATAACTCTCTGGAATAGTTTTGGAATCAAATACTTTATCCGTTACCGCAAAAGACATAATGTTCGGTGGATGCGCAATAATTATCGAATCAATATGCGGATGCTGATCATAGATCGCTTGATGGAGCAATATTGATTTACTTGGTCGCTTCCCTTGCTCTACTTGACCATCGATTACTTTCACTAACTGATCAGGCTCCAAATAGTTACGATCAATACCAAATGGTGTAATAATAAAGTCGTTTTTGTTTATTCGTTGTGAAAATGTCCCTTGCGTACTAGTGAATAATTTTTGCGAATAAGAACGTTTAATAAGACGGCACATTTCCTCTCTTATTTCTAGTTCCCCTTGATTATATGGCTCTACTGGAAATATATCCACTTTTAACTCTCGTTTATTTCGTACAAGTTCAAATTGTTCATCAGTCAATAATTTTACTTCACCAACTCTAGATGCTTCAATTTCTAATCTTGCACAAAAATCAAGGGTTTCAAAAATTTGAAATGCTTCAAATAAATTTGCCCCACCAACAACTACACCGTGATTTTCCAACATAACAGAATTAATGCCTCGCGCAAATACATCTGCGATATTTTGCCCTAGCTGTATACTTCCAGGTAAAGCATACGGTGCAATACCAATTTCGCCACAAATTTGTCGTTCATTCGGCAACAATCTTGTATCGGGTACTTTTCTAACAATACTAAATGCTACAAGTGCTGGTGGATGAGCATGAACAATCGCTCCTAAATCTGGTCTGGATTTATAAATAAGTTGATGAAATGGAAACTCGCTGGATGGTTTATGCTTTCCCACATGTTGTCCATTTTGTTTGACACAAACCATATCTTCAATAGTTAGCGAGCCTTTGTCGACACCTGCGGGCGTTATCCAAATATCACCATTTTGATCACGAATCGATAAATTCCCCCCCGATGTCGTTGTTAATCCGTGTTGGTAAATTCGCTCCATTAATAAAAGTAATTGCTCTGCTGGATGTAAATGCTCGACACTTATTCGTGTTCTCATCAATAATCTCCCTTTCTAGTTGCACAGTAGTATTCTCCCCAATACCACCTTTAACCAAATAAAGACTTACATTAATTATCCAACTAACAATGCATAAACAACACCTGGTCCATGTACGCCAATCGTCAAGTCGTTCTCAATATCCGAAGAGCGACTTGGTCCTGATATAAAGTGAATACCAGCAGGTAATTGCTCTCTCTCTAACTCATCAAATTGGTTTAACACTTCCCCAAGTCGTGTATGCAAGCGATCGATTGGTACTATAAAATACATAACAGTAGGCAATAAACTAGCAGAACGACCTTTGTTCGCTGCTGACAATGTCACAATCGATCCGGTATAAGCAACTGCATAATCTGCCACTACAATGCCGACGTCTGCTTGTGCCGCTTCTTTTATCCACTGCTTTTCCTGATCCGTATTCCAAATACTAATTTGTGCTTCCGGTAATTTGTCTGCTAACCGCTTATTTAGCTCCGATTCAAGTAAATAAGCGTCGTTATGTTGCACAATATATTTTGCCCCTAATTCTTCACAATGCTGTACAATAAACTCATTCGCTTGCTCCAGCGTACTGAATTTAGCTGTATGTCCCCCAACAGACTGAAAAGTCTTCATAAACTGCTCTTCTTTTTCCGTCTGTGTCCAATTAAATTGCTCCCAAAACGAAGGCGCACCACGATATGGTTGTTCCGGTTTTTCCGTCATTCGAGGATGCCCCAAACGCCCCGCTATATGATTCATAAATTGTGCTTGCTTAGCTTTAGATTGCTGTTCCATTCGAGCAAGCCATGCTGCATGTTGTTCACTCATCTAGCTGCTGCCTCCTTTCCATGTTCAACCTATTATTTTTTGTTATCTTTTTTACGTTTTTGGACTAATGCTTCCATCCGATCTCGTTTAACCGTACTTAATTCTCGCAACTCTTCTTTTAATTGCTGATCAAGATTCGGCCAAGAAGAACGAAACGATTTTTTTGGTATACTTGGTGTTACGCGATAACTATTCCAACCTTTTAATGGTCCTAATTTGGTACGAATAAAACCATCTCGAACGACTAGCTTTTGCCCAATCTGTCCTAAACGAACAACACCACCCATTCTGCCAGAGCTATTCATAATTTTCGCAAAACCTTGCATACCAAGTGACTCTAACTTATTGCCATGTCCTGCTTCCACTTTTCTTCTACGCAAATAAACGAGCATATCGTGCAATGGTATTTTTACCGGGCAAGCTTCATAACAAGCACCACATAAACTAGACGCACCAGCAATATCATCCCACTCTTCCACTTTACTATTGAGAGAAGGAGTTAATACCGCACCGATAGGTCCACTATACGTACCGCCGTAGGCATGACCACCAATATGTCGATAGACAGGGCAAGCGTTAAGACATGCTCCACAGCGAATACAATTGAGCAGTTCTTGAAATTCAGGATCACCTAGCTGCAAGGAACGACCGTTATCTACAATAATAATGTGCATTTCTTCTGGTCCATCTAGATCATCCGAACGTCTTGGTCCTGTAATACCGGACATATACATCGTTAATTTCTGCCCTGTAGCAGAACGAGGGAGCAAAGTTGCCATCACTTCCAAATCTGTCCATGAAGGAATGATTCGTTCCATTCCCATCAATGTTATTTGTGTTTTGGGAACTGTACTTACCATCCGTGCATTACCTTCATTTTCAAATAAAACCATCGATCCGCTCTCTGCAATGGCGAAATTACAACCTGTCATACCGATATCAGCTTCGAGAAAATTTTCACGTAGTTTTTTACGTACAAAACCAGCAAGTGCCGTTGTTTCTGCTGGCAATTCATAACCAGCTTCCTTACTTAATAGCTCTGCAATTTGATAACGGTTTTTATGAATTGCTGGAATAACGATGTGCGAAGGCATCTCGCCAGCAAGCTGAATAATATATTCACCCAAATCCGTTTCGATTGCTTCCACATCTATCGAAGCTAGCGCTTGATTCAAATGCAACTCTTCTGTTACCATCGACTTTGATTTGACGACAGAGCGCGCTCCAGAATGCTTCGCTATATCTAGCGTTAGCTCGACTGCTTCAGCAGCGGTGGATGCAAAATGAACGTGAACACCATTCGCCCGTGCATTGTTTACAAACAGATCCAAATAGTAGTCCAAATGAGCAATCGTATGCAATCTAATCTGTCTACCTTGCTCGCGCCATAATTCCCAGTTGCCATGTTCTGTCGTAGCCTGCTGTTTACCATTGCGTAATCGCTCGGTTGTGAACTTTACCGCTTTTCGTAAAAATTCATCATGAAGTGCTAATTCCGCTCGTTCTCGTACCGTTTTTTTGACTGCTTGTTGTGCACTCATTATTGCTTCACTCCTTCATATAGCAGCTCCGCCAAATGCATTACTCTTACTTCTTTATTGCGATAATGCAAATTTCCACTAATATTCATCAAACAAGCCATATCGAGCCCTACTAATACTTCAGCTTCGCTTTCTAACACATGATCTGCTTTTTCGGTAACCATCGCACCTGAAATATGCGCCATTTTGATGGCAAAAGTACCACCAAACCCACAGCAATCTTCAGCAAATGGTAACGGCACTAACTCTAATCCAGCCACGTTATTCATCAACTGAATAGGTTCATCTTTTACACCCAATATACGAGTTCCGTGACAAGATGGATGATAGGTTACTTTGTGTGGAAAATTAGCGCCCAAATCCGTTACACCGAGTACATTCACCATAAACTGTGTAAATTCATATGTTTTTTCTTTTAATTGATGTACCTTCTCTAACATCGCTGGCTCTTTTTCGAACAACTTCGGATAATGATGAATCATTCCTGTACATGAGCCAGACGGTGCGATAACAAAATCGCTATCTTCAAATGCCCGTATAATCGTCTCTGCTGATTCACGTGCTTCCTGCCAATATCCACTGTTGTATGCCGGTTGACCACAGCATGTTTGAATCGTCGGAAATTGAAGCTCGATTCCTTCTCGTGCCAGCAGTCGTGCCATTGCTTCCCCTACTTTTGGAAACATAACGTCGCTAATACAAGTAATAAATAATGAGACCTTCATCGTCATCCCCCTAGCATAATTCGCTGCCAGGCCGATAGCAATACAGGCGCTGCGCTTCTTATTGGAAGCCAGCGCCTGTTTATTTGCACGGTCTGTTACACGATTGTTACTGTCATACCATTTTCTTTTAATTGCTGTTGATGGATATCTAATAGTCGTTGATCCGTAATAATATGGTCGATCGCTGTCACATCTGCCACATGCGTAAAAGATTGAACACCAAACTTACTAGCATCAGCTAACAAAACAACTTCATCTGCCATACCTACCATCCGGTACTTAATTCTCGCTTGTAACTCATTGGATTCACTAATTCCACGTGTCAGGTGAACGCCTTTGCAGGAAAAAAATAATTTGTCCACATGATATGCATCCAATGATCGTTCCGCTAACGGTCCAACGTACGATAACGAACGAGCGGCTAAAATACCACCAGTAGATATTACTTCTATCTTCTCTTTATGACTAAGTTCCAAAGCAACTTTGATAGAGTTAGTTAACACTGTTATCGGAATATCTGGCATCGATGCCGCCATATACCAAGCAGTCGAACTGGCATCGAGCAATATCCGATCTTTCGTTTGAATCAGCTTAATCGCTTGCTCAGCAATTCTTCGCTTTTCATCCGCGTACATAATTTCACGTTCAGAATAAGGAATTTCCGGTTGTTCCTCTTTGACACTAACCGCTCCACCATGCGTTCTCCGCAAGGAGCCGATTTGTTCCAAACGATCCAAATCTCTTCGGATCGTTTCTTCCGTTACTTGGCATAGCTCGCTTAATTCCGATACACGGATACTGCCTCGCTCGGTTACTAATTGCACAATATAATCATAACGTTCGGCAACTAACATAGTTCATTCCTCGCTTCATTGAAGTTGGTTCGTGCAAGGCAACGATAAGTTAGCCCTTTTGACACTTACTGTCCCGTTATTAGTTTATACTGTTCAAAAGCAGTATTCCACTCTTCTGTTTGCTTTGACTCATATATATCAATAGGAAAAGAACGTTTGATTACTTCTCTTGCTTCCCAAACATCCTTTAATTTCCCGGCAGAAATCCATTGTACAACCATGTTGCCAATCGCACTTCCTTCAACAGGTCCTGCCTTGATTGGTTTACCAATTGCATTAGCCGTCCATTGACAAAGCAGCGTGTTTTGAATACCACCACCAACAATATGGAGCCCATCGTACACTTCACCTGTTAACTGCTCAATTTGTTCCAGTGCAATCCGGTATTTAAAAGCTAAACTTTCCATAATTACCCGGGCAATGCTACCGACATCATCGGTCGTTTGTTGATTCGTTTGTTGCAAATAAACATTAATTTGGGCTGGCATATTACCAGGATGCATAAATAGTTCGTCGTCCACATCGATAAAACGAGCAAATGGCTCTGCTTGTTCTGCCAATTTCACTAACTCTGGGAATGAATACGTTTGACCAGCTTTTTCCCAAGCTCGACGACTTTCTTGAATAATCCATAGCCCCATAATATTTTTAAGCAATCGATAAGTGCCGTACGCTCCGCCTTCATTGGTAAAGTTCAATTGTTGTGACAGTTCATTAATAACCGGCGTTTGCACTTCCGTCCCTATCAACGACCACGTACCACTACTTAAATAAGCAAATGACTTTTCTTCTGCTGGTACAGCAACTACTGCCGATCCTGTATCATGTTCTGCTACAGCAATGACTGGAATCGGATCAATCGTTAGTTCCTCGCACACTTCTGCACTAAGCTGACCCACGTACGTACCAGGCTGAACAACGTTACCTAACATTTCTTTCTCTATATCAATCGCTTCTAATAAATGGTCATCCCAGTCTCCAACAATCGGGTTAAACAACTGCGATGTAGTCGCCATTGAAAATTCATTGTGCATCTCGTTCGTTAAAAAGTATCGTAGCAATGCTGGAGTCATCAATATATGTTTAGCGCCTTGCAACAAATGCGATTGATTCGTTTTTAAAGAAGCTAGTTGATAGAGTGTATTGATGCCCATCATTTGAATGCCCGTACGTCCAAAAATCGTTTCAGCAGATAGCTTTTCGATTAATTGCTCCATCACACCAACGGTATGAGTATCGCGATAATGATATGGATTACCTAACAACTTTCCTTGCTCATTCAATGTACCGAAATCTACACCCCAAGAATCGATCCCCATACTATCTAGCACAATACCACGGTTTTTCGCTTTAATTAATGCTTGCTTTAGCTCATGTAACAAACGTAATATATCCCAATGTAACTCGCCGCCGACTTGAACAGGATCGTTAGAAAAGCGATGCAACTCTTCCAATTCGATTTTTCCGTCCACCAACTGTCCAAGCACTGCCCTGCCACTACTTGCGCCAAGATCAAATGCTAGAACATAGGTCACCAGCTCGCACCACCTTTACCTCTAACTAAAATGTTTTTGCCATAGCTGCTATTTAGATAAGCTTGCATTGGATCAGCAGGTAGCCCTTGCTCTTCGCGAATTGCCACTAACAATGGTGTTACGTCAAATTCAAATGGACGACGTACCGCATGCTCTGCTGCTAATACATCATTTCTATTCGCCGCTTCCGCTACTTCTTCATGATTGATAAGTAACGCTTTGGCAAATTGTGTTTGTACATTTAATACAGAACGTAGCATTGCTGGAATTTTCGCTTCAATATTATGAGATTGATCGATCATATAAGCAATTTGCTCTACATTTTGACGAATAGCCGCATCTTGCGCACGTGCTGCATCCAAAATTTGATAGAAAATTAAATATAGTTCATATGGATTAACAGTACCAACGATCAAATCGTCATCCGCATATTTACGACTATTAAAGTGGAATCCACCAAGTCGCTTTTCATCTAATAAATAAGCAACGATATGCTCAATGTTAGCACCTTGCAAGTGATGCCCTGTATCTACCAATACTTCTGCTTGCGGTCCAAGTTTTTGTGCCAAATTATAAGCCATTCCCCAGTCCGCTATATCTGTATGATAGAAAGCCGGTTCAAAACATTTATATTCAATCAACATACGCATTTCTGGTGTCATAGCTTGATACATCGTCGTCAATGATTCTAGCATCCACGTTTTACGCTGTCTAATATGTCCTTGACCTGGATAGTTCGTACCATCGGCAAACCATAGGCTTAAATCACGAGAACCGGTTTCTTTAGCAATGTCTACACACTCTAGCAAATGCGCTGTTGCTTTTTGACGTACTTTAGCATCGGCATTCGTTACACTGCCAAGCATATATTCGTCTTCTTGAAATAAGTTGGGATTAACTGCGCCAATCGAAAGACCTAAACTTTCCGCATGACTACGTAACTTCCCATAATCCTCTACTTTATCCCACGGAATGTGAATTGCTACTGATGGAGCAAGCCCCGTAACTGCATGCACTTGTGCCGCATCTTCAAACTTTTCGAAAGGTGTGCGAGGTACTCCTTCTTTTTGAAACACTTTGAAACGCGTACCAGAATCACCATATCCCCATGACGGCGTTTCAATTTTTAGTGATTTCAACTTTTCCTTTACTACGTTCAAATCTATTCCCCGTGCTTGTTGTTGTTCCTCAAATAGTGCATAAGCGCGATCCACCATGAGCTAAGCCCTCCCATATTTAAATTAATTACATTTTATTTGATAGAAATAAGGCTCAAAACCTAAATCAGTGCTTGACCTGTGCTGATGTTAATTGGGTAGCGCGGCACGGAAGACCGTTTTGTACGATTTTTCGTACAGAGAATGGTCATTTCCAGGCAATGATAACTAATTTATACGATAAATCGTACAAAATTTCGCTGTTTGAATGCCGCGCCTTGCTTTATGTACGATTTTTCGTACAATCGGCATCAATTGGAATCAATTTGGAGGCAACTTGTGTGAAAAATCGTATAAATCGCTTCTTACTTCCTGTAATTGTCCGAGCCGTGAGAGACTATCTGCACGTTCACACGTCAAGTACTGATTTTGAGGTAGAGCCTGAAATAAATTTCAGTTCCACTTACTAAGTAACATTCATCATGCCTTATATCTATTTCATTGGATAAGCCATCGGCGTCATTAATGCATTTTCAGCTTGGGTTGCATCCAAACGACTATCTATTACTCGATATACGATTAACGAGTAAATGCTGCCGGAACGCCACCATCGATCGTTAACATACAACCCGTTGTTTTATCAGAACGAGAAGATGCGAAGAACGCAACGCCTTCCGCAATATCGCTAGGATAAATATTAACTTGTAGCGTCGTTCTTTTACGGTAGTACTCTTCTAATTGATCTGGCTCAATACCATAAGCTGCTGCACGTTCATTTCGCCAATTACCGTTCCAAATCGCTGATCCCTGTAGTATAGCATCTGGTAAAATCGTATTTACTCGAATACCAAACTCTCCGCCTTCTGCCGCAATACAACGAGCTAGATGAGCTTCAAGCGCTTTGGCTGCACTATAAGCTGATGCATTTTTTCCAGCGTAAACCGAATTTTTAGATCCGATAAATACCATATTACCGCCGACACCTTGTTGCTTCATCAATTTGAAAGCTTCACGTGCTACAAGGAAATATCCTGTACCAAGTACGTTCATATTCAAGTTCCACTCTTTAAGTGATGTTTCATCGAACGGACTTGATGTTGCCAAGCCTGCATTGTTAACGATAGTGTCCACACCACCGTAAGCAATAGCCGCTTCATTATAAGCTGCTTGCACCAATTCTTCACTCGTAACATCTACTTTAACAGCTATCGCACGGTTTTGTCCGTACTGCTCGTTAATTTCGTTTGCGATATTTTGCGCACCTTCCAAGTTCAAGTCGGCAAGGACAACGTGTGCACCTTCTGCTACAAGACGTCTTGCTGTTGCGCTACCGATACCACCTGCACCACCTGTAATAAAGGCAACTTTACGAGAAAACTCAGCTTCCGCTGGAGCAAGCGATAATTTGTACAATTCTAGTGGCCAGTACTCTACATTAAACGACTCATTTTCGCTCAAAGATACGAAATTACCTAGTGCTGTTGCTCCGCGCATAACCGCTATCGCTCGGTGGAATAATGCTCCACTCACTTGCGACATGAACCAGCTTTTTCCTGTATTGATCATGCCGACACCTGGGATAATGATGACGCGCGGTGCTGCTTCAAACATAACGTCGCCTTCATTTTTGTTGCGCTCAAAATATTGCTTGTATTGCTCTTTATAACTTGCCACACCTGCAACTAGCTTTTCTTTCAATCCTTCTATATCATCAGCATTCGGCACCCAATCGATAAATAGAGGAACAACTTTTGTATGTACCAAATGATCTGGGCAAGCTGCACCAACTTGTGATAGTTGAGCAGAATCACGACCGCTAGCAAATGCTAGTACGTCTGCTTCATCATCGTAGGACAAAATCATTAGCTTCTCATCGCTTACTGCTCCACGAATAACTGGCATAACTTGAGCTGCAACATTACGTCTAACTTCTGGAGCTAATGCGTCATATTTTTTACCGCCAAATATTTTATCAACTTGTACACGAGCTTCAATAAATTGCTCTGCTTCATTAATTATTTTGATCGTTTGAGCATAAGTTTCCTCAGAAGTTTCTCCCCAAGTAACTAAACCATGCTTTTCCATCAGCACACATTCTGCTTGTGGATTTGCAAGTACACCTTCTGCAATCATTTTGGACAGTGTAAAACCAGGACGTACATATGGAACCCAAACAAATCGATCACCAAAAATTTCTTTGGCTAGTTCTTTACCGTTATCTGCACAGCACAGACTAATAATCGCATCAGGATGCGTATGATCAACATGTTTAAATGGTAGAAATGCATGCAACAACGTTTCAATAGAAGCACGAGGATGTTTTGCATCGATCATACAATTAGCCAAATAAGCAACCATATCTTCATCGGACATTTCGGAACGCTCAAACAAAGGACGAATATCATCCATGCGTAGCCCTGTAAAGTTACTTGCTTTCATAGAAGCTAAATCTGATCCACTACCTTTAACGTACATAACTTCCACATCGCGTCCACGGAAATCTTGTTCGATTACTTTGCTTGATGTATTACCTCCGCCGAAATTACAAACACGACGATCTTCTCCAATAATATTAGAACGATAAACGAGTTCATTTAATCCTGCTTGTAAATTATTTGCAACTTCTTTATTCCAAAGTGATTGTACCATTCCCAATTCCTCCACCAATTTGTAATTTCTAAAATAATTGCTCTAGATTATTTAGGTTTACTTCTGTTTCATCCAGTATATCATCTTTGTTTGTGTTTGAATATACATTAAAACAAAAATAATCGGGCATTTTTTTCTTATTTCAAATATTATCAATAGTAAAATAACATTTATTTGCCAACTCTATTTTTCAACGGTTATACTGAATATAGTCATGAAACCAATGATATTGTTTATAGGAGGAACTGCGATGAGACAAGCTTGTACTCAAAGTGTCGCATTAAGCAATGGCGTTAAGATGCCACAACTTGGTTTAGGTGTTTGGAGAGTGACGGAGGAGGGATTGGCAGAGCGGAGCGTTTTAACTGCGCTAGAAGTGGGCTATCGCCATATCGACACAGCAGCGTCTTACAAAAACGAGCATGAAGTGGGTGCCGCCCTTGCAAAAACTAGCGTTCCACGCGATGAAATCTTCGTTACGACAAAAATTTGGAACGATGACCAAGGGTTTGAAACAACGTTGTCAGCATTTGAACGAAGTAGTCAAAAACTCGGAGTAGATGTCATTGATCTTTTACTTATCCACTGGCCTTTGAAAGATAAATTCATTGATACTTGGCGAGCATTAGAACAGTTATATAAAGCTGGTAAAGTTCGCGCGATAGGTGTTAGTAATTTTCAAATCTATCATTTGGAAGACTTGTTCGCTCATGCAGAAATTAAACCGATGGTTAATCAGGTCGAATATCATCCGTTACTTACACAAGTGCCTTTGCTTTCCTTTTGCAACGACCATCAAATTAAAATCACCGCTTGGAGTCCATTAATGCAAGGCAATCTAGAGATCCCGTTACTGCAAGAGATCGCCGCCAAATATAATAAAACGGCTGCTCAAATTATATTGCGTTGGGATCTACAAACAGGGGTAATTACGATACCAAAAACGGTGACACCTGCTCGTATGATTGAAAACGCTACTATTTTCGATTTTGCATTGACAGAAGATGAGATAGCTCGTATATCTAGTCTAAATGAAAATAAACGGTTTGGGATTGATCCAGATACATCTCTGCTTTAGCAGACATAGAGCAAAATAGTCATCATATATCTCATTTTAAAAAAAGCTATCGATTTGCCAAATCCATTTTCTAACGGCTATACTAAAAGATAGAATTAACGATAGAATTATTCCATCCATTTCTACATTTTACTTTTCAAGGAGGATTTATAATGACACAACCTTTGACACAAAGCTTAACACTAAGCAATGGAATTACTATGCCTCAGCTTGGTTTAGGTGTTTGGAAAGTTGCAGAAGAAGGACAAGCAGAACGTACTGTTTTAGCTGCACTAGAAAACGGATATCGTCATATTGATACAGCAGCTATTTATCAAAACGAAGAAGGTGTAGGAGCTGCACTAGCAAATACGCCAGTACCTCGGAACGACATCTTTGTTACAACAAAAATTTGGAACGAAGATCAAGGGTACGAATCAGCGTTAGCTGCCTTCGAACGAAGTCAAAAGAAACTAGGATTAGATGTTATTGATTTGCTGCTTATCCACTGGCCAGTAAAGGGAAAATATAAGGACACTTGGCGAGCATTAGAGCAAATTTATAAAGACGGAAAAGTACGGGCAATTGGTGTAAGTAATTTTCATATTCATCATTTGGAAGACATATTTGCAACATGTGAAATTAAACCAATGGTCAATCAAGTAGAATATCATCCACTACTTACACAGGAGCCACTCCTTGCATTTTGTAATCAACATCAAATCAAACTAACGGCTTGGAGCCCGCTCATGCAAGGTAATTTGGACATCCCACTGCTTCAAGAAATCGCTGCAAAGTATAATAAGTCCGCTGCCCAAATCGTGCTGCGCTGGGATATTCAAACGGGAGTGATTACCATTCCCAAAACAGTTACACCAGCTCGTATGATCGAAAATGGAGACGTTTGGGATTTCGAGTTAACTACAGACGAGATCGCTCAAATTTCTGCGCTTAATCAAAACAAACGATTCGGTGCAGATCCAGATAACTTTAATTTCTAAATAGTAAAAGCAGCATGACAGAAAGCAATTTCCTTTGCTTCCACCATGCTGCCTTTTTTATTCGCTTATTCCTTTGTTTTCGCCTGTTCGTTTTATCCGCAAGACAGTATAACGATTAGGTCTAATTTCATGAGCTGTTCGCAAACTGTTTTCTAGTATTGATTTGTCTATGCCAAGTTGCTCAACAGTAGCTGGTCCACCAACTTGTTGGAGCAATTGTTCTAATTGGTGCTGTGTTGGTAAAGATGCTACTAAAGATGTTAAAACAGCTCTATCCTCTTTAGATAAGGCACTTGTCTGCTCATCAGTAATCAGCTTATGATACAGTTCACTAATTAACGTACAAGCAACCCCCACTTTTGCACCATGTAACAATTGATTTTTAGTCGCTTCCAAATACGCCATTTCCCAGCTATGCGATAGATGATGTTCTGCTCCCGAAGCAGAATGTGAGTGACCGAATTGGAGCATAGCAAAACCTGACAATAATAATGCTTCTAACAATAATTGAATAGCTTTCTTCTCACCCGCTGCAATAGCTGACACTTCCAGCACACATGCCAGCAATGCTACCTTCGTCTTATCCGCCACCTGCTGATCATAAGGTTCTCCATAGCGTAAATGTCCGAATTTCCAATCTAGTAAAGATGTATATTTACCTAACATATCGCCAAACCCCGCTGCAATCATCGCACGTGGCGCAGCTACTAAGACGTTAATATCTGCAAACAAAGCAGTTGGTCCAATCGCAGCTATCGTAATTTTTTGCCCTTGAATAATCAGTGGTGCACCTTTAGAAGTGAATCCATCGACAGAAGGGGCTGTTGGAACAGATATAAACGGTATTTTACTAGCAAACGCAGCATAGCGAACAATATCATGAATCGTTCCTGCTCCAACCGCAATAACAACATCCGCTTGATGCCCTGTAATGGCGAGTAATGCTTCCACTACCGCTGCTTCGTCAGCAATAACATCACCATTTTGTTTGGCAGTAATTAGTTTAACAGCTACAGCTTTTCCTTGTTTTTGCAATTGCGTCTTCACAGCCTCATTAATACCCGTCACTTCATCAATCTTCTGATCACTAATTAAAACGATCCGTCCGTAACCTTTTGCTACAACAAAATGAGCGAGCTGATCTAGCGCATCCTCGCCAATAGCTAACCGCTCTAATCCATTACTTTCTCCATACACCCATTCCTGCCACTGCTTAACATCTACCTTTTCCTTCATCTGGTCTACTCCTCATTTCTGTTTTCAATCTCATAATGAAGTGCTACATTTCCAGCAAATCGATCACCTGTAATAACAATAACAGTTTCACTAAAATCGTATAAGTTCAAAATACTCTCTTTATCCTTTTTTTCTCCACGCTTTTATTTTATTCACTATACCAAATTTTAGAAAATGTTACATCTGTTTTTGTAATTACTCATCATTCTGCTAACCAAAAAAGCAGTCGAATAAGGAATATCCTCATTCAACTGCTCCGTTTCCTTTTATTTGCCATACTCACCTTGATTATCAGCTTGCAGATAAGTCCCTTCACCAATTTCGATAGCTATTGATTTACTAATATCAATATTACTGATTTTAAATATTTTTGTTCCTACTGGGTACTTATTTGAAAATGTTCGTTTATAATTATAAGTCGCTTCTTTTGTAACAAGCTTATCAATCTCACCTAATTGCTGTTCAACATGATCGAGTGTTTGATTAGAAACATTATAAATATTATTTTGATATACAACAAAATTAAATGCCCAATCACTTGCACTATTACTACAACCTATTAACATAAACGTCATCACAAGAAAAATACTCCTATATTTTGCTCGTTTATTCATCTAACCTGCTACTATAACACTATAAAGTTTAACTTCAATTGTTCCAATTTACTTCTTCACATATACTATTTATTAACGAAACGACTCCTACAGAATAGATTAATCTTTTTTCAAACTATTTTGTTCCGATCTTGGAGATGTAATATGAATTTGCAATACCTTTTTGTTCTGTTCCGTCGTGCCAATTTTAACATAAAAATAGCTATTATCGCTCCCTTGCCACATGATGTTTACATCGCTAGCTCCTGAACGAATAGCATGTTCGAGTTTTTCTAAATTATCAGATTTAGGAGAGGGAAAATGCTCCGATAATAGTAAATTCATAGTTTCAAGCAAAGAATTAAACTGGTTATCATCTGTAGTTATGAACCAATATTCCCCGGATATTAGTTGTTCTTCTTCAAAATTATAGATGACTTGCTGTTGCATATTACTATTTGAAAGTAAATCACTTGCTACTATAATCCGATTAGTTTCATTCGATTGAATGGTCTCATTTTTTAGCTGGTCAATGACTGCTTGTTTATTAACTGACCATGGAAAGTTCTCAAAACTGTAAACTTCTATTTCAGCCATCGTTATCAGTTGTTGCTTTAGATCGTTTTGAATAATGAGTTCATTGTTTTCCTTTACTTTAGTACAACCGCTTACAATAAATGTGGAGATCAATAAGAAGACTAAACCATACAACAATATGCTAGCGTTTTTCATCCTATATCATCCTTTTCTTCATTATATAGTATATCCTACTCGATAATGGAGTGCTATGTTTGTACGTTTTTTCTTATAAAGATGGATTCCAATCATCACAATTGTGGTTGTTTATTTGTTTTATCGTATAAAATCCTTACGTTCAATCTAATATCGGGGTCAATTTATATGATTTTTAGTATAAACTTGATCTCCTCCAGTACTTATTTGAATGTTTGTACGTTTTTTCTTACAAAATGCTTCTATATTCTCTATTACTAGATGATGAGATTTTAGATTGCGTTGGATAGTTTTAGTTAAAGATGGAGCTATACTGTATGGGTACACTTAAAAAGCCAGATAGAACATTTTACGTTCTTTCTGGCTTTTCATCATTATAGAAAATTATTTTTAGTTATTATTTCACTACGCCTTTTTTCAATATCAAGTTAGCATAAAGTGCTTTTTCGCCTGTAGCTACGATTGCATAAGCTTTTTTAGCTCGCTCATAAAACGCAAACCGTTCCATCTCTTCGAATTTTCCTTCGCTAGACTCATGCTTGTCAACGATTGCTTTGTATTCATCCCAGATTGGTGTTGCAATAGGATCGCCTGGCGTTACCGCCATTAAGGCAGCTGGTTGATCGACATATTGATCTAATGGGAATACTTGCATAACAGCATCTAGCAAATCAGGAATCGAATGCCCATCTGCACGAATTAACCTTTGCGCATGGCTTGCTGCCGGAAAGTTACCATCTGCGAAAACTATCTCATCGCTATGTCCCATTTCCATTAGTACTTTCAACAGTTCAGGTGAAATGATAGCTGGAATTCCTTTTAACATTGCGTCACCACTTTTCATAAATATACTCTTACTATGCTTCTATTCATTATGGCAGGATTGCTCGATTATTGCATCTTTTGTAGCAGTTGTACGCGATAAGCTTCACTTTCCAGTGATGCTATTTCTTCGTATTCTGCATCTGTTAACACTTTAGGTTCTTTGATCGCTTTGGCAATCAAAAATATTTTTGCACTTTCCTCTACAACTTCTGTTCTATAATAAGCTTCTCGCAAATTACGTCCCGTTGTTACAAGTCCATGATTACCAAGTAATACTGTACTTGCTTCATTTACAACAGCTGCATAAGCATCCGCTAATTTGTCTGTCGTTGGCAGTACGTATGGTAAATATAATGTTTTGCCTACTAGTGCTGCTTGGTCTGGGAACATAATTGGCAGTTCTTCTTCCACTAATGTAAAGGCAATACAATACGGTGGATGAGTATGCACAATAGCACCAATATCCGGATTAGCACGATATGCATACAAATGCATCAACACTTCAGACGAAGGACGGAACCCCGTATCAGTAATCGCTCCTGTTTCTATATTCACTTCTACCCATTGGTCAGGTTCAATTTCATCAAGAGCAAAGCCACTTGGTGATAAGTACATAAATCCTTCAAACTTTGCACTTAGATTACCGCCCGGACCTACGACTAATTTATTTGCTACTACTTTTTTGGCATATTTACAAAGTTCTTCTCTAATCGCTTGACTGCTCATCGTTAACACCTACATCTTTCTACTTATATAAAGGACCAAAGTTAGTACATGCTCTAAAGTCAGCTGCTTCTAGTTGTTCTGTACCAAACAAGCTCCAAGCACGTGGACGGAATATTTTCTCATCCGCAACGTTATGCATACTTACTGGAATACGTAACATGGAAGCAAGCGTGATAAGATCTGCGCCGATATGTCCATAGCTTATCGAACCGTGGTTAGCACCCCAATTGTTCATTACGTCATAGACAGAAGTAAACGCACCTTCGCCCGTAACAATTGGTGCAAACCATGTCGTTGGCCAAGTTGGATCGGTACGATCGTCTAATACATCATGTACTTCTTGCGGTAGCTCTACCGAATATCCTTCGGCAATTTGTAATACAGGTCCTAAGCCTTTTACAATATTCAAACGTGACATTGTCATTGGCATACCGCCTTTGGACAAGTAATCGGAGGAATATCCACCGCCACGAAAGTAACCTACGTTAGCTGGACGCCACGAAGTAGCTTCCAAACATTTGTCTGCTTCTTCTTGCGTAATTTCCCAGTGTGGCTTCATAACAGGCTCGCCATCTCTAGATTGCTCTCCTGTACCGTCTAATGTCGCTGATCCAGAGTTAATTAAGTGCAAAATACCATTGGCTGCAGCACCTGGCAGTTCATAACCAGTCACACGTTTTACGGATTCTGCTCCCCAATATGTACGCACATCCGCAAATATTTGGGCTGTATTCGTCAGCAAGTTTCCGAACAACATTACCGCACCATTCAAGCTATCATTTTCTGTAGCTACCATATATGGCGCTCTAATTCCGTTCCAATCGAACGAGGAATTCAGCATTGCTTCCATAAAGTCACCGTTCGGGAAATGATCCGTCCACTGACGTTGTCCTTGGAATCCAGATACTACCGCATGGTGTCCCATTGCTTCTTCTTCAAAACCAAGCTCAGCAAGACGCGGATTACCAATCATTAAGTCACGAGCAATTTGCGTCATTTTTACAACTGTTTCCCAGTTCTCATCTTTTTTCTCACGAGATTGCTGAATTGCTGGATCGTTAATATCAGATCCTTCAATACAGTTTTCTTTAACCCATGCCATTGCTTTTTCAAACTCTTGATCATCATATATACCTTCATTGATACGACGTACAAATTCTGACATATCGATATACTCATTACGCATACCAAGATACTCTTGGAAGAAACTATCATCTACAATAGAGCCTGCAATTCCCATGGAAACAGATCCCATGGACAAATACGCTTTGCCGCGCATGTAAGAAACCGCTAATCCAGCACGAGCGAATGAAATGATTTTCCCTTTCACATCATCTGGCACGGAAGTATCTGTCGCATCTTGCACTTGTTCTCCATAAATACCGAAGGCAGGTAGACCTTTTTGAGCATAACCAGACAATACAGCAGCTAAATAAACCGCACCTGGTCTTTCCGTTCCATTGAATCCCCATACTGCTTTTGGAATAGATGGATCCATATCCATCGTTTCCGTTCCATAACACCAACAAGGCGTTACTGTTATCGATACCCCTACATTTTCTTTAGCAAATTTATCAGCACATGCAGCAGCTTCTGCTACGCCACCAATAGTAGTATCTGCAATGACACATTCTACAGGCTCTCCATTCGGATAGCGTAAATTTTCTGATATTAAAGCAGCAGTAGCTTTGGCCATATTCATCGTTTGTTCTTCAAGCGACTCACGAACACCTCGACGACGACCATCAATCGTTGGTCGAATACCTATTTTCGGAAATCCACTTGCAAACCTATGTTTTTCAATTGACATTGTAAGCCCTCCCATATGATAATAAATGTTACCGATAACTTTAATCTAACAACTTATTCTCTTGCTGTCAACGATAGATTTTGAGTATGATAATAATTAGGAATGATTAATAAGGAGCTAGACAGATGGTTACAATATATGATGTAGCAGCAAAAGCGAATGTTTCAGCAATGACGGTTTCCAGAGTTATCAATAACACTGGAAAAATAAGCGAAAAAACAAGAGCGAAAGTAAAGCGAGTAATGGAGGAGATGAACTATGTACCTAACCAAACTGCTCGTAATTTAGTATTACAACAAACGAAATTACTTTTTTTATTAATTACAGATATTACCAATCCTTTCTATATGACGGTAGCGCGTGGTGCAGAGGATGCTGCCAAAAAGAATGGATATCGCCTTCTATTTGGAAATAGTGATGAGGATTTAGAAAAAGAAGCTGACTACATTTCGACCATTTTAACGATGCGGGTCGATGGTGTACTTATTGCTCCAACAGGTGACCCTTCCTTAGCCAATCTCGAAGCACTACACAAACACAAAGTACCACTGGTATTACTCGACCGAGAAGTACCTGGTATCAATTGTGATATTGTACTTGGAGACAGTAAAGAAGGAGCACGTGAACTAGTAGAACATTTGATCGAAAATGGTCATCAACGAATCGCACTAGTCAATGGTGACTCGTCCATCTCTAGTGCTAGGCTCCGACTGCAAGGCTATCGTGAAGGATTATTACTAAACCAAATCGAGCTGCACGAAAATTATATTTATGAAGCAAGTTTTGGAGCAAAGCATGATCTTTCTCGTTTGTCTGAATGGCTCAAGCAACTAACGCCACCTCCTACTGCCATTGTTGCTGGTAACAACATATTAGCAGTAGAAATTTTACGTGTATTAGAGGAGCAAAATATTGATGTTCCAGAGCAATTATCGCTCGTTTGTTTTGACGATTTGGGACCATATTCCGAAAGCAAGCCATTTTTGACCGTTGCAGCACAACAAGCCTATCAGTTTGGATATTTGGGTATTCAGATGTTAGTGGATCGTATTCAAGAACGGGAAGCAGAGCTCCCATACCGAAAAATTGTGTTACCAGCTCATTTGCAAAAACGTCGTTCCGTAAAAAAGTTATCCACATCAACTTAATAGCGATGCGACCAAATGATTATTGTTGTTGCTGTTGCAGCCGAAATGCAGTTGGCGTCATTCCACTCCATTTGCGAAACTGTTTACTAAAAAATAACGGATCACTATAGCCGACGGATGCAGCAATTTGCGTAATAGTTAAATCTGTGAGAAGCAGTTCTTCTGCTTTTTTCATTCTTACTTTAAATAAATATTGTTGAGGCGACATTCCGGTCGCTTCTTTAAACAACTTCGTTAAATGTGCCCGATGATAACCAAGTGTATGAGCAATGGTTTCAATGGATAAGTGCCGACCGTATTGCAAAGAAAACATTTGAATCGCTTGATCCACAACTTTAAAAGACTGTGATGCGGATCGAACAGGCTTTTGCAGCTCTTTTCCAATAGCAATATCGTTACGTGCTTTTTGTGCGCCAAGTTCATACAAAATCGTACGTAATAAAGCAGCAGATCGCATATTTCCTAACTCAGGAGTCAGCTCGATTTCCAAACTTTGGCGAACTTCTTTCATCAATAATGTGAATGTTTCGATGGAGCAATTACCAATTACTGCTTGATCCGGTGTAATACCAACACTTTGCAATGCTTCTTCTACTACGTCTCCACTGAATGCTACCCAGCTATATGTCCATGGGTTTTGTGCATCTGCTTCATATTTCATTAGTATATCTGGAAAAGTAACAAAAACATCTCCTGCACTGCAAATCGTGGTTGTCCCAAGTGTTTCAAACACGCCGACACCCGATTTAACAATATGAAGCAAATAATAATCATGCACTGCAGGGCCAATGTAATGTCGTCCAACCGGTTCACCTTCACCGCTAAACAAGACAGACATTTCTTTTTTTAATGGAACTGCATTTAACGATACTGAAAAATAATGATGATCTTGCATTTAATTACCTCCAAAATTTGCGACATTACTCCATATATAGATGCGTTACTTCCATGTTCATAATAGCAGCACTCCACTATACTAAGTGTAAATAGAGCTTATAACAACAAGCATATTTAAATAACAATACGTATTACCCCTAATTCTAAAGGAGGATGTTTAAATTGTCCAAAATTACATTTATCGGAGCTGGAAGTTCTGTCTTTGCCAAAAATATACTTGGTGACGTGATGCAAACACCTGCATTGCAAGGGTTTGAATTAGCACTATTTGATATTGATTTAGAGCGATTAAAAGATTCTGAGCAAATGCTACTCAATTTGAAAAAAACAAGCAATAGTACTTGTACTATTAAATCTTATACAGATCGTAAAGATGCACTTCGCGGCGCTAAATATATTGTTAATGCTATCCAAGTAGGTGGCTATGATCCATGTACGATTACCGACTTTGAAATCCCTAAAAAGTATGGTTTACGACAAACGATCGCTGATACAATTGGAATTGGCGGAATATTCCGAAATTTGCGAACAATTCCTGTAATGCTTGACATTGCTCGTGACATTAATGAAGTATGCCCTGACGCTTTATTTTTAAATTACACTAACCCTATGGCTGTGTTAACAAATGCGATGATTACTTATGGTGGAGTAAATACAGTTGGTTTGTGTCATAGCGTTCAAGTATGTGTGCCAGAATTGTTCAAGTCACTCGACATCGACACAACTGGTGTAAAATGGAATATTGCTGGTATTAACCATATGGCTTGGTTGCTTGATGTTAGTAAAGACGGCGTAGATTTATATCCAGAAATTAAAAGAAGAGCTTTACAAAAACAAGCAGAAAAACATCCTGATATGGTTCGTTTCGAAATGATGTTGAAATTTGGTTATTACATTACGGAATCATCGGAGCACAATGCTGAATATCATCCGTATTTCATTAAACGTAACTATCCGGAATTGATCGAACGATTCAATATTCCGTTGGATGAATATCCACGTCGCTGTGTGGAGCAAATCGAAAAGTGGAAAACAATGCGTGAAGAGCTAGTTAACAATGTTAACTTGGAGCATCACCGTAGCCATGAATATGCATCTTATATTTTTGAAGCAATGGAAACAGATATACCATTCAAAATTGGCGGAAATGTCATGAATACAGGTGGTCTAATCGCTAACTTGCCGCGTGAAGCTTGTGTCGAAGTACCTTGTTTAGTAGACCGCAACGGCGTACAACCTACTTATATTGGTAATTTACCTCCACAACTAGCAGCACTTAATCGCACGAACATTAATACGCAATTATTAACATTAGAAGCAGCAGTAACGCAAAAGAAAGAGCATATTTATCATGCAGCTATGCTTGATCCGCATACATCTGCTGAGCTTTCAATGGATGATATCGTAGCAATGTGCGACGATTTAATTGAAGCACATGGTGACTGGTTACCACAATATAAATAATCAATAAAGAACTAGCTAAGTTATCTATGGCGAAAAGCCTAAAATAACTTAGCTTTTTTATTTTTTTAAAAAAATACAAGATATACGAATAATTCATTCACTAGCGATACATACTAGCTTCAGAAGGAGGTTGATAAACATGGCTAACAACAATTCTCTCGTAGTACCTCAAGCACGAGCAGCTCTAGAACAAATGAAATATGAAGTTGCACAAGAACTAGGTATTTCCCTTCCACAAGATGGCTACTATGGCAATATGACTACACGTGATATGGGTTCTATTGGTGGTTCAATTACCCGTCGTCTTGTACAAATGGCACAACAGCAACTAGCTGGACGTAGTTAACAACTTCTTCCGCTATTTGTTTTGATAGCGATCTCAGATTAAATAATAGTAAACCTTTCCACAACAATCGTAACACCTGGGCAGTTATATAAGTCCCCAAAATCAAAAAGTTGAGCGGGAAAATGTAATTTTTCCGTTCAACTTTTTTTATACTGTTTCGAAGGAAAGCAACGAGGCGGATCTTAATTTTCATACGATAAATCGTACAAAGCTTGTATTCCAAGGGTCTGTTCATGACTATTTATACGATAAGTCGTACAAAGCTTGCAATCCAAGGGTCTGCCCATGACCGTTTATACGATAAATCATACAAAGCTTGCATTCAAGGGTCTACCCATAACCGTTTATACGATTTATCGTACAATCTACCTTTCCATGACTTTCTGTACAGCCCTTTATTATTATCCCTTCCATTTGACAGATAATATCGGTAAAATAAAGGGGATGGATGAACATAACTACATATCCAATTATATTTGCTACGGAAAGGATAAATTTCTCATGATAATAAAACCAAAATCACGTGGATTTATATGTACAACAGCACACCCTGTCGGTTGTGCCAAACAAGTAGAACGTCAAATCAATTATGTAAAAGCTCAGCCAGCTATAAGCGGACCCAAAAATGTACTCGTAATCGGTGCATCGACTGGTTATGGGCTTGCTTCACGTATTGTAGCTGCTTTTGGATCTAATGCTAATACAATTGGTGTATACTTCGACAAAGCCGCGGAGGGCACTCGTACCGCTTCAGCGGGCTGGTATAATTCAGCTGCCTTTGAACAAGCGGCTAGTGAAGCCGGATTAAAGTCTTACAGCATTGTTGGTGATGCATTTTCCGATGAAATTAAAGAAAAGACAATTAATCTTATTCAATCTCAATTAGGAAAAATTGACCTAGTCGTCTATTCCGTTGCTTCTCCAAGAAGAACGCATCCTAAAACAGGAGAAACATTCTCTTCCGTTATTAAACCTTTGGGCGAGACTTACAGTAACAAAACGGTTAACTTCCATTCGGGTGAAGTTTCAATTGCAACAATAGAACCTGCAACAGAAGATGAATTA
This sequence comes from Paenibacillus yanchengensis, assembly GCF_042684845.1. NCBI lineage: Bacteria > Bacillati > Bacillota > Bacilli > Caryophanales > Paenibacillaceae > Paenibacillus > Paenibacillus yanchengensis. Next base: position 42,869 of record NZ_JBHUMH010000021.1, on the reverse strand, counting down.
AGACAAACCATTGCAGTAATGGGTGGCGAAGATTGGCAAATGTGGATAGAACAGCTGCAAGCTGCAAATGTATTAACGGAAGACGCTACAACGGTTGCCTACTCCTACTTAGGACCAGAAATTACTCACGCTGTCTATTTAGATGGGACGATCGGTGCGGCAAAAAAAGATTTAGAGGAAACAGCAAACAGATTACATGAACAATTATCATCAACTGGTGGTCGTGCATATGTGTCCGTTAATAAAGCACTCGTAACACAATCGAGTTCTGCCATTCCAGTTGTGCCATTATATATATCTGCTTTGTATAAAGTAATGAAAGAACAGCAAATACATGAAGGTTGTATTGAACAAATGTATCGTTTGTTCGCAGATCGTTTGTATAACGAAGCTGGTACGGCTGTAGATGAGCGCCGTTTAATCCGTGTTGACGACTGGGAAATGAAAGCTAATATTCAAGCGGAAGTTGCTGAGATTTGGGAACAATTAACTACTGAAAATGTTTATGATTTGTCCGATTTAAAAGGATATCATAGAGAATTTTTCCAACTATTTGGTTTTGAAACAGATGGTGTCGATTATGAAGCAGAAGTTGATCCATTCGTAGACATTATTAATTTGCGATAATAAATGCTTTACTCTACAAATAATTAGAGACTAGATTGGAGAGGATGAACGAAATGCTCAAAATTTTTGCAGGTTCTTCAAACAAACCACTCGCTGAACGTCTATGCGAACATCTTCAACTATCACTAGGTAAAGTGACGATCGAAACGATGGAAAGTGGTGAAATATATGTTTCTTATCAAGAAACTGTACGTGGTTATGATGTATTTATCGTTCAATCACTCTCCCATCCTGTCAACGAACTTTTAGTAGAGCTACTCATTATGATAGATGCAGCCAAACGTGCTTCTGCCAAAACGATCAATATTATTATGCCCTACTATGGCTATGCCCGCCAAGAGCGTAAATCAGCGCCACGTGAGCCAATATCAGCAAAGATGGTAGCAGATATTATAACAACTGCTGGTGCAGATCGAATTATTACAGTAGACTTGCACGCTGCACCGATACAAGGATTTTTCAAAATTCCCGTTGATCATCTTACAGCGCTTGATAGCATTATTGATTATTTGCAGAAAAAAAATATTGCTCATCCTGTCGTTGTCTCCCCAGATGCGGGACGTGCCAAAACAGCTGAAAAACTAGCTGATTTATTAGATTGGCCATTTGCAATTATGATCAAAAATCGCCCTAATCATAATCAAACAGAAATCACCCATATTATTGGAGAGGTAGAAGGTAAAACTCCGATCATTATTGAAGATTTAATTGATACGGGTGGGACGATCGTTAATGTGGTCGAAGCTTTAAAAAAGCGTGGTGCTAACGATGCTTTAATCTGCGCAACACACGGATTGTTTTCTGATCAAGCACTTACTAGACTGCAACATCCCAATATTACAGAAATTGTAGTTACCGATACGATAGCATTAGATCAACCAGCACATGACAAACTTGTTATCTTGTCGCTCGCTTCCTTACTGGCAACTGCGATTGAAATTATTACTAACGGCGGTTCCATTGCTACACTTTTCAAAACGGAATAAACAAAAACCAATATTATATGCGCCTGCTTTGGAGTAATCAAGCAGCGACAAATAATATTGGTTTTTTTATATTAATTATAGTTCAGGAGCACGGTTAGTTAAGTCTAACCAATCCATTTCTGTTTTAGTTAATCTAATTTTTGCTCCTTCATCGCATGATTTTAATTCTTCTACATTTTGTGCACCAATAAGTGCGCAAGTAGGAAACGGTTGATTTAATACGTAAGCTAATGCAATTTGAATTGCCGTTACCCCTTTTTGAGCAGCTAGCTTGGTAGCTCTATTCAAACGCTCCCAGTTATCATCGCTATAGAAGACACGAACTAGATCAGCATTGTCACGATCTTCTGGTGTGAAGCGTCCTGTAAAGAAACCACGAGCTTGTGATGACCAAGAAAACAATGGTAATTGAACTTCTTCATGCCACTTAGCAGTTTCATCATCAGCAGATACACAACCTGTCCAAAATGGTTCATTCGCTTTTGCTAAACTAAGGTTAGGGCTATTAAATGTAAAGCCAACCAACCCATTCGACGCAGCGTACTCATTAGCTTCTTTAATTCGTTGCCATGTCCAGTTCGATACACCGATAGCTCCTACTTTTCCAGCTTTAACATGCTCATTAAGCGCATCTATAATTTCGCTAACTGGTCTATTGGGATCATCACGATGTAGACCATACATATCGATAAAGTCTGTTTGTAATCTACGCAAACTGTCTGTTAAATCTGCTTCAATATCTTTTTTGGTTACTCGTGGTCCATGTTGATCATGGTGAGCCCCTTTCGTCAATATGACTAGTTTATCACGATTACCGTGCTCTTTCATATAACGACCAAGTACTTCCTCACTTTGCCCCCCGCAATATATATGCGCGGAATCAAAACAATTTCCACCTATTTCTAAGTACGCATCAATATTAGTTTTCACTAACTCATAACGATCATGATAAAAATAATCTGTACCTTTCATCAAGTTACTAACTGGTTTATCTACACCATCTACCTTAATATACTCCACCGTAACTTCCTCCTATCCGTTGTAAAAGTCAATTGCTATTGTATAACTACACGAATTCTTTCCTCTGCTGACTTCAAACAAGCATCAATGACTTTCATATTTTTTACTGCATCATCTATCGAGAAGGAAAGTGTGCTTTCACCCTTTACCGCTCTTGCCAAATGGTCTGCTTGCAAAGCATAAGCATTTTTATGTTCTACGACAACTTCTCGTTCTACGCCGTCTGCTTCTACGAAGAAGTTTCCACTACCAGGAGATCCTGTAACGAAAGCAGATGGAACTCTAATTTTCCCTTTTGTTCCGAGTATTTCAAGCGGATTACGGAAAGCTGCCCACATCCCACAGTCAAAGCTCAGTGCAATATGGTTAGGGAATTCTAGCAAACCGGCTGCCATCATATCGACATGATCATGTTCAGGTGACAACAGTGCATGTACTGTTGCTGCTTCTGGCTCAGCATCCAACAATAAACGAGCGACATTAATTGGATAACAACCTACATCATAAATCGATCCGCCACCCCACTCTTTCTTGTAACGAACGTTTTTAGAATCACCAGCATTATTAAAGGTGAAGGAACTATAGATATGACGCACGTCACCAATTTCACCTGATGCCATAATTTGTTTGATCTGCTCATAACGAGGATGATAACGATACATAAATGCTTCTGCTACTAATTTTCCGGTTTTTTCACTTACTACTGCTATTTCTTCCGCTTCAGCAGCAGTCAACGTAATTGGTTTTTCACATAATACGTGTTTACCTGCTTCTAGCGCTTTAATCGTCCACGGTTTATGGAGATGATTAGGAAGCGGTATATATATAATATCTAGCGTTTCATCCTGCAACAACTCTTCATAACTACCATACGCTGTAGCAATATTAAACTTGTCTGCTGTTTGTTGTGCTTGTTCTAAATTTCTACTTGCAATCGCTGCAACTTCGTTCAGTTCGGAAAGTTGTACACCTGGTATTACAGAGCCACGAGCAATTCCTGCGTTACCCATAATTCCCCATCTTAGCTTCTTTGTGCTCATCCAACTATCACCTCAAAAAAATATTAATATTATTTAATTAATAATATATTGTTATTATAAAGCGATAAGTTTAAAATTAAAATGATATTATTTTGATGTTCATTAAAACTATTTTGTCATTGGAGGTTTCGTGCTTGTATAAGCGGCAAACACACTTACTTACCTTGCTCGATAGTCGTTACTTTTGTATGCCAGAATCCATTGGGCACTATATTAATTTTCCCGATCATTACGTCAATCGTTCCAGCGGAGCGCTCAACAATTTTAATATTCATTTCGTCGTTTCTGGAAAAGGGTTTATTGAAATAGATGATCAAGTGCTTACTTTAACTGCTGGAGATGCTTTTCTTTATTTTCCGCTGCAAAAACAACATTACTATAGTAGCGAAGACGATCCTTGGGATATGCGCTGGATTCATTTTTACGGGGACAGTTTACCGGAATATTTTATCGCTCGACAATTGCATCGTCATCCATTATGGCGCTTAAGACAACCAGAACTTTTTATCGATGCTCATGAGCAGTTACTTGAAGAATCCGAAAAAAATAGGATGATTAATTTAGGTAAATTATCCACACTTACTTATGCTTTAATAACAACGTTTATCGAATATGCCGTACCACTCGGTAATCATCACTCTATTAATTCCGAACAGCGGATACTAGCATTGTTGCCAATTATGCAATTAGAAGCAGCTGAACCTTTTTCCTTAGAACGATGGGCAAATGAGCTGCAAGTGAGTACCTTTTATTTTAGTAAACTATTTCGTTCCATTACGGAAATGACACCTATTGAGTTTATGACCCGCTGTCGGCTACAGATGGCAAAACAACGGCTATTAGAACGTCCACTTGCATCTATTGGTCAAATTGCCAAAGATTCCGGTTATCCTAGTGTTAGTTACTTCAACAAACGTTTTATGGAGCATGAGGGCGTTACACCAACAGCGTATAGACAATTGTTTGTTAACAAATACTAGTTATCATAAAACTTATGTTATTCCGCTTATACAAGGAGGTACGTAATGGATAATCTACAGAGCTATTTATTATTACTAACTAAGAGATCTACTGTTTTTTGTCTACTATGCTTAGTCATCATAACTACTACTAGTTGTAGTACTACTAACGACAGAGACTATAACAATAAGACAGAGCAACATACGAATAATCAAACTGTGGAAACCGAAAAAAATGAAGCTACACCACAACCAACTGAAAATACGATGATACCCAACGATAATGCCGCATCCTCATCCGTAGATAAACTGCTAGCATCGTTAACTACAGAACAAAAAATCGGGCAATTATTATTGTTTGGGATCGACAATCAAACAGTAACGAAACAAACCATTTCCATGCTCCAATCTTATCATTTGGGCGGTATTATTTTATACAAAAGAAACATTGATACAGTCAAGCAAACGAATACGTTGTTGAACGAGATGAAAGATTGGCAGCATACGAATAATGCCATTCCTCTGTGGCTTGGTGTCGATCAAGAAGGCGGCAAAGTAAGTCGACTACCAAAACAACTGTCGGCATTGCCAGAACCAGGAACGCTAGTAAACAACGATAAACCAGATTATGCGACCAATTTCGGTCAAGCAATCGGCTTACAATTACAAGCCGTCGGCTTTAATTTAACGTTTGCACCTGTATTAGATATTAATAGCAATCCAAACAATCCCGTCATTGGGATGCGCGCTTTTGGAACAACGCCTGATCAGGTAATAGATCATGGTATAGCTGTAATGCAAGGTATCCAATCACAACAAATCGCCACTTCTATCAAACATTTTCCTGGGCATGGTGATACATCCGTTGATTCTCATTTGGATTTACCGCTAATTGAAAAGTCTTTAGTCGAATTAGAAAATTTTGAACTACAACCTTTTGCAGCAGCACTAGAACATTATGTTGATATGGTTATGATTGGTCATTTATTAATTCCAGCAATTGATGACACTTATCCAGCTTCGATGTCAACCGCCGCTATAACTGGATTACTGCGTGATAAAATGAACTATGATGGTGTAGTAATTAGCGATGATATGACTATGGGTGGAATAACGGACCATTGGAATATAGGCGAAGCTGCCGTTCAATCCCTTATAGCTGGGACAGATATTATTTTAGTTGGACACCAACCTAAGCTGCAACGAAAAGTGGTACAAGCGATTAACGAAGCTGTTACGGAAGGACGTATTTCGAAGGAACGGCTGGATGAAAGTGTAAAGCGTATATTACTGTTAAAAGAAAAATATAAACTAGATAACGAGCAAACACCAATGCCAAATATCGAATCAATTAATAAAACCGTCAACGAATTATTACAATAATTCGTTGACGGTTTTCCTTTAAGTCATCATTGGTTGTTTCGTATGCTCATATTCCTCTTCTGTAACATGATCCGTAAACTGACTATTATGCAGGTCTGCATAAAACCCATGTTGCGCCATTAACTGTTCATGTGTTCCTTGCTCGATAATTTCTCCATGATTCATCACTAATATCAAATCTGCATCCCGTATCGTCGATAAACGATGGGCAATGACAAAACTAGTCCGATCTTTCATCAGTACGTGCATGGCACGTTGGATATTCATTTCTGTACGTGTATCTACACTACTTGTTGCCTCATCCAAAATTAAAATCAAAGGATTAGATAGAAGCGCCCTAGCGATAGTAATCAATTGTCGTTGACCTTGGGATATGTTGGAAGCATCTTCACCAAGCAACGTATTATACCCATCTGGCAACGTTCGAATAAAGTCATCCGCAAACGCACTTTTTGCCGCGTGCACAATTTCTTCCTCTGTTGCCCCTTCTTTACCATAGGCGATATTATCACGAATTGTCCCTTGGAATAACCATGTGTCTTGAATAACCATAGCAAACCTACTTCTTACTTGCTCACGGCTCATCTGGTTATAGTCGATACCATCTAACAAGATCCGACCGCTGCTCGGTTCATAAAACCGCATTAGCAAATTAATCATCGTTGTTTTCCCAGCTCCTGTCGGTCCAACAATAGCGATTGTCTGCCCTTCATCCACTTCCAAATTCAAATTGCGAATGACCGGTTTTTCTGGATCATAGCCAAATGATATATGGTCGAAGTGTAATCGACCTTGCAGCTTCTCAAGCTTGTTGTACGTCGCCTGCTGTTGCAGTTCTTCTTCCTCATCAAGCAAGTCGAAAACACGCTCAGCAGCAGCTATTGCTGTCTGTAACATGGTTGACAAGCCGGCTATTTGCGACATAGGCTGACCTAACTGTTGTGTATACTGGATGAACGCTTGCACATCACCAACACGAATGCTGCCACTAATAACTAAAAAACCACCAACTAAACTAACAAAAACGTAGCTCAAATTATTAACAAACATCATCAGCGGCATCATAATGCCGGACATAAATTGCGCTTTACGACTTGCTTCATACAGCTCATCATTCATTTCATTAAAAGAAGCGATCGATTGTTGTTCATATCCATATGCTTTCACCACTTGATGACCACTATACATTTCTTCGATATGCCCATTGACATCACCAAGTCTTGCTTGTTGCCCAACAAAATACTTTTGGGATCGTTTCACAACCATCTGGATGATGACCACACTTAGCGGCAATGTTAGCAACACAACTAAAGCTAACCACGGGCTAATGTAAAACATCATCGCCACAATACCAACAACGGTAATAATAGAAGATACAATTTGAGTAATAGCTTGTTGCAGCGAGTTATTAATACTATCAACGTCATTCACTGCACGACTTAAAATATCACCGTATGGATGTTTATCAAAATATTTGAGTGGTAATCGAGTCAATTTCTCAAACACTTCACCACGAATTTTTGCTGAAGTTTTTTGAGCGACCGTTGCCATAATAAATTGTTGGAAAAAACCAAATACGGCTGTAGATAAATATAGAGCGCCTAAACCAATTAATATTTTTCCTAAAAAAGCAAAATCGACGGGCAATCCCTTTGTCACACTATCAAATAAAGACGATGTAGCATCACCAAGTAATTTAGGGCTAATAACACTAAATACTGTTCCCAATATTGTAGCTATAACGACTAATGTGATATTAAATCTTTGGGGATGTAAGTAGGATAATAATCTTTTTAATGATTTTTTAAATTGTTTCGGTTTTTCAACTTGGTGGTGACCTTGATGTTTATGTCCTCCACCTCCTCTGCCCCTATTCATACACTCTCCTCCTCCATCTGCTGAGACTGAACAATTTCTTGATAAATGATATTGCTCTTCAACAGTTGTTCATGTGTGCCTGTACCAGCAACTTCTCCATCATGAAGGACGATGATTTGATCCGCATCGATAATGGTATTTACTCGTTGCGCAACGATAATAACGGTTGATTTTTCTGTCACTTGTTTTAACGCTGCACGCAACTTCGCATCTGTTTTATAATCGAGTGCAGAGAAACTGTCATCGAATAAGTAAATAAGTGGTTGACGCGCTAATGCCCGAGCGATGGAAAGACGTTGTTTTTGCCCTCCGGATAAATTTCCGCCACCTTGACTTACTTCATCCAAAATTCCTTTTTCTTTGCTATTTACAAAATTAGTTGCTTGCGCTATTTCCAACGCTTGCTGCTCCAGTTGATCGGTCGTATGCGGATTACCGAATCGCAGGTTATGTCGAATAGTTCCACGAAATAGCGATGCTTTTTGAGGAATATAACCGATCAAAGAACGTAATTCATCCACATCTAACAAGTTAGTAGCTACACCATTTATCGTTATTTTTCCTATTTCAGGATCATAAAAGCGTGGAATTAATTTAAGTAAAGTGGATTTTCCAGAACCAGTACTACCGATAATCGCTGTCGTTTGACCTGGTTTTGCAGTAAAACTAATATCTTTTAGTGCATGTTTTTCTGCACCTGCATATCGGAATGATACTTGTTCGAATGAAATGACTGCACCTTGTTGCTGCACATCTTCACCTAACACAATGTCACTTTTCACTTCCTGCTTCGCTGATTGTAATGCGAATACTTCATTGATTCGTTTGGCAGAAGCTTGTGCGCGTGGAATGGCTACAAAAGCCATGGACAACATAATTAAAGACATTAAAATCATCATCGCATATTGTAAAAAAGCCATCAGATTTCCGACCTGCATCGCACCTTGATCAATTCTGCCAGCTCCAAACCACACGATCATAATACTGGTGGCGTTCATAGCAATCATCATGATGGGGTAAAGAACAGCCAAAATACGGTTTACACGAATACCAGTATCTCTATAATCTTCATTGGCAGTCTGGAATCGATCTTTCTCAAACTGCGTTCGATTGAACGCACGTACAACACGTGTACCGATCAATGATTCACGAAGCAATAAGTTTAAACGATCCGTCTTTTTCTGTAGCACACTAAATAAAGGTATAACTTTTCGAGTAACAAAGAAAATAATAATAGCTAACACCGGGAGAGTTACCAAAAATACTATCGATAATGTCACATCTCGAGATAAAGCAAGTATTATTCCACCAATCAACATAATTGGTGCACGGGTCATCATACTGAGCATCATCGAGATAACATCCTGTACTTGGCGAATATCATTAGTGGTGCGTGTAATTAGCGAGGCAGTTCCTAATCGATCAAATTGTTCCATCGATAACCCTTCAACATGGGTAAACAACATCCTCCTCACATCACGACTAAACCCTTGCGTTATTCGCGACGACAAGTACGTAACAAAAATCGTTAAACCAACAGCCAATATTGTACAGACAAGCATAATTCCACCAGTACGCCATACATAATTGATATCACTTTTTGCTATGCCGTTATCTACCAATCCAGCCATTAATGTAGGTAAATATAATTCCAACATAATTCCTGCAAACATCATTAATAACACGGCTATAACAAATGTGCGATAAGGCTTCAAATGTTTTAATAACGCGAGCAATTACATCCCTCTCTTTCCTAAATCCGTTCAAACTACTTACAATCATGCCTATTCATTATAATTTTTTTGAGGATGCATAGTCAAATCAAACGCCTTTCCTTGCAAACCGATGCATCCATTAGACCATGAAGACCATTAGACCCATTCTCGAAATATGTATTCATACTATAAACAAAATAAGCAAGCTCATACATGTTAGATAATGTATGAGCCAATTGGACTATTGGACTATTGGACTATTGGACTATTGGACTGCTTACATATTACTATCCTTTTTGCATTTGTAACGTTTGCATTGCTTAATACAACCTTCAAAAAACCAATTTTATACGTTTTTTCGTATGAAACCTTACGTCATTACCCATTGCACAGTCCTTTATACGTTTTTTCATACAAACACTACGTTTCTAGCCACTTGACATGTCGGTTTATACGTTTTCTCATACAAAACCTACGTTTCTAGCCACTTCACATGTACTTTTATACGTTTTCTCATACAAACCGTACGCTATCAGCCACTTCGTACAATAACCAAAAAAGCTGCCCGTTCAGTCAGTTTTTACTGACTTTTTTGGACAGCCCCTTGTTACTATAAGTATTATAAGTACTACGATGATTTATTGTTTTCTAGATCTGCTTTCAGCTTAGCTAGTTCATCTTCTACTGCACTGTCTCGCGTTTCTTTTAGCAACTGATCCATTTTTCGATCTAATTCTTGTCCTTCATTTGCTAATGTTTGTGCCGCTTCTGCTTGATCACGCATTTTCAAGATTTTATCTTCCATTTTTGTAAATACAGCGCCAAGATCTTCAGTGCCTACGTTGGACATCACTTGATTGATTTTCTCTTGTGCTTTTGCCGCTTCTGCTTGTGCAATTAAAGTACTACGCTGCGTTTTCATTTCAGCAACGCGCTCTTTCATATCTTGCAATTGCTGTTTTAGTCTGTCGGAGCTTGCTTTGGCTTGATCGTAGCTTGCTTGTATTTTGGATACTTTGTCGTCGAAACGCTTTTTATCCGTCAATGCTTCACGCGCTAACTGCTCGTCGCCTCCTGATAAAGCTTGTATCGCTTGTTGCTCACGTTTTTCTGCCATTTCTTTAGCTGCATTCAGTTCACGTTCAAAACGTTTTTCAACTGCTATTTGAGACGTTGTAGCAGCTGTCACTTTCTCCAAGTCTTTATCGATCTCACGCAATATTTGATCAATCATTTTTACCGGATCTTCCATTTTATCGATCGCATGGTTTACATTTGCTTTCCCAATTCTAAATAAACGATCAAAAACACTCATTGATATTCCTCCTCATAATAAATTACTTCTATATTGTACGGTGAATAAGTACTATAGTTTCATCATAATCTACTTTGCAGTGTAGGAACAATCCTTATTTATAAATAAAAAAGAGCAATTTATCTATACGACCTCATTGCTCTCCTTATTTTTAGCTAATCTATACTTTTTACGTAATGCTATTGACTAATCGAAGCACCGTATCACGAGTCAATTTATTCCCACCAGATTTTATTAGCTTTACTGTAGCATGTGCCAACGTTAGCGGTATTTTACAAAACGTTCTCGGCTGACCTTCTTTGAGTTCCCGTACATATTCATCAGCGACACTAAGATTTCGCAACGTATATTGTACCATTTGCTGCATGTCCCAACCTACTGGAAAAAAATTAACTCCCCGCTCCATATCTTCTTGTCGATTGCGTAATATGTTAACCGCTTGCAGCCCCCTACCGAAAGCTACTGCTTTGTTGCGATCTGTAATTGTGCCATCGTACCAATACCAAATATCCGATAACATTTCGCCAACCATTCCAGCAACACTATACGTATAGCCATCCAAATCAGCTTCTGTTTCAATTTTCCAATCAACTGCAACCCACTCTGCCATTTGCTTGGACATTTTCGCCGTATGCCGAAAAACAGCTGTTCTTGCTGATTCTGGGCATAAACTAGCCCACTCTGCCATACGATAAGTGACTTCAGGCAATAGTTGTTGTTCTTTAGTAAGTAACTGCTCGATGCGCTCAATCGGTTGATCCGATAGAAATGCTTCGTGAACCTGCATTAGCTTTTCTACTTTGTACGATTCAGGCAGCTCCGGATGATCTTCAATTTCGTCAATTGCTCGCATGCACAAGTAAGCAGATGCTACTGCATCTTGCAGTTGTCCTTTTAACTTGTTGATGGGAATAAAAAATGTGCGGCTAGTGTTTTTCAACATTTTCAATGCGTCATTCAAAGTAATAACTCCTTCGTCAACATATTTTGCTTGCCCAGCATTCTCTATTCTAACTGCCAAGTAAAGCGTGTATGTATATGCTAAATTACGAAAAGAAGAGCCCCAGTCGGTTCTCCTCTTTTTATCTGTTACTTATTATTCTACACGTTCCACACGCTGCAAGCAATCATATAGGAAATCAATAATATGTTCAACTATTATTTCATTATTATTCCCATGTTTATTAACACCTAACTGCATTTGTAATTGACAACCAGGATTACTCGTTATTATTCGATTCGCCATCGTTTCATTGACATCACACATCTTATGTTCCAATATTTGATTAGCCATCTCCGGTTGTGTCAAATTATAAGTGCCCGCTGATCCACAGCAACTACTAGCTGCTTTCATTTCTACCAACTGTATACCTGACACTTGCTTTAACAATTGCCGCGGCGCTTCTCCACCTTTCATTACATTCCGCAAATGACACGAATCTTGATACGTCACAATAGGTAAAGTAGTGGTCTCGCCAGATGTATTGTAGTGATAAGTTAACTTTCTTCCATGCTTCATTAACAACGTACTAACATCTAACACTCGTTTGGCAAACCAAGTAGCGTCTGCTTGATACTCCGGCTCATCTTTTAATAAAATATCATATTCCACTAACAAAGCACCACAGCCACCAGCATTTGAGACGATGAAATCTGCTCCACTATTTCGAAATGCTTTTATATTATCTCTCGCTTGTGCTTTTGCAACATCCACTTCACCACTATGTGCCTGCATCGCTCCGCAGCAACGCTGCGTCTCGGGAATAACGATATCGAAACCAGCTTCACTCAGTAAAGCTATCGTTTTTCGATTCGTTTCATAAAACATCGTATCCATCATACAACCTCGGAACATAGCTACAGTAGCTACTTTTTCCGCTATCCCTTTTGCTGGAATAAACGTCCCTAGCTGCTCGACAACTCCTTTGCCACTTCCATCTGGAATAACCATTTCCATATCTTTCATATGAGCTGACAAGACAGCTGCCGCTCCTGTTTTCTGAACAAATTTTTGTAATCCTGACTTTTTGTATAATTGCAAACCACGCCCAACAAGCTGCATCCGCTTTTGATTAGGTACTACCTTTTTTAGCATCATATAGCGTAATCCCTTTACCCACGTACGATGTTGCGTCGTATGCTTTTCGATGGCATCTTTCGCTTGCTCGATTAATTGACCATATTTGACATCAGCAGGGCAGGCAGGCTCACAAGCACGACATCCTAAACAGTGATTCATTTGATCTTCAAAAGCAATACCTGGCTCCATCAAACCATCAACCGCTGCTTTCATCAAAGAAATTCGTCCGCGCGGTGATTCTGCTTCCATACCAGTAATTTTAAACGTTGGGCAGGCAGGCAAACAAAACCCGCAACGCATACAATTCGTTAATTGATCATAATCCAACTGTACTTTTAACGTTTGGCGGAGCGCCTCTGTCTTACTCTTCTTATCGTTAGATGGTTTTTCTACAACATCTACTCGACTAGTCACGATGTAACACCACTCTTTTTTTCGCTGATTTGGCAAACATTTTTCCTGGGTTAAGTAAATGATCTGGATCAAATACCGCTTTAATTCCTTGCATCAAAGCAACACCACTGCTCCCAACCTTCCACTCCAAATAAGGAGCTTTCACTATACCGACACCATGTTCCCCTGTAATCGTACCGCCCAATGAGATAGCTGCTTCAAATATTTCTGCAAATGCTTGTTCTACTCGTGCTACTTCTTCCTCATCTCGAGCATCAGTCATTGCTGTCGGATGCAAATTGCCATCCCCTGCATGTCCGAACGTACATATTTGCACCTGATACTTCTCTGCAATGCGATTAATTGCTAATACCATATCGGCTATTTTGGAACGTGGGACGGTTGCATCTTCTAATATCGTCGTCGGTTTAAGTCTAGCTAATGCAGTAAAGGCACTACGCCTTGCTGTCAGTAACTTTTCAGCTTCTTCACTAGTTTCCGCAATTTGTATTTTATCAGCATGATACTGCTCACATATTTCAGCAATCGCTGCAATATCACGTTCTACAGTAGATGGATCGCCATCTTGTTCAATAATTAACATAGCCTCTACATGATGCGGCAAACCTAACTTCGCAAAATCATCCACCACTCGAATCGTCGCATTATCCAAAAATTCTAATGTAGCAGGTATTATTCGTTGTTCAATAATAGCAGATACCGTTTTGGCAGCATCGTACAAATCATGAAACATCGCTAACATCGTTTTTTTGTACGGTGGTTTTGGCACTAACTTCAACGTTGCTTCTGTAATAATTGCCAGCGTACCTTCCGATCCGATTAACAGCTTCGTCAAATCATATCCGGCGACATCCTTCATTAATTTACCACCAGTTCGAATAATTTCCCCTGATGCAAGTACTGCTTCTAGACCTAGCACGTAGTCTTTAGTCGTCCCATACTTTAACCCGCGTAAACCTCCAGAACATTCCGCTATATTACCGCCTATTGTTGATATACTCATACTGCTTGGGTCCGGAGGATAAAATAATCCCGCTTGCTCCACCTGTTCAATAAACTGAGCCGTAATTAGTCCCGGTTGTACCGTTGCTGTTAAATTTTGCGTATCTAGCTCCAATATGCGATTCATCCGATGCATCACCATAACAACTCCCCCTTGAATAGGGACAGTACCTCCACATAAGTTCGTACCAGATCCTCTTCCAACGATAGGAATTTTATGTTGAGAAAGCACTTTCATAATTCCAGAAACTTCCTGTGTACTCGCAGGGTATATGACACCGTCAGGCAAGCTTTGTAACATAGGTGTTCCATCAAAGGAATGTGTAATTAACGCTTCCATATCATCTTTATAATATTTACTGCCTACTACTTCACATAATTGCTGTTTGACCGCTTCTGTTAACATGCAGCTCCCTACCTTCCATTCTTGTCTAGAGTGATAAACTCATCATGTCATCAGATGACTTTTGTTTTATTATAGCTTATGATTGAATAGATGTATAGACTTCAGTTGAAGGGATACGATGACCAACATGTTTAATAAACCGCCCAAAGGCTCAGAATATGTGATGGAACATTTAAAACAAGAAATTTTATCAGGAAAATATAAGCCAGGCGAAAAATTACCAACTGTCGTACAATTTGCAGCGCGTTATCAAGTAGGTCGTTCCACAATCAGAGAAGCACTTAGTGCCCTAAAAGCAATCGGAATGCTTCATATTCAACATGGTGGCGGTACTTATGTTGCAGATAGTTTGTCACAAAGTAAAACGCAACAGAATGTAATACAATTGTTTAGCCAGACGATAGAATTACGCGAAATTTTGGAAGTAAGGCAGTATATTGAAGCTGGTTGCGCTCATTATGCAGCTATTAGACGGACCGATGAAGATTTGGAACGACTATGGCGTATATTAACTACAATGCAGCAGCATCTATCTGATGAAATAGAAAGCGAACAAGCAGATATTGATTTTCATCTCACTTTAGCACATGCCTCTCACAACTCTCTATTTATCGCCATGATGGAATCGATTGCTACAAGGTTAAAAGAAAGTATGCGTGATACCCGAAAACTATGGTTTTTTGCTGATCAAAATACAGCGGAAGCATTATACGAAGAACATTTGCAAATTTATAATGCTATTGCACAACAAAATACAACGCAAACAGCATTATTAATAACCGATCATCTTCAAAAAGTAAATCAAGTTATTTTACGTTTAACTCCGTAATTTAATAATAATACAAGGGGAAAAGACTTCCCCTATTCCTTTCACTTCGATATACTATATAAATATGCGAAACAAGCTGTATTACATTTGACTATCGGCAAAGAAGGGATTATATGGAACTTATAGAAGTCACCACTACGCCAGCACAAGATCAAACTCCGATAACGCTCGTCATTGGGAAGTTTGATGGCGTGCACCGAGGCCATGTTCAATTACTTCAAAATGCATTGCAACATAAACAAGGAAAACTAGCAGTTATGAGTTTTTCCGACCATCCTCGCTGGATTTTACGTGGAGAAGATGAATATAGACAACATTTAACACCACTGCAGCATAAACTGGTTTTATTGGAAAGCATGGGTGTTGAAAAATTTTATCATATTAATTTTACGAAGGAATTTTCCGCTATTACAGCAGAACAGTTTGTTCAGCAACATTTGGCAGCGTTGAATGTGCAACGATTAGTTATCGGAGCAGATTTCCGACTTGGTAAAGACGGTAGCGCAAATGCGGAGACATTAAGTAAATTATGCGGTGATATTGGTATTATTGTTGATGTTATTCCTTTACTGCAAGCGACAACCGAAAAAATCAGTAGCACATCTATCCGACATTTTTTGAAAAACGGTCAAATAGAAGCAGCTAATGAGCAATTAGGGCGAAAATATGCCGTGTGGGGAGAAGTTATCCATGGCAATGCACTCGGACGTACACTTGGATTTCCGACAATAAATTTAGGTGGAATGGCGCATGATTATGTACCACCAAAACCTGGTGTCTATATAGGTAGAGTAGAGGTTACCACGGAAAACAATAAAAAAGAACAACTTCCAGCTTTAATTAGTGCAGGGTTCCGACCTACCGTTGATGGCAAACATTATTTGATCGAAGGTTATATTTTAAACTTCTCAGGTAATCTCTACGGGCAACAAGTCGCTATCTATTTTGAGCAATTAGTACGTAATGAGTTGAAATTTGAAAACTTAGATGATCTTATCGCCCAAATGGAATTAGATAGACAGCACGCAGAACATTATTTTCACCGAGTACTACAATAACTAACCATGGCATAAACAATGATACTTTTTCGTCACAAAAAAAAGCGGCACCTTCCAATAACGCATTACTTGGAAGATGCCCTTTATTAATTACATATAAGTTCTACATATATTCCGTAAAAAATTATGATTAATTACATTCACTAAACTCCGTCAATACGGTCATCGTGGTCTTCCCAGCGCTTCGAATAAGCTTTATTTGTAATCCAAAAAGTCATCCATGCTACTCCAATAACGACAATAACTGTGGCAACCCATATACTTGTAGGTACTCCCAGCATAGCGTTCCCCTCCTTACTCTTGCGCCATCTTATTTGTATTATACTATTTAAAACGGAATTGTGAATAAACTTTGAAACTTTGTCGGTGCTTCGTCACATATTAGATTAACTTTTCCAAGATTCATACCACGATGCAATTTCAACAGGCACGTCAATATCAAGCTCTTGTCGCAGCAGCCTGCTCAATTGTCTATAATAAAGTTCTATTGCTTCAGTTTGCCCTAATTTCGCATATAACTTCATTATTTTAAAATATACCAATTCACTTAATGGCTGAATATCAATCATCCGCTGATATATCGATACTGCTTCGGGCAACAAATTATGCGTCACATAAAACTCCGCTAAACTTAATGCGTGATTACGCCATATCCAGCCAAGCCGTTGTCGTTCACTTTCAGCCCAGACATAGTAGTGATCTGCATAATAATCACCGACATAATAATCAAGCCATTGCTGATGCTGATCTACGTTACTTAACGATATTGGAGCTAACTTGCTTAAAGCCTCTTCCCATATATCTACATCAATCGTATAATTTTCAAGCTCTAACGCATAGCCACTATGACCTCCCATATTCGAAATCGTAATAGGTATATTTGCTTCACTTAATGTTTTTCTAATCAAATATATCGTTGTATATAAAGATGTCATTGCTTTTTTCGAATCAACATCTGGCCACAAAATATCGCTTATCATTTCTTTATTCACAAAACCTTTACGATGATGCAGCAAATAAGCAAATAATTCTTCTGCTTTGGAAGTTCTCCAGCGCAGAGCATGAATTTTTCCATTCGCTTGCTCAAATTGTAATCGATTTAGACAGCGAATAACTTCATCAGTCACACTTTTTATTTGTACTGGCATCATATTGTTATGACGGCGTAACAGCTTTTCTACTGTTTTTGTCAATCGTTTGCTTTGAATTGGTTTTAAAATATAATCTAAAGCACTAACCTCAAAAGCTTCTAATGCATACTGATTATAGGCTGTAACAAACACAATATCACAATCTTGCAACATTTGATTCAAATGATCGGCTACTTGTAAACCATGCATCCCCGGCATGTCAATATCTAAAAAGACTAATTCTGGTTTTAATTCAGCAGCTTTACGAATCGCTTCAGCAGGATCTGTAAATGTTTCTAGAACAACAATTTCAGGAAAAACTTTTAAAAGTTGTTGTAAATATAAAACGGCCAATGGCTCGTCATCAATTAAAATCGTTCGTATCATTTATTAACACCGCCCAATTTTCAAAAAAACTGTCTATATAGTTATATCATATGTATCATATTTCACATTCGACATCAAAAGCTAAATTCCTTGTTATTTTCAAAAAAATAACATTGTCTGATTACTCATCTTTAAACTCTTATAATTATACGTCTAATTGAAGGACTACTCCATAGACCTTACATAATTAGTTATTAAAAGTATGTAAAATTTTGATCCAAGTTTAGATAAAGCAATATTATTTTATTTACAATAGTGTGCGCTACACAGTATAATAAATTTAGGAGTTGATAATATGGAACAAGTCAGTGAGCTCGTTAATAGCTTTATGCTAGAGCTGCGTCGCGGAACGATAATACTAGCAGTGCTTGGTCAGCTACGTAAACCAGAATATGGTTATTCGTTAGTCACTATTCTAGAGACCGATGGGTTTACCGTTGAACCAGGTACGCTCTATCCTCTTCTACGTAGATTAGAAAAACAAGGTGTTCTAGTAAGTGAATGGGATACATCTGAAACTAGACCACGAAAATATTATTTGTTAAGCGAGCTAGGAATACAAGTATATGAACAGCTTTGTGTGGAATGGACGAATATGATTCATCATATTGAAACTATTATAAACAAGAAAGGATAATTAGCCATGGATTATACAGAGCGTTACATTCATGCCGTCATCTCACACCTTCCGTTGAGTCAACGAGCAGACATTAAAGCAGAACTTGAAAGTCTTATTGCTGACATGCTGGAGGAAAGATTAGTTGCTGGCGAAAATCGTGAACAGGCAATCGATAAAATTTTACGTTCGCTCGGTGCGCCCGATACATTTGCTGAACAATATGATGCAAAACCTCGTTATTTAATTGGACCTAACCTGTTTGATTTATACAAAACCATTTTGAAAATCGTTATAGTAGCGTCTGTCATAGGAATGACTATATCGTTCGGAATACAACTTGGGCTTGCAATAGATGAAAGATCATTTCCATTCGGTAATTATATTGCTTCCATCTTTTCTGTTGCATTGGAATCTTTTGCTTGGGTAACTATTATTTTTGCACTTATCCAGAAATCGAATATTATTACATCGGAATGGAATCATTCAAATAAACAGTGGGAGCCGTCTATGTTACCCCCGCTTGTTCATGAGCGATTAAAAA
This sequence comes from Paenibacillus yanchengensis, assembly GCF_042684845.1. Taxonomy (NCBI): domain Bacteria; kingdom Bacillati; phylum Bacillota; class Bacilli; order Caryophanales; family Paenibacillaceae; genus Paenibacillus; species Paenibacillus yanchengensis. The sequence goes on along the minus strand of NZ_JBHUMH010000021.1, from coordinate 23,480 downwards.
TTAAACCGTCTAGTGCTATTATTGCTATCATTGTTCAAGTATTTGCTTTTGCATTGTTTACCTTTTCACCAGCATATATCGGTGCTTTCTTAAAAGTGGAAGGGCAATTAAACTGGGAGTTAGTTCCTTTTCTGAATATAGATGTATTTAAAACTTATTTACCTTTCATTTGGATCACCATTTTTTATGCCATTGTTCTAGAAATAATTAAGATGATCCGCGGACAATGGACTACTGGTATTTTTGTAGCTCATGCTATTTGGTCGTTAATCAGTTTAGCCGTTGGTATTGCTTTATTCTCTCATCCTTCCATTTGGAACGGACAATTTATAGCTCAACTCGCTCAAACACCATTATTCGAACATACCGAAGCCAATATCATCTTCGCCACTACCATCTGGGACAACACACGTATTTGGGTTATCCCTACTATAATATTAATTACTGTGATTGATTTGGGATCGTTGGTTTACAAATTTGTAACATTCAGAAAACAAAAGAGTAGCTAGTATTTAGAAGTGCATCGTATTTCATACGAAAAAACGGATAAACGGACTTGTGAAGGGGCTAGTAACGTAGGGTTTGTATGATAAAACGTATAAACGGACTTGCGAAGGGGCTAGTAACTTAGGGTTTGTATGATAAAACGTATAAACGGACTTGCGAAGGGGCTAGTAACTTAGGGTTTGTATGATAAAACGTATAAACGGACTTGTGAAGTGGATAGTAACGTAATGTTTTATACGAAAAAACGGATAAATTGGGTTTTTTGAGGGTTGTATCAAGCAATAAAAGAAACAAAAAGAAACTGGATGGAAAAACGGATTGTTTTTCTATCCAGCTTCTTTTCGTTTTTTATTAGATTGTCCCTCAGATCTATAAGCTGCCTAATAGCGCTTCAGGTCGCATAGCTTTGAACTGTTTTTCATACAGCGAACGGTATACTCCTTGTTCCGCAAGTAACTGTTCATGCTTTCCACTTTGAACTATCGTTCCTTCATCGACTACTATAATTTGATCTGCACGTATGACAGTAGCTAACCGATGGGCAATAATAAAAGTCGTTCTATTTTTCATTAATCTCTCTAGTGCTTCTGTCACTAAATGTTCGGAATCGGCATCAAGTGCAGATGTTGCTTCATCCAATATTAAAATGCGAGGGTCTTTTAGCAAAGCACGCGCTATCGCAATTCGTTGTTTCTGTCCTCCCGATAATCGTACCCCTCGTTCACCAATAACCGTTTCATATTTCAAATCCCATTTTTCGATAAATTCATGCGCATTTGCCGCCGCCGCTGCTGCATAAACTGCTGCTTCCGTTGCATTGGGATGTCCGTAAGCAATATTTTCAAATACTGTACCAGAGAACAAAATATTATCTTGCAGTACCATCGCAATATGGCTACGCAAATCTCCTAAGTCGTACTCTCTAATATCGATGCCATCCATCGTAATACTTCCTTCATCAGGATCGTAAAAACGAGCGATCAAATGAATGATCGTTGATTTACCAGCACCACTAGGACCGACAAGAGCAACGACTTGCCCACTTTTCACTGTCAAATTAATGTTAGTAAGCGCCTTTCGCTTCTCTACCGTAACAGGTGGTAAATCTGGCTTCGTTCTAGGTGGAACCCAATAAAATCGTTTTGGTGGTTTCACTTTGGGCACAATATCTTGACTATAATTTACATTTTCCTTTGCAGGTTTTTCGGGACGCTCCATGATATAAGTAAAATGCACTTGTTTAAAAGCTATGTCTCCTTTGCACACTGGAAACGGAATAGCTTCTTTTTTATTTTTAATTTGAGGATCGATATCTAACACTTCAAATATTCGCTCAACGTTAGTCAGTGAATTTTGAATGGTCATATTAACTTCTGAAAATCGTTGAATCGGTCCATATAGTTGTGCCAAGTAAGATTGAAACGCAATCAGTTCACCAATCGATAGTTTCCCTCGCAATACCATCGTCCCGCCAGCAAACCAAATAATTAATCCACCAGCATCTTGAAACGTCTGACTAAATCTACTTAAAAAGTTTGACAACATATTGGCTGACATCGCATAAGCATAATGTGCATTCACTTGCTGTTTGAATCGCTCCATCTCTGCTCGTTCTCTATTAAACGCTTGCACTATTTTCATACCAGACAATCGTTCTACCAAAATGCCAGATATTCGCTCCATCTGTCGATGTACGGAACGCCATGCAAAGCGCATCCGTACATTTAAGTTAGTAAAGGTCAAGTAGTAGAACGGTAGCAGCCACAGTGCTAATAATGCTAATCCCCAATCCATCCGAAATAACATAAATCCAGCAAAAATAACAAGAAATAAATCAACTGTTAAATTAATAACTCCACCATTAATGAGTTGTTGTGCGCCATTAACATCATTCAGTACGCGAGATATAATTCCTCCTACTTGCCTGCTATCGTAAAACTGTTGCGACATTTTTTGTAGATGACTATATAACTGTACACGAACGTCACGTACCATCGCATTACCCATTTTAGCCGTCATCCACTGTCTGAAAAAACTAACTATAATGCCAAACAAATAGACTGCACCTAAAATAAGAAGTACTTTTCCCAAAGTCCAGCTGCTACCTTCTACTTGTGGTAACACTTCATCAATCATTATTTTGGTCATCCAAGGTACGGTAAGTGGCACTGTAAATTGTAATATCCCTAACAGAATAATTAGTAATAGTGCGCTACGATATGGTTTTAAAAACGAAATATAACGTCGAAATAAAAACGACTTTTGTGGGGCTGACATAATTAGTGTAATCCTTCTTTCTATTTAATTAAAGCACATATCTATCGACTAGATACAGATATCACTTTTTCTTACTGCTGACTAGATTGTTCTTGAATCAATTGATTCGCTTTTTCTTCGGCACTTCGCAGTGCAGTAACTTCATCCATTTTGCCTTGACTTACTTCCATAATATATTTTTCAAAGGCATTTATGACATGCTCATCGTATTGATGATAGTTGCGGCTAGGAGCAATACCATTATAAAATAACGCTTGCAAATTTTTATCTTCTTTGAACGGCGTATCCGCATAAATTTCTGCTCTCACTTGTTCTGATTTTAATGGTGTAATCATTCCTTTGCGTGAAAGAATCATTTGAAACTCTTCTGATGTTAAATAATCGATGACAAGCATAGCAGCATCTTTATGTTTGCTTGTAGCTGTAATTCCAGCACTTCTTGTATAAGCTTGCATGCCGACTTTTGGTTTGTCTTTAAAGGTAGGAACAGAAACAATATCCCAATTCATCGCTAGTGAATCTTCCGCAGTTGCCATCCAAATATCTTGATAAATATACATAGCCACATTAAACTCTTTGTTAAAATCTCCGTGATTGAGCCAATTTTCATTAGCTCTTCTTTGAATTCCGGGATCACTCGTCCATGGAAAAATAACTTCATCAAAAAATTGTTTCCATTCGCTCATATTTACTTTTGCTTTGGATGTTGCTGCATCTACAAAATCTAAAGATAGCGGATTGACACGAATAAAGTGCTTAGGTGATGTCCACAATCCAATATATTGTTTGCCTCCTTCCGATCTTGTTATTTGTTTGGACAATCCAAACACTTCTTCCCATGTCATCCCATCTGTAGGATACGCAACGCCAAACTTATCAAAAATATCTTTGTTATAATACAAAACAAACTTATTATCTAGTAATGGTAACATAAAAAGCGATTCGTCAAACGTACCATCGGCAACATATCCCGCTTCAAACCGATTTAAATCAATGTTATGCTTTTCTACTAAAGGTGTCATATCATAGGCAAGCCCTCTTGGAATATAATCTCGAGTCAAATCACCTACACGATCAATATAAATATCAATTTTAGTACCGGAAGCTATAATATGATCAATTTTTTGGTCTGACGTTTCTCCGATATACGTAATTTTGTAATTGGGAAACTTCTGTTTTATGTGCTGTCCAAATAGTTCTTCAAACATCTCTGGGCTTTCAATTGAAAAAATAGTTAGCTCCGCTTTACTGTTAGCGTAGTCAACATCTTCTCTTTGGTTCACATTACTGTTCTCGTGATCTGTAGCTTTTTCTCTATCGCCAGCATCATTAGAACAGGATGTTAAAACAAGTAATACTACTAACCAATAAAATGGTAGCGCTTTACTTTTCTTGTTCATCCCAATAACCTCCTCAACTCATTTTAATGCACTTCTTTAAGGTAGCCGATATCGCTACCCATTAATTAGGGCTATTACAGCAAAACGATAGGTCTTTTCAACTTATTATTACAAAAAAAAGCAGGTACAACTTTGATTAGTTGTACCTGCTTTAGCAAAACCTATTACTTTTTCAGTTAATTATTAATCATCATAACGATCATCGTCGTCATCATCGTTATCGTTATCGTCATAGTCCACTTTTAATATTTTACCACTATATGCATCTACATCGACATCTACTTCGCCACGTTTTGTTTTTAGTTCTACTTCATATATATAACGACCATCGTCTTTATCCAAATCAATATCCTCTACTTTACCTTGTACATGTTTAGCTGCAATACTCGCCGCTTCTTTAGAAGTCAGTCTTTTTTTCGATTTCTTTTTAGTGCTTGTATGTTTTTTGTTATTTTCTTTCTTTTTTTGTATATCTATTGTCTTCGTGCGTGTATATACTTTTTCTAATTCAACTTTTAGCGTCTTACCGCTGTAGGCATCAATATGGATATCATATAACTTATTATTTATAAGTACTTCATAGTCGTAGTAGACACGACCGTCATCTTTTTCTAGTTCTACACTTTTAATTTTTCCTGGTTTAACAGCTAGTGCTAACTTATTTGCTTCTTCTACAGAAATTCGTTCACTTTTCTTTGTTTCCTTATGTGCCTCTACTGTGCCCATTGTTCCAAAACCGATTGAGCTAACTAATAACATAGCCGCTGTAGTTAATGCAATAATTTTCGCTCTTTTTTTCATTTCTCTCTCTCCTCTGTTTGTTTGTCTAACCTATCTCCTTGACACTTATTAGTATATTGTACCAAGATGAGAAGTCCGCTAAAGTTACATTAGAATTTGATGAGAATTTCATTAATGATTGTTATCATCCCAATCATCGTCATCATCGTTGTCGTCGTTGTTATGATCCCAGTCATCATCGTCATCTTTGTGCTTGTCGTCTTTGTGCTTGTCGTCATTGTGCTTATCACCATCATCATCATCGTTATCCCAAACAACTGACATAATAGCTCCTGAAACTGCATTGACTTGTACAATCGCATCTTTATCTCTATTAATATCTAATTCGACCAAATAATATGCTTGCCCATTATGCGGCTTGTAAAAATCGATATCTTCTATTTTACCTTTCATATGTGCTTTCGCTAACTTACCAGCCTTTTCTTTCGATAACCAAGTAGTTTTATTAACCGTTTCTTTCGTCGATTCTTTATTTTTCACTTTTTCCGTTGCGGCACTCACTGGTTTGTTAGCTTGTTTGTTTGGTTGTTTACTATGTTCTGGTCGTCGTGTAGCTACTGGCTTAGAAGTAGCCGTTGGCTCTTTATTTACTGCCGTTGGACGATTAGTTTCTACACTTGATGTGCGATTTCCATCATCATGATCATCATCTTTATTAGAAATAGATGGCTCTCGTGGTGGTGCGTTTGTTGAAGTTATGTTTGCGATTGGATCATCGTTGTTTTGCAATTTTCCAACTTCTGCTTGGGCAATTTCAATCGCTGTAGCTTCATCAATTCCTTCCACAACTGCTGATTCCAGCAATTGTAACGCAACGACATCTCCATTAACCGCATCCACTTCTACTTCATACATTCCTTGTTTCGTTTGTAACTTCATAATATAGGCATTTCCTGATTTCAAGACATCCTTTACTTCACCAGCATATTGATTAAGTAATGCGTCGGTAGCAGCTTGAGCTGATATTTGCTCTGCATTCCCTTTCCATGGTTTTATAAAGATGACCATTACTACTGCAACTACGATTACTACTGATGTAATAGTCAGCTTGTTCCATTTCATTCGCATCATTAATTGCACACCTCTTCCTATTGCATTTCTTCCTCTGTCTAAATCAAACTATAACAAACGATTATGAGAAATCAGTGAGAATTTCATTAATTTTGTTCTTCATTATCGCTGCTGTTCCACTTCAGAAGAAGACCATAGTAGGGTGACGGTAGTACCAACTCCTTCTAAACTGTCCATCACCAATTGAATATGAAGTGCGTCTGCAATTTCTTTTGCTAAAGATAAACCTAGTCCCAACCCACCTTGTTGTCGGCTCCGTACTTTATCTACTCGATAAAAACGATCAAACACTTTTTCTAGCTCATCTCTCGCCATACCCATCCCACGATCACTGATTCTTAGCCAATTTCCTTGCTCATCATGAGCGACTGTAATCGTAATTGTTTCTTCGCTATATTTATAAGCATTTTCCAAAAATATAAATAACAATTGTTTTAATAATTTAGCATCCGTCATTACGAGACACTCCGCTTCGCTATCCACTACTACTGCACGTTCATAACCGGATTGAAAATCAGCAGCACTTTTTTGAGCAAACATCACTAATGCTACTTCTGTTTTTTCTAGATTCCAATGCTGTTTATCTTTGGCAAGCATAAGCAATTGCTCCGCCATCTCTCGCATTCTAATTGCTTCAGAATGGATCGCTTCAATTGATTCATTGAATAACTCTGGTCGCTCCAGCCCTTTTCTTTTTAATAAACTAGCGTAGCTTTCAATAACTGTTAACGGGGTACGAAGTTCGTGAGATGCATTAGAGACAAAGCTTTCTTGCCTAGCAAAGTTATTTTCTAGCAAATCAATCATTCGGTTAAACGTTTCGCCCATTTCGACTAGTTCATCTTTGGACTTTTCTTCCAACGGTATTCGTTTAAACTTCCCGCTTTTTTGAATATCACGCATCGTACCCGTCATCGCTCGAATCGGCTGCACAATTAAATTACCGAGTAATCGACCAGAGAAAAAGGCAGGTATTAAAGCTAGTAATGTTACAATAATTAAAACATACTTCAACGATCGCAAATTATTCATCGTACTCTGCAAACTTTCCATGAGCTGCAAATTTACCACTTGCCCATCGTTCCAAATGACTGGAATAGAAGCAAATAAGTAACTGCTCCCCGCAAACTCTACTACTTCTAGCTGCTTTTTCGGGTGAAATTGTGTTGACCAATCAATGAGCTTCACTTGTGAAGGTGACGTAACAGGTGTAAATCCACCTTTTTTCTCTCCTACTACTTGCAGCATGCCATCAATCGGTACATAAGCACGTAATAAGTCAGCTACTGGTAACAATTCCGCTTGTTCTTGGATTCCACGAGCAATAGCTGTAAGTTCACGATCAACTCGTTTTTGTTCACTATCTAGTAGCAAATATTGAAATAAAAAATAGATTAATATATTCATTAGTAACAATAAAACAGCAAATAAAACTGATGAATAAATATGCATCTTACTTTTCAGATTTAAGTTTATGTTTAGTTTCATCCTAATTCGCTTCTTTCAAGACATAGCCGATTCCCCGTACAGTATGAATGAGTTCCATCTCTTGTCCTTGTTCAATTTTTTTGCGCAAATAACGTATATACACATCAACAATATTCGTTTCCCCATAGTAATCGAAACCCCAAACGGCTTCCAATATTTGTTCTCTATGTAACACTTGGCGTTTGTTCTTTAACAAATAAACGAGTAAATCAAATTCTCTTGGCGTTAATTCAATGATTTGATTTGCCCTGCGAACGTCTCTCGTCTTTTCATTTACAGTCAAATCTGCTACTTGTAATAAAACCTCGTCAGCTTCCACTACTGATACAGTCCCTTGCTTTTTCGCCAAACTTTGTCTTAACACTGCTCGAATACGAGCAAATAGCTCTTCAATTTGAAATGGTTTGGTAATATAATCGTTAGCTCCATCATCAAGCCCCGTTACTTTATCTTCTACTGTATCTTTGGCTGTTAATAAAATAACTGGGGTGACTTGATCATTCGTCCGAATCCGACGTAACACTTCTATTCCATTCATGTTAGGTAACATAATATCCAATAATACTAAATCAAACGATTGCTCACGAAATGTTGTTAATCCCGCAAACCCATCGTTGCAACAAACAACTTTATATCCTTCTATTTCTAGCTCTATTTGTAATAAGCGTGCAATTTTTTCTTCATCTTCCACAATTAATATCGTCTGTTCCACTGTAATCCCCCTACTCTATCCTGCCACTCCAAGTACTACAATTGCTATGAATGGCAATAATAAACCGATCACTATTATACCTAATAGTAACATGACTTTTGTTATCTCTGTATAAAAACTGAAACTTTTTTCCGCTAATTACTTATTGACACTACACTGTACTACATGCATAATACAGTTATATTACAACTGTACTATAGCTCTAATACAGTAATGAGGTGAGTCGTTTGATTGAGTTAAAACATTTTTATATATTACTTAATTATTATTTTTCAAAATTGACTTATACGCTACTCATTAGTAGCTTGTTTCTACTTGTAACATCTCTCCTACTTATCAATTCCGCTCTATCAACAACAGATGTTTTTTTACAAACTAGGTACGATCAATTATATAGTCATTCTGGAGCGCCTTATCTTTTTCTGCTCAGTTTATTAAGTCTATTTATCGTGTTCGTTTGGAGCATATACTCTCAGCAAGCTGAACATAAAAGCATTTACACTTTATTAACATTGCCCGTGCGGCGTGTGCTTCACTATTTCAGCTCACTATGCGCATTACTTATCGCATTACTCTGTTTATTCGCTGTACAACTGCTGACGTTTTACATGGGCTATTCCATTTTTGAGCAGCAACAAAGTAACATATGGGGACAAGTACCACCTTTACGATCAGCGGACTATTCTTATTTTTTAGCCTTTATTCGTTCCCATTTTATGCGGGTGCTTTTTCCAATGAATGTAGCCAGCTATCACTTTTTAATCAGTGGTTTACTGTATATCGCTACGCTGTTTTACTACAGCATTTTACATATAAAAAATCATTCCAAAGTGCACCACCTTTTGAGTTCTGTAACTGCTGTTATCTTTATACAACTGTTTTTAATTCCCCTACTTCTCCAGCTCGATGTAACAGACAGTATCCATAGTAATCAATTATGGCTACCGATAACAATTGTATATTTATTTTCCTTATATTTTATAAGCTCTAGTCTATATTGGTACAAAAAAGGAGGGATGTCATAATGGATGCGAAAGAATATTGGCAGCACTATAGTCGTCGTATTCATAGACATCTTGCCCTTCCTTGTCTCCTTATCGCTTGTCTTGTACTTGCGTTTCTATTACATAAAACGTTCGCAGCAAGCAAAGATTTTCCTATCTCTATTAACCACTTGAGTGGTGACGCTAGTACGTTAGAACAAGTAGAAATTAATGGTACAACGAGCGATAGTTATCATCGGAATCAGTTTATATGGGACGGCGAGAAAATTGACGTAACAACGACTGTTTTTGATCAAATCCAACCACGTACGTTGTTTGCAGAACGCATTGGTAATGAATATGTAACCCGAACTATCAGCAACGATGCTCCATATACGATATTAGGAACGGCTCTAGGAAATGAATTTACTATAGAGTGGATGGAAGCCTATGACAAAAACAGTGCTGTCCCTGTGCAAGCTACCATTCGTATCCCTACCCTTCCAACGACTAGCTCCGCGTCATTTGCTAATCCAGTAGATTATGGCGTTACCAAACTGGGCAATTCCGTTTATTTCACACTACCAACCTCTACACAATATATAGGGACAAATGGTATTTATAAACTAGTAGCAAACGAAGTACCAGTATCTTTCAATAAACAAAGGGACACTTTTGATCAACCGATTGTAGCGCTCGATTTACAAGTTAACGAAGATAAGGAACATACAGCTTTCACTATATTAGGATTAGAAACGATTGGTGATCATTTACTACTGCTAGCCCATCGTTCAGATCAACTCATACTACAGCGATATTCCATTGCTGGACAATTGGTACAGGAAGCTATCATTGCAGATGTTCCATTAGCAAATCCAACTACTGATTCTTCCGACGGTTTTGCAGCTACTTACGAAATATATAATAATAATCAACTTAATCAAGTAATTTTGCAGTTCTATAACGAAAGTACGGATGAAAAATTGTTTGTCACGATCCAACACCAGGAGCAGCTTACAATAGAAAACATTACCCGCATCTCCTTACAGCAAGAAGATGTCTATGAAGCTCCTATACAGGTGGCAGAGGAAGACAACGTACACCTTATGCCTGATACACGACATGCGCTTTATTATAACGATCGGCTATATTATGTAACTTTAGTTTATAGTGATGCAACAAATGTTATTACTTCCCCCACTTTTGCACCTGTTCACATACAGTTGTTCGTGTATGAAGTAAATGAGTTAACTTATACCGGAAAAGTAGTATCTGATCTCAATAGTGATTTGCAAGGATTAGCAACAACTATTGGCAAGCAACAAAAAACAAGATTAAATGATCGCTTTTTACGTCGCTATAGTGATATTCGCATTCAAATAAAGTAGGTGACCTTCATGATGGTACAATTTCAGTCCTTACAATTAAATAACAAAGACCCGGTCTATCTACAGCTAGCTTTGTATGTCAAACAACAAATTTTGCTAGGTCATGCTATTACTGGTTCCAAACTTCCTTCGCGACGCGAAATTGCTGCACAACTCAATATTAACCCGAACACTGTACAAAAAGCGTTTCGCTATATGGAGGAAGCTGGATATGTAAAAACGACATCGACGCACGGCAGTACGATTTACTGTGATACGACTATATTTACACAAATCGAAACAGAGCTAACAGAAGAGTTAGTAGCTAACTTTGTCCAATCTGCACAAGATGTCCATCTATCCGTAGATAAAGTAGTAGAACTAATCCGTAAGATGTGGGATACAACAACGACAACCAAAAACGAAGAACCTTAAGGAGGTATTATGAAACGTTTTTATCGATTACTTCACTACGAAGTATATCACTTACTTAAATATGTAGCAGTTATCAGTATAGCATTGATAGCATCAAGCTTGTGGCTGATTGGGTTGGAGCTGAAAAACTACTCCTTCTCCAACACCTTTGAACGTTATGAACATTTATATACGAACAGTGGAAGTGTCTGGCTCTTTACACTTGCTTTTATTGCGCTACTTCTCGTAATTGCTTATTCTTTTCAAGTTCCGTTCTCAAAACGAGGTAGAAGCATCTACACTTTGCTAACCTTACCATTACATCGTTCTTTTATTTATTTTGCTAAATTACTTGCCGCTTTTATAGCGATACTCCTTCTATACTGTGCCCAACTTATTACGTTTATTGCTGGTTATTATATGATGGAAATGGCGTTGGGTAACTATAATAATGGAATATTATCAATGGATAATGGGCTGTATCTTGCTTTTTTACGATTACCGCTCTTCCACCTACTATGGCCAAAAACGCCGCTAGTTCTCTTCGTCGTTGTAAGTAGTTGCCTTGTACTCATAACAGCCATTATGCGGACGATATTACATTTCATTAGCGATCGCCATTTAACAACGCATTTATTTTTATTGCCTGTTATTATTAGCTTCACTCATCTATTTTTAGATTTAAGGGTCTTTCCAATTTATTATGACGAACGATCGATGATCATTAATGCTATTGTGTTGACGTTAGCTTCCCTCTTTTTTATATGGGATAGTTTACAATTGATTCGGAAAGGAGCAGTCGTCTAATGTCACGAATGCCACGCTGGATAAAAAAACATTTTATTGTTATTATACTTCTCTGTTGTGGGGGATTACTTGGCTCTTTTTACATCTTTCAAGCCAATGCCTCACAGCATTTTCCCGTAGTACTCGTTAGCCAAGTGGGAGAGGAAGATACGGTGAAAGAACTACAGCTAGACGGAACAATGACCGATAACTTTCATCAAACAACATTTACTTGGCAACAAGATGAAGTGATGGCAAAATTGACACCTTTCAAAAAATACGAGCCAACACCCTACTCGATACGACCATCGTTCCATGCCGAACATTACCAGATGGATATTTGGCGTGAAGGTGATATAACAAAGCTGTTCACAACGCTTATTGATCAACAAAATAACCAAAGACATAATTTCCCAGCAGTTAAAGTACCGATTGCATTTGTAGAAACAAATGAAGATTATTTATATAGAAATGTAGAGCATTATGGGGCTACTATCGTGAACGGCATTGGTTATTTTACGGCATTAACATCTGGTGCAGATAGCGGAACAAATATTATTTATCGATTAACTTTTCCTGAATCAGAAGCCTTTTATAATGACAATAAGCCCCATTATCCCGAGCGTATAGCAAAGTTTCCACTTGCAGTAGCTGGTGCAGTTAGTGACGAAGCAAATTTAGCTGTGCTTGGACTGGAGTCGTTGGGCGAACACCTATATATTATCGGGCTACAACATCACAACGAATTAATTGTGCAGCAATATACATTGGATGGACAACTGGTGCAAACAGAGGCGTTAGATGTAACACCTTATATCGATCAAAAATTCTTCCGACAATCGTTCAATAGTAAATACACTACTTTCGTCCATAAAGAAAACAAACAATTGACCATTGCCTTCACCCACCACAACGAAGAGCAGCAATTTTTTGTAACGATTGATCAGCAACAGTCCGGTGATGGCAAGCTAATTGCTAACGTTGCTGAACTAACTTATTTTGATACATCTTACGGTGTTGACAGTTTTCGAGATGGCTACGTGCAAGATGCTTTACTAGTCAATGACCGCTTGTACTATGTAGCAGCTATGTATGAGAAGAGCGAGGCTAATCGGATCGTCGATATCGCGCCTATCCGCATCATGTTACATGTAATCGAAAACAACGAACTCATCTATGCTGGCTATTTCCAAACCCCACTAAATGACGACAAATTACGCTGGCACAACCAGTCATTAGAACAACGGATGGAAGATACTATCTTGCAAGGCAACTTGGATTTTCGCAAAGTAAAACAGCTTCGACTGAGCTATCTAGATGGAAAGGAGAATGAGTAACATGATCGAGTTAAAATTTGTCGCCAAACTATACCCCAATAACGGTTTAAAATTAAATATTAATGAACTAATTATTCCCAAAGGTGAAATTGTAGCTATAGTAGGAGCGAACGGTGCTGGAAAAACAACATTACTTAAAGCGATGATGGGACTTGGTAATCCGAGTTATAACTACGGGCACATTCTTGTCGATGGTAAACCAGTCGAAAAACAATACGAAAAGCTAGCCTTTATAACGGAAGAAGGTAGCTACTTTCCCTCGTTTACACCCAAACAATATGCACAGTTTTTAGCTGATTTTTTTCCAAAATTCGATTATCGGCATTTTACTAAGTTGTTAGCTTACTTTAAATTAGATGAGAATCAAAAAATTAAAACGATGTCTACCGGTGAAAAGTCCAAATTAGAAATCAGTGCTGGCTTCGCTAAACGTGCGGAATATACAATAATGGATGAACCGTTTAACGGAAAAGATATGTTTACCCGCCGAGATTTTTTAAAGCTAATGGTTTCGCAAATGCGGGAAGATGATTCGATCATTATGACTACCCATATTATTGATGAAATTGAAAATGTCATCGATCGAGCTATAATACTACATAAAGGACTAATTAAAGCAGATGTCACGATGGATGAACTCCGAGAGGAAGGTAGGTCATTAGTCGAGCTGATGGCAACTGTGAGTAAATATAAACCAGCAGATGTCCAACAATTTCTCACAGACTAATCAAATAACCTCTACTAACTAGCACGCTAGATGCAAGCACAGCTGCTTTACCATTCTAGGGTTGATAGAAGTAGAGGTTATTTCAGTTTCCCATTTAATTATCAGAAATTTTAACACTTTGATGTAGAAAATCAACGTATGCTGTTGCTAAACGAGAGAGAGCGACCGTTTTGTGAGCAATCCATCCCACATCAATCCGATCCTCAATTTCTAGTGGTACAGGTATAATTTTATTACTATTCAAATCTCTACTAAGTACACCTGTCGAAATCGTATAGCCATTTAATCCAATCAACAAATTGAACAATGTGGCTCGATCGGTCACCTTAATACTTTTTCGCCTCGTTAATGTACTTAAAATCTCTTCCGAAAAATAAAAAGAATTATATTCTCCTTGTTCAAATGATAAGTACGGATACGGTTCTAGTTGATCAATAACAACACTGCTTTCTTTCGCCAGCGGATTATGAACACTAATAAATATATGCGGCTCAGCAATAAACAAACTAGTAAAGGTAAGGTTCGCATCTTTCAACAGCTTCATTAATACGTTTCGATTAAAGTCATTCAAAAATAAAATGCCGATTTCGCTTCGCATCGTTTTTACATCTTCAATAATTTCGTACGTTTTTGTTTCGCGAATGGCCAGCTCATATTCTTCATGTCCATATTCTTTCACCAATTTCACAAAAGCATTAACAGCAAACGCATAATGCTGCGTCGATACCGAAAAGTGCTGGCTCGATGGTACAGCATTCAAATAACGATTTTCTAATAACTCTGCTTGCTCCACCACTTGCCTTGCATAGCTTAAAAACTCTACACCTTTTTTAGTCAACGTAATACCTTTGTTCGTTCGTTCAAATATCGTTAACTTCAATTCATTTTCTAGCTCTTTGACTGCATTCGATAAGCTTGGTTGCGAAATAAACAGATGTTTGGCTGCTTCATTGATTGAACCACGCTTATTAATTTCAAGTACATATTTTAATTGCTGCAACGTCACTGATATCAACGCCCTTTTTTAAATCAATTTATGTTTGTACCATTTGTCCCCACGTAAGCGCCATAAGAAAAACGCCCCTCTTGCTGCCCATTCTGTCACCATTGCAATCCATATTCCCATTAAACCATAACCCAACGTTATTCCAAGTACATAGCCTAAACCAATTCGCAATATCCACATCGTCATCAACGAAACAACAGATGTATATTTGGAATCCCCGGCAGAACGTAATGCAGATGGTAATACGAAACTAACACACCATAGAAATGGCTGAGCAATCGTAATAAGTAATACTAATTGGAATATTTCGGGTATTATTTGTGGTGGTGGAGAATAGAAGCTGACAATGACCGGATAGAGCGGTAAAATAATCGCCGTAGCAATTAGAAATAAAATACCACCTAAACCAAGAAAAGAATAGATAAACTTTTTGGCATCTGCTACATTCCGACTCCCAATACATTGACCGACTACTGTTACAATTCCAACGCTAAGTGCCATCCCACCGATCTGATACAACAACGAGATTGAATTACCAATCGCATTAGCGGTTATCGCAAATGTACCAAGCTGTACTATAAACGTTTGCGTTAATAGCTTCCCACCGTTAAAAAATAATTGTTCTGCGGCAAATGGTACACCGATATACATTATTTTTTTGAGTAGCTCCACATTTACCCGCAGCGCATGCTTCATTCGAAAACGTAACGTTTGGTTGAATTTAATTAAGTAGAGTAAAGATACTGCTACACCGATCACTCTTGATGCAATAATCGAAATAACAAGCCCCATGATCCCCATCTTAAAGCCAACAATAAAAATAACATTCAATAAAACAGCAGTTAAATTCATAATAACCGATAGCATTAAGCTAGCTCGTGTTTCTGCTACTCCGCGCAATGCACCTACAATCGCTTGATAAACCGCAAAAAACGGAAAAGAAATAGCTATACCTACCAAATAAATTTCTGCATTTCGAAACACTTCTGCTTCTGCTTTACCAAATAATATTTGAAGTAACGGTTGGTGAAATATGATAACTAGAATACTAACAACTATAGAAATTACAGAAACTGCTAAAATAGATTGTGCTGCTGCTTCCGATACTTTCTGTGGATTACCGCTCCCCTTGTACTGGGCAACAATAACCGTTCCTCCAGTAGCAACGGCAATAAATAAACTAATAATAAACATATTCAATGAATCTACCATACTTACTGCACTAATAGCTGCAACTCCAGAAGAACTAATCATCGCTGTATTAATAATCGACATAATGACAATAAACGCTTGATCCACGAAAATAGGAATTAAAATAGCGAAAACTTGCTTATAATCCATTGCATTTCCAGACAGATACTTATGAAGTAATTTTTCCTTCCGCTTCACTAAACCGCTGCCTAGTTCCGACATGACACCATCACTTCTTTACTTATTTTGTGTATTTACCTCGTCCTTGTTATCATTATTATAGCATTGATTGCTAGCTACTGCTTTATCAACTAAAAAAACAGGGTATTCCGCAGAGGATCTCCTGTTTTTTATCGTATTATTTTATGCTATGATCAACTCCACATCAGTAACATCAAACGACTGCAAAGTTAATTGTAACGCTTGTTTCATTAATGCATGTGTTTGCTCTGATATTTCAAGTGATTTATAGTCAGCAATGCCCAACGTAACCGTACCAACCCTCTCAATAAACTGTACACTAATTAGTTTTGTTTCGAGCGGAAATGGATTGTAAAGCCCATCTGCTGTTGCAGACAACAATGACAATATAGCATGAATTCGCGGAGCAGCAATTGCTGTTTGATTATAATAAGTATGGCTAGCAGCAACCAATTTCGTCCCATCCGACAAATAAACAGTATACGTTTCCTGCACAGATTCATTCGGAGGTAGCTTCTCGTCGAGCATAAATATGCCTTCATTTAATTGTTCGATATAATCAACAATAACTTCTGTTTCTACAAATCCTTCCATCCGAAACAGCTCTTCATTATGATCGTTAATAAATAATGTTGTCGGATTTGTTTTAATTCGATATTCATTCGCTAGCTCAGCTTCTATTTCCACATAAATGATGTCGATATGTAACGATGTATATCTTGCTTGTACTTCATCCATTACCATCCCCATGGATCTGCCCATTGGGCAAGCACTCAGTGTGAACAATTTTAACGCTGTTACATTGTTAGCCATAGCTATTTATTATCCTCCTCATCAAACGATTGATTATATCGTAAATAACGAATACTTCGCTAGCCAAGCAGTTATTTTTGTTAATTGACCAGTAAATACTAACAAACCCATCCCGATTAATATCCAACCATTGATTTTTGACAGTAACGGTAACCAACGATTGATCTTTCTAAGTATCGATAAAGAATACGTTAATGCTAAAGATATTAACAGAAACGGTATGCCCAGTCCAATCGAATAAACAAAAAGTAGCCACATTCCACTATATAACGTTTCACTTGATCCAGCGAGAAGTAATATAGAAGATAGCGCCAGCCCAACACAAGGGGTCCAACCAGAACCAAAGGCAAGCCCTAACAACATTGAACTAAAGTTCCCGGCTTTTTTGTTATCTGTATTAATAAACTTTTTGTCCATCATTAAAAATCGTAGCGACAGCATCCCTGCCATCTGTAATCCAAAAATGATAATTAATAATCCACTAATTTTTTCAATCCAATCACGATTTCCAACTAAAAATTGACCTATAAAACTAGCAGATGCGCCCATCGCTACGAAGATAATACTAAATCCCAGTATAAAAAAGATCGAACGAACCATCAATACGCGTTTATTAGCAGCTATTTTATTATTTTCAACTACAGTGCCTGTCAAATGGGATACATAAGCTGGCAACAACGGAAAAACACATGGCGATAAAAATGATAGTACTCCTGCAAGCAGCGCAACAAATACCGTTGCATTTTCCATAACTTTATTCTCCTTTTCACCCTTGTAATTAATTATTTATCTCTAAAACGGACGCTATGACGAGGTAGATTTATGCTGTCGTAATGGAATTTGTATAAGGAATGTATGTTGCAGATCTTTCGTTTGCATTACTATCTGTCCACCATGTAACGAAACAATTTCTTTGGCAATTGCTAAACCTAATCCCGAACCACCAATATCACGATGTCTTGACTCATCTACTCGAACCATTCGTTCAAAAATAAGCGCAGCTTTCTCTATTGGAATAGGTTCGCCTTTATTAGTAATCGCTAGTTCATAATAGTTAGTTTGTTTGCTTCCTTTTATCGTAATCCAATCGCTAGTATTGTAAGCAATCGCATTAGACAGTAAATTACTAACGACTTGCTTCATTCCTGTTTCATCCACTTCAATCAGCATCGGCTCTACATCTATGTGACAACTCACTTGTTTGTTTTTCAATTCTAGTTCAAAACTATTGTGTACTTGCTGCAATAGCTTTCTAGTGTCCACTTCACTCCATGCCTGTGGCTGTAGCTTCTTTTGTTCCCAAACGGTTAGTTGTTGCATTTGATCCACTAGTTTCGTAATATGTTGCACTTCTTCATGAAGCGAAGTATACAGCTCTTGATTGCCATGGATAACGCCACTACTCAACGCTTCCAAATAACCATTCAAATTACTTAGTGGAGTACGCAACTCATGAGATAGATCACTAAACAACTGTTTACGACTCGTTTCTGCTTGTTTGAGCGACTCTACCATTTGATTAAAATGATTGCCCAATTGCCCAATTTCATCATTAGCCCGTGCAACAACCGGCTCGGGATAAGTGCCAGTCATCATTTGCTTCGTAGAGTTAGTTAAATTTTTTAGCGGAAGCAATACTTTTCGCATCAGAAAGTAATACAACAGCACGGCTACAACGACAGCAATAGCACTTGCCCGTACAAGATAATAATGCATCGTACTATTAAAAAAAGTTTGTTTTTCGGCTCCGATATAATCATATTGATCAACGAGTAAACATGCGAAATCTTTAACCGAAACGCCAACTAGCCAAATAACTACTCCAATGACTAAACCATTAATTATCATAAATTTCCAAATCAAACTTTTGTTCCAAAACAACAACGACCGCTTCTCTATGTTTAGCAAAGAAACTCCTCATTTCTACTTATACTACTATCACTTCCCTTGTTTCGATTGTATTATAACAAGGCAATGTTAAGAATGTTTTAAGTAAAAAAACACCTAATCAGGTGTTTTTAAAAGGCATTAAAGCGATATCCCATTCCTCGTATCGTCTCAATCAACTCTTGTTCGGTAGATGACAATTTTATTTTCTCTCGTAATTTACTAACATGAACATCAACCGTCCGCTCCGTTACTATCTTTTCTTCGTTCGGGTATAGTTCATTTAAAATTTGTTCACGAGTTACAATTTGATTCGGATGCTGCATTAAATAATGTAACAACTTTAACTCATGTTGCGTGACAGGAAGTAATTCCCCTTTATATTTCGCTTCACCGCGCAATGGCTTCACCGTTAACTGACGATAAGTAATTTTACTGCAACGATGTGCTGTTCTCCGAAGAACCGTTTCTACTCTGACGACTAACTCTTGCGGGCTAAATGGCTTAGTCATATAATCATCTGCACCAATTTGCAGCCCATTAATTTTAGCTTGTTCGTCCACTTTGGCAGTCAGCATAATAATCGGTACATCGCTTTTTTGCTTTTGCCTAATCCAGCTACATAGCTGCTCTCCTGATTGCCCTGGCAGCATTAAATCCATAATGACAAAACAAGGGTCATAAGCTTCAAACTTTTGTTGCGCATCTATACCATCTGCTGATTCCCATACTTCAAATCCAGCTTGCTCCAAATAAATTTTAATTAGCTGGCGTATTTTATGTTCATCCTCGATAATTAAAATTGATTTTCCTTTTATCACGATGCCATCAACTCTCCTATAGGCTAAAGAAGAAACGGTTGACTACTATTATAGTTCCAACAATTCACTCATCATCTCAAATGACATTGGTCCTACTACTTTTTGTTGAATTTTTCCTTCCGCATCCAATATATAACTGGTTGGAATACTCGTCACTTGATAGCGACCAGCCACTTGATCTTTAGGATCTAGTAAAATAGGAAACGTTAAGCCGTACTCTTCAACAAATTCCGTTATATCTTCTATTTTTTGTTCCGAAGAAGTTAAGTTTACAGCAACAATTGCTATATCAGAATCACCGTGCTGTTCATGCATTTTTTGCATATCCGGCATTTCTTCACGACATGGCGGGCACCACGTTGCCCACATATTTAATATAACTTTTTTTCCACGATAATCCGATAGCTTTCGTTCTTCTCCATCTAATGATTCTAACACAAAATCTGGCGCAATATTACCTTTCTTTAATCCAACGACAAGCTCATCTTCCTCATTACTACCTTCTTCTATTTGCACGTTTTGCTCTAAACCATTATTATCCATGATAGCTTGTTGTTGTGCTAACAGTTTTTGCTTCTCTTCATCTAATTGTTGCTGCAATATCAGTTCTTTTTCTTTTGACTTTTTAGCTTGATTATCATAGACACCCCAGCCGACCAAAGCCATTAATGCTACAACAACTATAACTGTTCTTACACGATTCACTTGAAAGCCTCCTTCAATATTTGCAACAATTATATCAGACTATTGTTAAGATTCGTTAAAGTTGCCCTTCTGTTAAAGTTATCCACAAAAAATATTTTTCATACATTAGTTCGTAAATATAACAACAACATCAGGAAAAAGCCGCTTCTATTTTAGAAGCAGCCTTGTCCATCGTAATATTTTTATACATATAATCATGTAACTACTAACGTCTATCGTCATTTATACGGAATAAGTCCAAAACCGTTCATAACCGAAACGCTCGATTATTTTATTAGTAATTTTCGGCTTATCGCCCACTAGTTCAGGCATTTGGAATTGGGAACGGTGTGCCATTAAAGATGCCACTTTTTGTTCAATATAAGGACGTACGTCAACAACAACATCTGGTTTACCAATCTCTTGCTCCGAATTATTAGCAAATGCTAAAGCATAAATTCTTGGGCGATTAGCTTCTGGCAGTTTTTTGATCGCACGCATAACGGCAGCACCAGTCGCATTGTGATCCGCATGAACGGCATAGCCAGGGTAAAATGTTACCACTAATGATGGCTCTAGTTCTTCTAACAAAGCATCCATATATTTGTCTAGTACAGCCGGTTCTTCGAACTCTATCGTTTTATCATGAAAACCTAACATTCGTAAATCTGTAATGCCAATCGCCTCACACGAACGCTCTAATTCTTGCTTGCGTATTTGTGGCAATGTAACTCGATTAGCAAACGGAGGAACACCCATATTGCGTCCCATCTCTCCAAGTGTCAAACAAGCATACGTTACCGGTGTCCCATGATCAATATGCATAGCTAAAGTACCAGCTAAACCAAACGCTTCATCGTCTGGATGCGGCAAAACAACCAATATATGTTTTTCTTTCACGTGTGTTTCCCTCCCATCATTAGAATGGTTGTCGGCTTAATTGTAGTGCGACTACCAGCTTTCCTTCACTATCATGTCCTGCCAATATTAAACGTTCTTCGTCTGTTTCTTCATAATGCGTCAAGCCTTCCGAATATATCCAACCATGGTCCATTTTCAAACCAACACGGTAAGGAGCTTCTTCTGATATCGTCCCATGAATAAACTTCACCTGAGCATTCGTTATAAATGTAGCTGCTGGATGTTTACTACTATCAAAATGAGCCGAATAAGCACCCGTCGTCATTTCCAAATGTATATATAGCTCTTCGTTTTTCAACGCATCGATTCGTTGTTGTATCACTTCTCTTGCTATGGGCTGCATTGTCTGTACCTCCTCATCTCTATCTCGTTAACCATACCATACCTATTATAATATGAAATAGAGAGAATGAAAAACAAAACAAGCTTTCCATCTCCTCGTAATGAAGAAAGAAAGCTTGATTCATTGTTATTCCGTTCGTTTAATTTTGACAAATAAAGAAATAATGTACGAGATACTTACTAAAATAAATGGTACTACACTAATTAAATAACGAAATGTAGATTCTGGATCAGGACCTGGATTATCTCCACTTTCGTAACCAAAAATAGCCCCTACGATAAAAAAAGCAAATGCCGAAATTAAGCCGCTCGAACGAGTAATAAAACCGGCAACCGCCGTATAAATTCCTTCTCGTCTACTACCTGTCCGCCGTGTATCTTCATCGATAATCATACCCGTCACTACTGGTGGAGTTACGAAGAAGCCCGCTAGACCAAAACCAACTAAAATACCAGCGGCGACCCCCGTCCATAAACTGTTACCAAACCAAAGCGGGATGACAGATAAGGCATAAGCAATTAAAGAATAGCGCCACCCTTTGAGCGGATCGATTTTGCGAATTAACCAGTACCATACAAATACTAGTGGAATAACAGACACGAATATAGCAGCCATTAATATCGTTACTTGGTTCTCTGGTATTTTAAGCACATATTTGGCATAGAAAGGTATAGTCGAACTAAGTAGTCCATTGACCGTTTGAGCGAACGAATTGGCAATGTTGAATACCCAGAAAGGAACGTTGCTCAACGTTTCACGAAACGCTTCTTTGAATTTTAACTGTGGAGCCTCCATTGCCTCTTTGTCTTCTTGTATATACCGCAAACACAGTAGCATAAATAACGCAAATAGTATAGCGTACACAACAGCCATTACACCAAATCCGTAATCTTTAAAAATCATCGGCGATACGGCAGTAGCGATTAATAAGGCAACAATCTGAAATCCTTGCTGAACAGCCGACGCTTTCGTGCGTACAGCATCACCACGAAATAATTCTGGAAACAATGCCCCATAGTTGACCCAAATGATTGTAGCAACCGCTTCATATAAAATAAGAGCAACTAAAAACCAGACAAATAAACTAATTTCACCTAGATTAGCTGGTGGGCTAAATACCATAATAAACGTTAACATAAACAATGGTACTGCAATATATAACCACGGCTTCCTTCTACCAAACGTCGTTTTCGTTCGATCAGAAAAATATCCAAATAGCGGCTGATTAACAGCATCCCATATTAAAAAGACAGTACGCGCAATCAATATGTAACCACTTGCCATTCCTAATATATCCGAATAATAATACAAATAATACGTACTAAACGCTTGGCTAGGAATCATCATCGCCAGCATTCCGAAAGCATACATCATCGGCGTATTCATCCACTTATTTCGCATGACTTCCCTCCCTAAATGATGAGTTAATGAACTGCATGAATGCGAACTACAATTGTATTAATCGGTATATCGAAAGTAATTCGACATCCATTCAGGTAGTCCTGCCTCATTAGAGAGAAAGTCTGTGGTAGATGATAATAATCGCAGTAACAACCTTCAAAATCCTAAATTTGTACGATTATTCTTATAAAACTTTCGCTACAACAAGCTGCACAGGTCAAGTCCTTTTTTATGTGTAAATTCCCTTTAGATATGATCTGCCGGACTTATGACTTGGGTTCGGCTTTCTTCTTCTCTTTTTTCCACGTCCAATATAGGTCCATATCGATGTATTTCCTCTGT